>JALGUG010000039.1 GCA_029820995.1 Candidatus Zipacnadia bacterium
CGCGAGCAGGGCAGCGCGGTGCCGGGCGGAGGGCGCGCTACGTCGCGAGTTAGCGGCGTGCCAAGAGGTGCGGGAGGCTCTGACGCGGCAGCGCCAAGCTGCAGTTGCGCGGGATCACGCGGGTTTGAGCGCTGCGACGGCGGAGGTCGAAGCTCGGGCCGACAGCTTGTCCACGGCCTCGCGGGCGCGACAGGAGGCGTGGGCCAAGGCATGGGGCGACAACCGCGGACCGCCGAGCCTGGGGGAGCTGCTGCGGGGGATGGGGCCGGTGGAGGCGCTGAGGTGGCAGAAGCTGTGGCGAGAAGCGGCACAGGAACGCCGGCGCCTGCAGGCGGCGGCCGAGGTGACAGCGCAAGTGCTGGGGGACGGGCTGGCGTATCATCAGGCGTGTCTGGCGGTGCTGGCCGAGTTGACTCAGGGGTCGTACGGCGCACTGGAGGGCGGGCCGCGGGACGGAAACCGACGGTGCCTGTTTGTGGATGAGGCGGCGTAAGCGATGCCTTTGCGAGCGTTGGAGATCGCGCGGACGGCGCTGTCGTCGTATCAGACGGCGCTCGAGGTGACGGCGCAGAACCTGGCCAACATCCAGACGGAGGGCTATGGGCGGCGACGGGTGCTGCTGTCGGCGCAATCGAACGACGGAGGGATCCTGACGCAGTCGCCGGTGATGGGCGGCATGGGGGTCCTGGCGGAGCGGATCGAGCGGGCGGGCGATGCGATTGTTGAGGCTCAGCTCCGGACTGACCTGGGGCGCCTGGGTCTGGCAGAGGGCCGGGAGCGGTCTCTGCTCCGGGCGGAGGCGCTGTTCACAGATCTGAGCGAGCACGGGCTGAGCAATGCGCTGGACGAGTTTTTCAGCCGACTGCAAGGTCTGGCGGCACAACCGGAAAGCATGGTGGCGCGGCGAGGTGTCATCACCTCGGCGCAACGACTGACGGACGGCCTGGTGGAGCGCTACGGGGACCTGGAGCGCCTGCGGTTCGAGTACGACACCCAGGTGGAGACGACGGTCAACGAGATCAATCGGCTGGCGCACGAGGTGGCGCTGTTGAACACGCGGGCAGCGGCGCTCGGGCCCCGGGCGGGAGCCAGCACCGTGCTGGACGAGCGCGATCGAGCGCTGTCGCGCCTGGCGACTCTGGTCGGCGCGGAGGCGAAGCCTCAGGCCGGCGGGCTGGTGGACGTGTTGATCGGGGGCCGTCGGCTGGTGGCGGGGGCGACGGTGCATGAGCTGGGGGCGGAGGTTGACCCGCTGACGGGGATGAGGCAGGTGGTGTTTGGGGAGGGCGGGCCGGTGGTGCAAGGTCTGCGGGGCGAGCTGGGAGGGGTTTTGGCGGCGCGGGACGCGGACCTGCCGAGTTACCTGGCAAGTCTGGACGAACTGGCCGACGCTCTGCGGACCGAGATCAATGCGGTTCATCAGACGGGAATCGGGTTGGACGGCACGACGGGTGTGGACTTCTTCACCGGAGGCCCGGGCGTTGCCGGGCTGGCGGTGAACGAGGTGCTGGTGCAGGCACCGCAGGCGATCGGTGCGTCGGCGACGGGTGCGCCGGGCGACGGGGCGGTAGCGATGCAACTGGCAGAGCTGCGAGCCAAACTGGCGGTGGGCGGAGGGACGGAGACGTTCCAGAGCTTCTATGCGGAGCTGGTGGGGCAGGTGGGCGCGGACGTGGCGGAGGCGGAGGAGGCCAAGACGGCGTGCATGGGCATTGTCGAGGGTCTGCGCATGGAGCTGGACAGCGTCATCGGTGTCTCGCTGGACGAGGAAGCGATTAATATGGTGAAGTACCAACAGGCCTTCAACGCTGCGGCCAGGGTGGTGTCGCTCGTCGCGGATCTGGCGCAGACGGTGTTCGAGGCGGCGAGTTGGAGATAGGAGGGAGGTGATATCGGTGCGGATTTCGGACAGTTGGCAACACAAGTTCCTGCAGCGGCAGGTTGAGCAGGTGGGGGACCGGATGGCCGAGATAACGATGCAGTTGTCCTCGGGTCGGAAGGTCTTGCGTCCGGGACAGGACCCTGCAGCCACGGAGCGGATTCTGTTCCTGCGGACCGGAATGGCGGAGGCGCAGACGCAGCGGGAGGCGTTGGAGGGGGCGGCCGGGGAGCTGCGGGCGACGGACGCAGCGCTGGGTGTGGTACACGATCTCTTGCACCAGGCGCGCGACATCTGTGTGGAGGGCGGCAACAGCGCGTTGCCGGAGGCGGGTTTGGCGGCGTTGGCCGAGGCGGTGGAGGCGCTGCGGCAACGGATGATTGACGTAGCGAATGAGCGGTTTGCGGGGTTGTATGTGTTCGGCGGTACGGAGACGCAGTCGCCGCCCTTCGCGGAGACAGCCGGCCCCGGGTCGCCGGTGGCGTATCTGGGCAACGGCGACAGCCGAGAAGTCCCAGTGGCGCCGGGTCGGACCGCGGCGATCAATGTGCCGGGGGACCGGTTGTTCAACATGGGCGGAGCCGCCGATCCCAGTTGGCCCGACGTGTTCGAGGCGCTGTCGAACCTGGCGCAGGACTTGCGCAACGGCGACCGGGAGGCGGTGAGCACGACACGGCTCAAGGAGATTGACGAGCTGCTGAACCACGCACTGGAGCTGCGGGGTGAGACCGGAGCGACCGCACAACGGGTGGAGGCGGCGATCTCGTCGGCCGACGATGCGGTGTTTCACCTGCGCGAGGCGCTGTCGGATGTGGAGGCCACGGACCTGACCGAGGGGATCACGGAACTGAAGGCGCACGAGGTTGCGTATCAGGCGGCGTTGTCGTCAGTGGCGGCGATCGCAAATCGGCCGAACCTGTTCGACTTGCTGAGGCTGTAGGCGGAGGGTGAGGGTCCGGAGGCAGGCAGGAGAGGTGACCTCCGGGAGCTTCTAGCCGGGCAAGGAACCTGGAGTGCCTGCGGGTTTGCAGGGCCAAGGATCAAAGGACAAGACCGGAATGTTGATTGAGACCGTTCGCTTTGGTGTGCTGGACGTGATCGAGGATCAGATCTTGACGATCGAGGGGCCGGTACCGCCCTTCGACATGGTGAGAGAGTACGTGCTGTTGCCGCACAGTGTGGGGCCGCCGTTCAACTGGCTGCAGGCGGTACGGGTTCCGGGGTTGGCGTTCATCGTAGCGCCGCCGGAGCCGTTCTTTAAGGACTATCCGCCGCCCTGGGAGTTGCGGGAGCTGGAGAGCGTGGGAGCGAGGCAGGAGGCGGAGGCTCTGACGCTGGTAATCTTGAACCCTCAGAAGGACCGGAGAGAGGTGACGGCGAACCTATTGGCGCCGCTGCTGATTGGGCGGATGTCGAGTCGGGGGCGACAGGTGATTTTGCGGGATACGGAGTACGATACGCAGGCTCCGGTTCTGGGGGCGGAGTGGCAGAGGGGGGGCGAGCAGAGGCTGAGGGGGGGCCCGCCAGAGAGAGCCAGCGCGTAGACTGACAGAGTTCCGCCGGAGGGCGGCGCTACGGGGGCAGAGGATGCTGGTGCTGACGCGCAAAGCGCAAGAGAGCATAATGATCGGTGACCAGATCGAGGTAACGGTCACTGCGGTGGACGGCGATCACGTCCGGATCGGGATTTCGGCGCCGAGTGATGTGAAGATCTTTCGGCGCGAGATCTACGACGCCATCCAGCAAGAGAACATCAAGGCAGCGGCGGCGGAGGTGACTGCTTTGGAGGAGGTCTTGGAGCAGAGGGAGGCGTCGCCGCCGAAGAAGGCAGCCAAGGAGAAGTAGGGCCGGGCAGACGTGCGATGCCGGCGTGGGAGCGAGGCTCAGTGGCCTCGCCCTATTTGTTTGTGGGGTCGTGAAGGAGGGGCGGACGCGGATGTAACAAGGTGTGAGAGAGCTCAAGCTGGGCGGCGAGATGCCGATATGATGAGTGGCCGGTAATCGAGCACGACAGGGGAGGTGACAACGGGCAGAGGGAGCGGGCTTGGCTTGCGGCCCCAAGCGCGCCCCAGCCGGCCGGAGGGCCGCAACCCAGGCGGCAAGGATGCCGCCGGACCTCGCACGACGTTCCTGGGCGTAGCGAGGTACTTTCAAGGAGGAAAGGCATATGAGTGTCACCAGGATTTACCAGAATATCTCCTCATTGAATGCGCAGCGCAACCTAGCGATCAACAGCGAGAGGATTGGCAAATCAATTGAGCGGCTGAGTTCCGGGCTCAAGATCAACCGTGGCGCGGACGACCCGTCGGGCCTGATTCTGAGCGAGTTGCTGCGCGCGCAGGTGTCGGGCCTGGATGTGGCGCTGTCGAACGCGACGGAGGGCGTGAACCTGGTGAAGACGGCCGAGGGCGCCCTCAACGAGGTCAACACGCTGCTGCGGCAGATTCGCGACCTGGCGCTGGATGCGGCGAGTGAGGGCAACAACGATGCGGACTCACGTTCCGCTCTGCAGCTCCAGGTGACGTCGGCGCTGGCGACGATTGACGACATTGCCAGCACGACGCAGTATGGCTCCAAGAAGTTGCTGGACGGGAGTGCCGGGACCAGCGCCCAGGTGATTGATACCACGCACGTGGCCAGCGCCCAGGCGGTGGGTACGACGCCGGCAGGTCTGGTTGACGTTCAGGTGACGCAAGCGGCCACGCGGGCGCAGCACGCCGGCACGAACACGTATACTGCCGCCACGGACAATCTGGACAACGGCGGAACGATCAGCATCAACGGTGTCAGCATTGGGACCTACACGGTGGCCAATATAGTCCAGGATGTGATTGACGACATCAATGCGGCAACGAGTCAGACAGGTGTCAGCGCGGTGTGGAACACCGACCATGTGGAGTTGAACCAGTCCAACTACGGCAGCGATCAAGGGATCATCTACGTGGAGAGCGCCGACATCCTAAACGGCGGGGCGACAGTGGCGAAGTACGGGGTGGACGCTCAGGCAACGATCACTTACGGTGATACGACCACGGAGAACTTCCACTCCGGCAAGGGGCTGCAGCTCGTCGGGGACACTTCGGGGATGAAGATCAACCTGACGACCGCCGGCAACAGCGTCAGCACGTGGAGCGACTCGCTGCTGGTGAGCCAAGGGCAAGTGACCTTCCAGGTGGGTGCGGACGTTGGTCAGAAGGTCTCGCTTTCAATTGGCAGCGTGGCCACCTCACAACTGGGCGTTACGGGGTCGCTGTCGAGTATTGACATCTCGACGGTGTCCGGTGCAGACAGTGCGCTTCCCATCATTGACGAGGCCATCACGCAGGTGACCGAGCTCCGAGGCCAGATTGGCGCCTTCCAGTCGAACCAACTGGAAAGCACGATTAATTCACTGGCGGTAACTCGGGAGAATCTGGCGGCGTCGGAGAGCGCGATTCGCGACGCGGACTTCGGCCTGGAGGTTGCTGACTTCACGCGCAATCAGATTCTGATTCAAAGCTCCGTGGCCTTTCTCGCCCAATCCAACGCGCTACCGCAAGCCGTGTTGTCGCTCATCGGCGCGTAGGCTGTTGAGGCGCGCGCCCTTCCGAGGGCGCGCGCCTGACCCAACGCGGAGTACGCGAAAGGTGAACGCGGAACTCGGAACGATGAACGATGAATCAACGGCTCCTTCGCCCTCCGGTTCGCGCTCCGACGTCGCGTCTTCGCCTTTGGGTCTCGCCGTTTCCAGTTCCGCGTTCTGCGTTCCGCGTTCATCGTTCGCCGTTGAGCTCGGAGCAGACCGGGGGTGAGGGCGATGGGCTTTGGGACGTTTTCCGTGGACGGCTTGATGTCGGGGCTGAACACATCGGACATTATTGACCAGCTTCTGGCGATCGAGCGCGGTCCGGTTCAGCGGCTGCAGACGCAGCAGAGCACAAAGACGAACCAATTGACGGCGCTGGGTGCGATACGCGCTCAGTTGCTGGCGGTGCGAACGGCGACCGCGGCGCTGATGGCGCCCGGTGGCTCGACGCCGCGGCAAGCGAGCAGCAGCGATGAGAGCATGGTGATGGTGACGGCGTCGGGGACTGCAGACCTGGGCACGTATCAGATCGTGGTTCACGAGCTGGCGCAGGCGCACAAGGTACGCAGCGAGGGCCAGACCTCGACCAGCGAGGCGCTGGGCCTGAGCGGGGACGTAGTCATCAACGGGGAAACCCTGCGGATCGGCACGTCAGATACGCTGCTCAGTTTGCGGAACCGGATCAACGGCCTCGGTGCAGGCGTGCGCGCGTCCATCTTGTCGGTGAGCGATACGGATCATCGGCTGGTGTTGACCTCGGAGCAGACCGGGGCGGACTACGCGATTGACCTGGTGGAGGCCAACGAGGCGGATCTTCTGGAGTCACTGGGGCTAGTCACCGGGTCAACGACGGTCAAGCACGCGGTGACGGACGGCGCGGTCAGTGACCTGTTCAGCAGCTCCAGTTCGTCGGTCGGCGGTCTGCTGTCGCTGGAGGGAGCGCCGGCGGCGACCGTGCAGATCAACGGGACGGACGTGGCGATTGACCTGGCTACCGATTCGCTGCAGACCATTCGAGACGCGATCAACGGGGCCGTGAGCGGCGTGACGGCCACGATCGTGACGGAGGAGACTGAGAGCGGCAACGAGTATCGCCTGCAGATCGTAGGCGATAGCGGCACGCCGACGTTCACGGATGCGGACAATGTGCTGGTGACGCTGGGGGTTTTGCAGAAGGGCTGGGCGCACGAGCTGGAGCAGGCGCAGGACGCGCGGTTGGACCTGGATGGCGTGCAGGTCACCAGATCGAGCAACAGCGTGACCGATCTGCTGACGGGCGTGAGCCTGTACCTGATGGAGGCGGACAGCGCGAAGACGGTCACGGTGACGGTGAGCGGGGACCTGGATGCCGCCGAGGCCTCGGTGGAGAATCTGGTCAATCAGTATAACGAGCTGATGGGCCGGCTGGGCGACGAACTGCGGTATGACCCGGAGACCGAGACATCGGGAACGCTGTTCGGAAACTACAGTGTGGTCACGTTGCAATCCATGCTGCGGCGGCTGGTTGGGGTGGCGATCCCGGCCTCGGGGAACGACCCGACGCTGCTGTCGCACATCGGGATCACGGCGGACGAGCGCAACATGCTGGTGATTGACAGCTCCGAGCTGAGGCAAGCGCTGACGGAGAACCCGGCAGCCGTGGCGCGGCTACTGGAGAAGACGGTTCAGACGACTGATCCCGAGATCTCGTACGTCTCGAGCGAGGCCACGGTGCAGGCCTCGCCGAGCGAGGGGTATGCGGTTCACATTGATCAGATCGCGACGCAAGCCACGGTGCTGGGCAACGACCTGAGCGGAGGACTGCAGCAATACGAGGGGTTAACCTTCGGAGATGGCGTGGTAGTGTATCTGCAGGCGGGGACGTCGGTTGTGGAGGCCGTGGACGCGATTAACGAGGCCTTCCAGCAGCATGGCGTCGAGGCGAGCGCGGAGGTCGAGAACAATCGGATTCGGATTACGAGCGATCATTACGGCTCGAGCAATCCGCTGCAGATCTCCTCGACGGTGGGCTCCGGCACGCCGGGCTCGACCGGTCTGGGGGCCGAGGTGGCGGGGGAAGTGGCGACGTACTCGGGACAGGACGTGGCGGGCACGATTAACGGCGAGGCCTGTACCGGCCAGGGACGATACCTGACCGGTAACGAGGGCAACGAGAACACAGCGGGGCTTCGGCTGCGGGTCGCCGCGACCTCGGCGGGCGATCACGGCGTCGTGCACGTGACCAAGGGCTTCGCCTCGCGGTTGCAGGATTTTATTGACTACGCCACCGACGCACAGGGCGGGCTGGTGTCCAATGCTGAGACGACGATTCAGGACGAGATTGATGCGCTGGATGAGCGGGTGACGCGCATGAACGAAGCGATCGCGGCCAGCGAGGCCCGTCTGCGGCGGGAGTTTGCCCGGCTGGAGGAGACGCTGGCGCGGTTGCAGTCGCAGAGCGACGCGTTGATGATGCAGCTTCAAAGACTAGGGATCGGGCGGTCCAGCTCCGGCGGTTTGGGAGTGGGGACCTAGTCGCTCGGCAGGGGATTGAGATATGGCGAGTTTACCCGGCGTGGACCGGTACCAGCAGTTGCAGGTCGAATCGGCTGCGCCTAACCAGTTGGTGCTGATGCTATATGAAGGAGCGGTGCGCTTTCTGCGCGAGGCTCGGGAATACATGGCGGCCAAGCAGTATGAACTGCAGTCGCAGCGGATTCAGCGCGCACAGCGAGTTCTCAACGAGCTGATGTATGCGCTGGACCCGAGTGTGGATGCTGAGCTGGTGAGGTCTCTGCGGGCGTTCTACGGGTACGTCCACACGCGGCTGGTGTGGGCGAATGTGCGGTCGGACCTGCAGATGCTGGATGAGGCGATCAGTCTGCTGGAGGAGATGCTGGAGGCATGGGAGGAGGCTGATCAGCGTTGTCGGCTCGGGACACCGATGCGGCGGTGCGCATGAGCAGGGGACCGGAACAGCCAGGCGGAGCAGAGCAGAGGACGGCCCGGGCCCTGGAGAGGTGGGGGTGGTTGAGCCGGAGGGTGGGGGAGGCAGCCTCGTGCGGGGATGGGAAGCTGCTCGGGGAGGTACTGGCGGAGCGCGACAGTGTCTTGCGGGAGTTGGGGAGGCTGGTAGCGGAGGTGAACGCGCGCGGGGTGTCGGTTCAGCTCGCGGCTCGGGCCCGACGAGCGGCGAGCGAGGGGCGCGCGGGGGAGCGGGCCGCGGCGTTGGCGCTACGCCGGAAGATGGCGGAGATAGCGCGCCGGGCGGTGCAGGCGCGTCGGCGAGTATATGGGTGCCGTCAGTACGCCGGCGGCAGCGCGGGGAAGACCGGCCGTCGGCGCGGCTAGGGCTACGGGGAGACTATCGGACCGAGCAATGGGGGCCATCAAGCGGTGGCCCCGTTAGTTTGTGTGGGGCAGGAAGTCGTGGAGCGGGTGCGGAAGGACCGGACCATTGAGGTGAAGCTGCTTGGGGCGCCGGGTTCTTCCGTGGGTCGTAGTCGTGGCGGCTGTCACGGCTTTCGGCTTGCCCTCATTGACCTATCCCCTGGGTCGGGACCAGGCCGCGTGTGTGTACGTTGCCGAGCGGTGGTGTGAAGGCGGCGTGCCGTACGTCGCAGCCTGGGAGAACCGCTCGATCGGGATCTTTGCCGTGTACGCTGCGGCGCTGCGGATCGTCCGCTCGCCGACGCTCGTGGTGCGCGTGGTGGACCTGCTGGCGACCTTGGTGGTGGCCCTGTCGGTGGCTGCACTGCTGGCGCGCGTCGGTTCCGACAGACTAGCTGTCTTCGGGGGCGCCCTGTGCGGATTGCTGTACTACCTGTTCTTCGATTATTGGTGCTCGGCGCAGGCGGAAGGGTTGGGGTCAGCGGCGATGGCGGGCGCCATAGCCTCGGCGCTGGCCGGCCGGGGAGGTCAGCGGAGCGCCGTGCGGCAGGCAGTGACGGGGGTTTGCTGCGGGCTGGCGATCTTGACGAAGACCACGTTTGCGCTGCCGGTGGCTGCGGTGATCGGCTGGTTGATGTGGCGGCAGTGGGCTGCGAGTCGTCGGGTGGAGGAAGGCAGGAGGCGGTGGTGGACGCAGGCGGGGCCGCTGCTGGGCGGGATTGTGGCGCCGTGGGTGATCGCGGTGGTCTATCTGGCAGGGCACGGTGCGTGGGGGGAGTTTGCGAAGACCTTCGCATTTCAGCGGTCGTACGTATCGGTCTATCTGGAGCGTAAAGGCGCTTTCGGGGCTGCTGTGGAGGGCGTGCCGGCTTTCGTGCTGCACTTTGCGGTGATCATCGTGCTCGCCCTCTGCGGGCTCATTGCCGGGCGACGCGATGAGACGACGAGGGAATTGGCTGCCGTCAGCGGTTGGTGGCTGGTGGGCTCCGTGGCGGCCGTGGCGGTTCAGATGCGGTACTACTGGTACCACTGGGCGCTCGTGATTCCCCCGATGGCACTGCCGGCGGCGCTGGGTCTTCGGGCCTGGTGGCGATGGGTTCGGCACCCGCAGACGACAAGCGGGCGCGGAGCGGCGATTGTGCTGGCGGTCGGCGGGCTGGCGGCGTTCCTGCACGGGCCGCCGCAGGTCGCGGCCGGCGTGCCGTCGTGGCGAGCGTGGGAGGCGGGCTATCCGCGCCGCTGGAGGGCGATGCGGGAGAGGCACGAGTGGCCGTGGCTGGTGCCCGATAGTGTACGCTTCGAGTACGTGGACTGCGCGCGGCTGTGGCTGGGGAGGCTGACGCGGGAGGAGTACGAGCAGCGCTTTGTGGGCCCCTACCGGTTTGACTTTGCTCAGCAGCGCCGAGTGGCGGAATTCATCAAGCAGCATTCGCGGCCGGAGGAAACGATACTGGTGGGCGGCTTCGATCCAGTGATGTATGTGCTGGCCCAGCGTCGAGCGCCGACACGGTTCTTTGATCTGCACCTATTGGGACGCGACGTGGCGCCGTTCGCTCGACAGTCGGGCTGGGACCGCGAGGTGCTCGCAGCGTTGCGAAGGCATCCGCCGAGGTACATAGTCTACTGGGAGCCGCTACCGGGTGTGGTGCTGGTGCCGGGCGCCTACCGTCTGGACGCGAACTTCGGCGGGCTGATGCTGTGGCGGCGACTGTGAGAACGACCGTCGAGGCTCGAGGCGCTTCTACGCGGACCATGAAAGGAGTTCCGGTACTGGGCCGAAGTGAACGACAATGGGCCGGGGGGCGTCAAATAGGTGAATATGGTCAAGATGCAGGAGGACTCCGGCGGGTGACCGAGGAAGACCGGGTTCCATATGAGGTAGCTGTGCTTCTGCTTTGACGGGGGACCACAAATGGCGCGGAGAAAATGTGGCGGAGATGATCAGCAACGGACCCGAGGACAGAGTTGCGCGCCTCGCAGAGAGCGAATTCTTCCAAGACTTGACGCCAGATGAGCTTCGGAGCGTGAGCCCCCTCGTGTCGGAGGCTGTCTACAGCCGAGGCGAGTTTCTGTACAACCCAGAGGAGATCGGGGATCGGTTGTATGTGCTGGAGGAGGGGAAGGTGAAGCTGGCGCGGGCGTCCGAGCAGGGGAAGGAGGTGACGCTGGCCATCCTGACGCCGGGGTGCGTCTTCGGCGAGTTGAGCCTCGGTGAACGGCGGCGGTTCGGGGCCTACGCCGAAGTACTGGACAGGGCGCAGGTGTTCACCATCGGTCGGCAGGAGTTCGAGCAGATAGTCGCCCGTTGTCCCCGTCTGGCGCTGCGGACGATTGAGGCAGTGTTGGACCGGCTGAACTGGGCGGAGGAGCAGATTGAGGACCTGGTGTTCCGCTCGGTGCCGGCACGGGTTGCGAGCCTGCTGCTGCGGCTCAGTGAGGTGCACGGGCGCGTTGGTCCGCGGGGTGTGACGGTGGACCTGCGTCTGACGCACCAGGAGATCGGGAACATGGTCGGCGCGACTCGGGAGACGATCACCAACGTGCTCAGCGACCTGAGGGGGGAGGGTCTGATTGATGTGCGCAAGAAGCGTGTGCTGCTGTTGGATCAGGCAAAACTGAGGGAGTTGGCCCAAGGCTAAGCTGCTCTCGACGGAGAAGCTGGAGCAGGCGGGAGCGTCGCAAGCAGCGACGCTCCGCGGCGTTCTTGGGAGGGGCGACAGTCATGAGCGACTGCTATCGCGCGCAGTGTTCGCAGTGGGTGACAATGCTGTTCGTGATTTCTTGGGGAGGTGCGGCTGTTGTGTCGCAGGGCGAACCGGTAAAAGCCTGGGTATCGCTGACGGCCGAACAGCGGGGCGAGGTGGAGGCGAGCTTGAGGGGGCGTGTGGCGGGGCTGGTGGCGGGCTATATGTTGTGGGATTTGGGGACGAATGAGGGCCGGGGGCGTTCCGAGCAGAAGACCTCGGGAGGGCTGGGCTGGGGGGAGAGCACTTTTCTGCGCAACTATATGCTCTGCTACCACGCCACGGGAGACACCTACTGGCTGGACAAGGTGCAGGATCACTTCGACCGGATGTTGGGCAATATGTCGGACCCCGATGAGGACGGGTTTCGGGCGTGGTCTTCGATGACCTACTCCGTGGGGATCGTGCGGGCCCGGGTGACGGCGGGGGCTGAGACCTTGACGGTGAGTCCGGAGCTGCAGCGGCCGTACGTGAAGCGGGGCGGGGAGAAGGTGACGGGCCACAGGTATGGGATCAGCTTTTCTCAGGCGGCCGAACTGGTGGTGACGGACGAGACCGCGAAGTCGGAGCTACTGCGAGAGAAGTATGACGGCAAGGCCACGCTGACGGCGATCCCCGGCGCCAAGCTGACCGTGGAGGGGAAGGCCGGGCCGGGGGCACGGATCGAGGTCACGACGACGGCGCCGCAGTGGATAGAGTACGTCGTGCACGACGGGATGGTGACCTACCCGGTAGCGCAGTGGATTGAGGCGGTGTATCGGGAGCCGCGGCTGCACGAGAAGTACAAGGCGAAGGCCGACGAGTATGTGCGGATTCTCGACCACGACTTTCGGCAGAAGTGGGAGCAGTACTGGGTGGACCTGCCGGACGGCGCGGGGCTGTACACCTTCACGCGCCATGAGACGGAGCGCTTCCCGCTGTACTCCCTGCCGCACAACCAGTATCTGGCGCTGGCGCGGACGTGGTGCGTGCTGCAGGATCTGCCGGGCGTGCCGCATCGCGAGATGTACCGGGACAAGGCTGAGCGGATGGCCAAGTACTTCCGGCGGAATCTGCGGCGGGTCGGTGAGGCGTACGAGTGGAACTACTGGGACCCGCGGCCGGGGGAAGACCTGAAGCCGCACATAGAGGACAGTAGCCACGGGACGATTGACATCAGCTTCGCGGTGGAGGCGGCGTCGCGAGGGATCGTGTTCACGGAGGAGGACCTGCGGCGGCTGGCGCGGACCTACCTGGGTCTGATGTGGAACGGCTCGCTGGAGGACCCGCTGTTTGGCGGCCGGGTGAACACGCAGGAGGGCGGCAAGCGGGTGTGGTGGGAGTGGATCGGGCTGGCGCGCGCCGATTTCCAGGTATGGCGGGTGGCGTGGGCCCTGTTCCAGAAGCAGGGGGAAAGCGTCTCCATGGCGCCGACGATGGCCGCTCTATATGAGGACCTGGTGGGTGTTTCGGAGCAGGAACGCCGGGAGGCGGTGCGGGTCGGCGCGCAGGTGCGGAAGGCGATGACCACCGGCCCGCTGCTGAATGGCAGCTTTGAACTGGGGCTGCCGGGGGTTCGGTCGCCGCTGGGATGGGCGCTGACCACATGGAATCCGGACGAGGGGAGCCACGGAGAATGGGTGCAAGAGGGTAGGGACGGAGGGAAGGCCGTGGCCCTGATCGGCGGCGAGGGGAAGGTCAACGTGCTGGCACAGCCGACGCGGTGGACGAAGGTGAAGCCGAAGAGTGTGTTGAAGATTGGTGTGTGGTATCGGAGTGAGGGTGCGTCGAAACCGTACCTGTCCGTGCTCGGGCGTTCGGAGGAGGGAGAGAGGCTGCAGTACGATTCGTGCTCGGCGCTGCCTGCGGCGCAAGATTGGCAGCATCGGGTGTGGGAGGTCGCGGCGAAGGCAGGGGTGGCGGAGGTTCAGGTGCTGCTGCGCAACGGCGGCACGGGGAAGGTCCTCTACGACGACGTCACGCTGGAGTTGGCGCGGGCGCAGTAGAAGAAAAACCCGAAGGGCGTACCCTGGGGACCGGTCGAACGTATCTGGCTATGGAGGAGCAGGCAGTGGCGTCACTGCCTGTAGACCCGAGGTGGGTTCATAGCCTGAAGGAGCGCCCAGCGTGCCTGAGGGCGGTTCGGCCAAGCGACATTCCGCCTGAAGGCGGTTCGGTCGAACAACATCGCGCCTACGGGGGTTATGAGACAGCTTTGCTCAGCGCAGTAGGGGGACGAGCGATGCCGGTCTACGCATATGTTGCGAGAGATGAGGCGAGCGTTGAGACGCGAGGGACGGTGGAAGGCGCCAGCGTGCCGGCGGTGCTGCGGGAGCTCAAGGGTCAGGGGCTGCGAATCGTCGAGCTGAGTGAGACTGCCCTGCCGCAGATTCCCCGGGGCGTAGCCGAGGCGGACCTGTTGGCCTTCTACCGGCAACTCGCGGCGATGGTGGCGACGGACACGCCGCTGGTGGAGAGCCTGCGTCTGTTGGCGGGCGAGACGCCCAGTCAGACGCTGTCGGAGGCGGCCAGCAGTGTCGCGGTGGAGGTAGAACACGGCGTGCGATTCTCCGAGGCCCTGTCGCGGTATCCGCGGTTGTTTCCCCCGACGTATGCAGCGCTGGTCCGCTCCGCCGAGACAACGGGGCGGCTGGATGAAGTCCTGGTGCGGATCGCGGACCACATTGAACAGTACTCGACACTGGCCAGACGGGTGCTGATTACGCTGGCGTATCCGCTGTTCATCTGCCTGCTGGCCCTGGGGCTGGTCAGCTTCCTGGAGCTGTTCGTGCTGCCGAAGTTCGCTCAGCTATTCACGGAGTTGGGAGTGACGGAGTTCCCGGTGGTGACCCAGGTGTTGCTGTGGTCGCGGCACGTGGCGCCGTACTTCCTGGTGGGGATCGTGCCGTTGGTGCTGTTGATCATCTTGTTTCTGCGGCTGCAGCGTCGGACAGCGCAGGGGCGCTATACGCAGGATTATCGGAAGCTGCGGGTGCCGCTGATCGGGCCGCTGTATCACTATGCGGCGCTGGCGCGCGTGTCGTCCACGCTGGGGATGCTGCTGGGCAGCGGGATGGGTGTGCTGGAGAGCATTCGTCTAGCAGCGGGGACGGCCGGGAATGAGGCCGTGCGATTGGGCACCCGGCAGATGGAGGCGGCAGTGGCAGCGGGAGAGAGCCTGGAGGAGGGGATGAAGGCGGCGGGGATCTTCCCCGGCTTCATGGTCGCGCGGACGGCCTCGGCGGAGAAGGGCGGGAACCTGCCCGGCGCGTTTATGGAACTGGGGCGGTATTACGACCATCTGATGGACAGTCGCGCCCGGACGTTCACGACGATCATCGAGCCCGTGCTGCTGGTCTTGCTGGGTGGCGCGATCCTGTTTGTGGTGATGGGAGTGTTCCTGCCGCTGGTGCAGGTAATCAGTCAACTGTCGAGCTAGCGGCGGACGGTGAGCTTGCATGGAGGCGGGTGGATTATGGCAACAATTGCGTTGGGGGCCGCGCAGGTGTTTTCCGGCGGCGATATCGAGCTGCACTTGGCGCCCGAGGGCCTGGCGCTGACCAGAGGCGGGAAGGTGGGGCCGGATGAGAACTACCAGCTCGCGGACTACGAGGAGATCGAGAGTGTGGAGGTCAAGCGGCGGGCCGGACGGGCTCTGTTGGTTATCAGCTTTGCCAGCGACCGGCCGCAGTGGGAGGTACCGAGCATGCCGGCTCATCAGGCGGAGTGGGCGCGGGACCTGCTGCAGGGCAGTGCGGACACGGCGCATCGGGGCAGGATTCCGGAGTTCGCGCAGCCGCTGGCACGGGAGCGGATTCCGGAGGTGATTGCCCGGACGCTGCAGCGGGGCGAGCATACGGTGGCGGAGGTGCTGGACCTACTGCTGGTGCAGGCGCTGCACTACGGGGCCTCGGACATCCACCTGGAAAGCCTGAGAGATGCGGTGCGGGTGAGCTTCCGGCTGGACGGGTTGCTGGTGGAGATCGCCAGCCTGCCGCGCAGCACGCGCTCGCGGCTGTTCACGCGACTCAAGGTGATCGCCGGCGCGGCGGTATATCGCCGAGACATCCCCCAGGAGGGGCGGAGCACCGCACACCTGCTGGACCGCGACGTAGACCTGCGGATCTCGATCCTGCCGACCATTCACGGCGAGAAGGCGACGATTCGTCTGTTCGACCCGGATACGGGCCGGCGCACACTGGACCGGCTCGGGATGGACCCCGATCAGTTGAAACGGCTTCAGAACGTTCTGCTGCAGCCGCAAGGGACGATCCTGGTGACCGGGCCGAGCGGCTCCGGCAAGACCACGACGCTGTACGCAGGACTCGTGTACCGGCGCGATGTGGCGCCGACGCGGCCGAGTATTGCGACCGTGGAGGATCCGGTCGAGTACGATCTGGGCGACATGAATCAGACGCAGATCAACCCGGGGGTGGACCTGACGTTCGCGCACGGGTTGAGGACCGTGTTGCGACAGGACCCGGATGTGATCATGGTAGGGGAGATTCGGGATCCGGAGACGGCGCAGATCGCGGTCCAGGCCGGGCTGACCGGGCATCTAATCCTGAGTACGGTGCATGCGCCGAATGCGGCCGGAGTGTTTGCGCGGCTGTTGGACCTGGGGGTGGAGCCGTACGTGGTGGCCTCGAGCGTGAGCGCAGTGGTGTCGCAGCGGCTGGTGCGCCAGGTGTGCCGGCAGTGTTCCGTCGAGGAGACGGCGGCGCCGG
Organism: Candidatus Zipacnadia bacterium; assembly: GCA_029820995.1. Taxonomy (GTDB): domain Bacteria; phylum Armatimonadota; class Zipacnadia; order JALGUG01; family JALGUG01; genus JALGUG01. Next base: position 16,264 of record JALGUG010000039.1, read on the forward strand.
AGAAGCTGGCGGAGTGCGGGTTCGATGCGGCGTTGTTCGCGAGCACGCAGGTGCGCGCCGCACGAGGCTGCGAGGCCTGCCGGCAGACGGGCTATGCCGGGCGGACGGGCATCTTCGAACTGCTGGCAGTGGACGAGCGGCTGCGAGAGCTAGTCATGGCCAAGCTCCCCGCGGCGGACCTGGAGCGGAGAGTAGAGGAGTTGGGCGGCGGGCTGAGGGCGGCCGCGCAACAGAAGGTGCTGGCCGGCGTGACGACTCTGGACGAGGTTATCCGCGTGTTGGGTTCGGCCGAGCAGGAGGCGGGCGGGAATGACTGACGGAGCGGTCGGCGAGCAGAAGAGACTGCGCCTGATCTGGATTCTGGGGGCTATTCTCGCGCTGCCGGTGGCAATCGTGGTCGTCGGATTGCTGATACCGTTCGGGATTCCGTTCGCCTGGGCGGTGGTCGTGATTATGATCGCGCTCTGGGGGCGGTCACGCTGGGTGCGGGGCGAGCGAATGCGGGTCATGACGCCGCTGGTGGAGTATCCCTGTGCGGGGCCGGTACGATACCAGGCGCAAACACGGTCCGACGGAGGAGGTGGCGGACAGTGGGAGGCGTGAGGGGTCGGCGCTGGCGAGGACGCAGAGGGATGAAGCTGGCGGCGGCGATGCTGGCGGTCTTTGTGCTCACCGTGGCGTTGAGCCTGGCGCTGCAGGCGTATCTGCAGGGGGCGAAGGTGGTGGCGCGGAGCAAGCACCGCACGAGAGCGACGGCAGTGGCCGAATCGAAGCTGGAGGAGCTGCGAGCGCAGGGATACTCGAGGCTGCCGGCGGGTCGGGTGGCGCCCGTGTCGAGCCGGGAACTGGAGGGCCTACCCGGAGGACGCGGGGAGGTAAGGGTGTCGCGGGGCGACAGTAACACGCTGAAGCGGGTCGAGGTGGCGGTCTCCTGGGTGGAACCGGGCGGCGAGCGGCAAAGCGTTCGATTGGTCAGCCTGATGAGCGCACACGGCATGGACCCGTGAGGGTGGGGCAAATGGTCCGGTCGGCGAGAACGGATAGGCGACGAGCGCGGGACGGCCTGACGCTGGCGGAGTGCCTGACGGCGATCGGGGTGTTCGCGGCTGTGGCGGCGCTTTCGATGCGGCTGTACGTGACGACGTATCAGGGGCTCGAGAGACAGCAGAGTCAGCTTCAGGCCCTGGGCGGGCGGCAGGACCTGATGGCCTCGCTGCGGCGGGATGTGCGGATGGCAAGCGCGGCCCAGGTGGCGTCGCCGGACCAATTGGTTTTGCGACTGCCGGCATTCGCCTCCGGCGCGGCGACGGCGGGGGAGCTCGTGGAATACCGCGCGACGGGCGGGCGTGTGGTGCGCACGGCACGGCCCGCCGGCGAGCGCAATCAGGAGACGAGCCCTCAGGAGTTTGAGCTCGTCGGTGAGCAGGCGAGGTTCGCGTGCGCGGCGCCTCGATTGGTGAAGGTGGCGTTTGTGAGTTCGCATGGAGCGGAGCCGCGCGGGGGGCTGGCGCTGCACTTGAGGAATTGAGCAACGGTAATCGCGCGTAAACGCGCTCCCACAAGGGTTATGAAACAGCTTCCAGTGGCGATGGGACGAGAGGGCGTCAACTGTGCAAGGATGAGAGGCCGGCGGAGCAAGGCGGGGTCGGCGATGATCGCGACGTCGCTGGCGATTCTGCTGCTGATTGCGACGCTGGTGAGCGCCTTCATGGGCGTGGCAGCGATCCACGCGACGCGGGCGCACCGGCAGCTTCAGGGAGCGCAGGCTCTGGCGGCCGCGGAGGGCGGAATCGAGGCGGCGCTGGACCGGCTAGCGCGGGAGCCGAAGTTCACGGGCGCCATGAAGGCGAGGCTGGGCGAGGGACTGACGTACGAGACGACAGTGAGGCGGGAGGGTCGGAGGGTCGTGATCCTGAGCAGTGGGCGGGCACAGCGAGGGGAGCTGACGCCGACCTGGCGGGATGTTCGGGTGACCGCCGAGCGGGCGGATAGCGGCTATCGCGTGGCGCGATGGGAGCGAGTGTACGTGGATCGCCCGGCCCTGAGCCGCGAGCGGATCCCGACGGCGAGGAGGAACCGGCCATGAGCGGGAGGCGCCGAGGGTTCACGCTGACCGAGATGCTGTGCGCGCTGCTGATCATCGCGGCGGTCTGGGTCTGCCTGCTGCCGGTGGCTGCGCGGGCGAAGGAAAGTGCACGACTGGCGCGGTGCGGCTGGCAGCTCAGACAGATTGGGCAGGCGCTGCAGATCTACGGGCGGGACCATGCGGGCCACCTGCCGCCCGAGGCGGCGGGGCTGGAGGCTCTGGTGCCGCGCTATCTGCCCGTGCCGGAGACCTTGGTGTGCCCGACCGCGGTCTGGAAGGCGCAGGGCTGGGGGGCCGAGTTCAGCGAGCAGAAGCTCGAGCTGGGGTACCGCTACCGCGGCGGGCTGTGCGACGACGACTGGCCGCAGTGGGCGGTGGCCGCGGACCCGGTGGGGCGGCACCTGGGATGCGTGAATATGCTGTTCCTGGACGGGCACGTGCGGCGGCTGGAGAACGCGGCAGCCGAGCGAGCGTGGGCGAAGATGGAGGGCGGACGATGAGCAGGCAGCGCCCAGCGATTGCGGGCCGGATACTTCACGACCGCTGTGCGGTCGCACGTATCCGGCCCCTCCGACAGCGGCCAACTGCTGCCGGGGCGAGAACCGTGACGGCAGTCCCAGGAGGGTTCACGTTCCTGGAGCTTTGCGTGTGTATCGCGATCATCGCGATTCTGGCGGCGATCCTGTTTCCCGTGTTCGCCCGCGCCAGAGAGAAAGCGCGGCAGATATCCTGCGCGAATAACCTCGACCAGATCGGCACTGCCTTGCGGCTCTATGCGGCGGACAACCGAGGTCACTATCCACCGACGCCGAACAGCTTTGAGGCGCTGGTACCGCGCTATTTGCCGGACCGGCGAGTGGTGCTGTGCCCCTCGGGGACCAGGGGCTTTTCGAGGATCAAGCCGCCACCGGGGCAGACGGATTACCTCTATCGGGGAGGGCTGACGGATGAGGAAACGGCCCGGACGGCGGTGGCGGCGGACGGGAGCCGGCTGAGGCACAATGGCGGGTTCAATACCTTGTTCGGCGATGGGCATGTCAAGTGGATGAGCGGCTCGACGCGTTGGGGTGGACCTGGCGGAGACGCGGTCTGGAAGCAATTTGACTCGGTGCGCGCGGCCAAGCAAAGGAGCAGGGCGCAGACGCCATGAGACGCGGCAGTAGCGGCCTGGTGATGATTGAGCTGCTGACGGTGATCGCAATCATCGCGATCCTGGCCGCGATTCTGTTCCCGACATTCGCCCGCTGCCGAGAGAAGGCGCGGCAGGCATCCTGCCTGAACAACCTGACGCAGATCGCCCTTGCCCTGCACCTGTATGCGCAGGACCACGGGGGGAAGTTCCCGCCGACGGACAACGACTTCACACCCATCTACCCCGTTTACCTACGAGAGCCGCAGAGCTTCACCTGTCCGAGCGTGAGCGATGGGTACCCCCTGGGGCCGACAGCGCCGGGCGCGGCGGCAGGAGGGAATACGAGCAGCTACGTGTACCGGGGCGGGCTGAAGGCCGACGGCGGGGCGAAGACGGCAGTGGCGGCGGACTGGAAGGCCGATGTACACAATGGAGGGGCGAACGTGCTGTTCGCGGACGGCATGGTGCGGTGGGTGAGAGCGCCGGAGTGGCAGAGCTACGCGTTCACCGTGCCGCCGGCGGCCACTCCACCGGGGCCGCCGGGGGGCATGATGCCGGGCATGGGGGCACCGGGTCCGCCGGGAGCGGCGCCACCGATGCCGGTGCCAGTTCCGCCCGGGACAGCGGGGGGCAGGGGGGCGCCATGAGGCAGAAGCGCGGGTTCAGCCTGGTTGAGCTGATGATCGTCATCGCGGTTATCTCGACGATCGCGACGGTGTTCATGATGGTGTTCTCGCCTTACGCGCGAGAGCGGGCCCGTGAGGCCTCGTGCCTGAGCAATCTGGGGCAGTTGACGCTGGCGTACCAGATGTACACACAGGATTATGGGCGCGGGCCGAGTCGAGAGGCGCTGCCGGACGGACTGATGCCGTACGTCAAGAACTCGCAGGTTTTCCGATGCCCAGCAGCCCGCGATGAGGCAGAGGCGGAGCAGCAGGCCGGGGGAGCAGGCGCGCCCCCGTACAAGCCGTACGATTGGTGGAGCGGGCCGTGGGGGTCGCTGAAGCGGGTGGATTACTTCATCGTGCCGGACGTGGAGCCTGACGATCTGCCGCAGACGGTGCTGGTGGGAGACAGTGAGCCGCGGCACCGCGGGCGAGGGAATATCGGGCGCCTGGCCGGGGGTCTGAAGGGCTACCCGGAGGCGGAGTGGCGGAAACTGGCGGGCCCGCATTTGAGCCGGGAGGAGGCGCAACGATGAGGCGCTGTCACGGCGCGGCATTCACGTTGATTGAGCTGCTGGTGGTCATTGCGATCATTGCGATCCTGATGGCGATGCTCGTGCCCGCCTTCAGCACGGCCAACGACAAGGCGCGGATTACGCAGTGTCGGTCGAACTTGCAGCAGATCGGGATCGCGCTAAAGATGCACCAGGAGGACCGGGGGCGGCTGCCGGCGGACCTGATGGAGCTGTACACCAAGGGCTACATCACCGATGATTCGATACTGCGGTGCGTGAAGACGGGGCAACTGTACTACTATTCCACCGCAGGCGGGGGGCCGCAGGAAGTGCGATGCTCGTGCTGCGACCCGGCGACGCCGACCGGGAAGCGGCCGCACGGGTTTGGGGGCTCGTACGTGGTGCTGCGGGCCGGCGGGAAGCTGGAGGAGGTCCGGGACTAGGAGCAACGACGGTCACGCGCAAGCGCGCTCGTACAGGGGCGATGAAGGAAATGCTGGTGGTGCGAGCAGGGCAAAGGGGCGGCCCCAGGGCCGTCCGTTCGATTGCGGGTGTGAGCTACGGAAGGAAAGGTTGCACACACGGGGGAGGAGTGAGGCCCAGCGCGGCGGAATAGCGTGCGGAGACCGGGAGGCCGGTCCGAGTTGCACTGGGAGCTCAGGGAGATGGAAGGCGCTTGGCTGCTCACGGAGTACTGGGCCTGGCCGATGTTCGGCGTGGGCCTTTTCTGCTTGCTGGTGTCCGCCACGAAGATGCATTTGCGGCTAAACCGAATCGCTCGGCGAACGAAAACCAGGTATCAGTACCGCGATCCGGTGACCATGGCGCTGCTGTACGCGGCCGTTTGCCAGCGCGAGACAGCGGGCGGCAAGTGGGCTCTGTACATGCTGTGGGTCGCGGGTATCCTGATTGCCTTTGGCCTGATCGGGATCATCAACATCTATGCGCCGCTGCGGGGGCCCTAACAAGGGAGGCAGGCACTGAAGTGCCCGGCTGGGGGGCCGCCGGCCAACCGTCCTGCGGCCGGAAACTACAAAGGGATTCACAGTCAAGTCACTGATTGCGTGGCTTGACCTGCTGTTCGGCGCGACGCATCAGGTTGAGCGCCTGGTCGGCATCGGAGACGGGCTGGGCCACGATGACGTGCCTTCCCAGGAGGCTCACGGCGAGAGTTCCGTAGTAGGGGTGCCCGGTGAACAGGCGGCCGGTCTCGGTGAGCGGGCGCGTGCTCTTCGCATCCTTCTGGAGATAGCTCGTGAGCTCCTGGGCGGCGGCCTGCGCCTCGGCCGGGGTCTGATAGGTCGCGACGACCAGCTCGGTGTCGCGCTTCCCTGGGCCTGCGGTGAACTTGGCGGCGACCGCGTTCCTGAGGGCTGCTTGCCCTAGGGCATCGCGTAGATAGAACCGCTGGGTCTGCGGAATCTGGCCCTCTTTGGGGAGCAGACGCAGTTGGGGAAGCGGCGGAGCCGGCGGCATCAGGGCGCTGACGGCCCGCCCGACCTGCAGCACGGCCGGCAGCAGCTCCGGCTTCGGCTTCAGTGACGCGATGTGGGCATACACGGGGCCCTGGCAGAAGTTCAACTCGGCGCCGGCGACATAACCCTCGAGGCCCAGAGGCTGCATCTTCACCTGCGGGGTGCGACCCGCGGAGTAGATGCCGAAGGCATTGATCGGCTCGCCCATTTCGTACAGGTCTACGACGATCTTTCCGTCCGAACTCTGGTAGATTGCCGTGGCGACCTGGCGGAAGTCATAGGCCAGGTATTCCTCGGCGGCACCGTCAATGTACTCCCACAGGTTGTCGGCCTCAAAGAACTCCGGCTCCGCCGAGAGCGTCCAGCCCGCGATGTTCCGCGGGAAATAGCCCGCCAGCTTGTGCTGGAGCTGCTTGGCTTGCTCCGGTGTCGGGTCCGCGGCGCCCACGGCCCCGCTGAGCGAAGTCAGCGCCAAGACGCCAAGAATGACGAGAGATCTTGTTCGCATTCGGGATTCCTCCCAGCAACCACCCTCGCGCGTAAATACGCTCCTACATGGGTGGTTAAACGGCTTCCATTAATCGGCACAACGCCCGCATGGGCAGGGGTGTTCCGGGACATTTGGGCTGCGTGAGCCACGGCAGTAAGTGTGCGGGCCGGATACTTCATCTCCGGCTATCGCCGGAGTCTTGAATTCGGCTGATCCTCCACTCAAGTGCCGTCCCCTGGGCCAGGGTCTGAAACGTATGGTATGGGATCTTTGACCCCCGCCTGAGCGAAGGCCCTCATCCGCAAGACACAGCTATCGCACCTGCCGCAGGCGACGTCGCTGTTGCGGTAGCAGGACCACGTCAGGTGGAAGGGCGCTCCCAGTTCCACGCCGCGGCGGACGATCTCGGATTTCCGGAGGCGGATGAGAGGCGTCACGATCTCGAGCCTGGTTTGCGGCTTGGTCCCCAACTCGACGGCTCGTTGGAAGGCGTCGTAGAAAGCCTGGCGACAATCGGGATAGCCTGAGCTGTCCTGCTCCACGGCGCCGATGAAGATCTTGCGGGCGCCGATGACTTCGCCCCAGGAGACGGCGATGGACAGGAGGTGGGCATTGCGAAAGGGGACATACGAGGCGGGGATCTCGGGGCTCTCGAGAGCCGCGTCCGCGACCGGGATCGTGTCATCGGTCAGGGAGGAACCGCCGATGGCTTTGAGGTGGTCCAGGCTGCAGACCAGGCGCCGTGTGATCTGGTAGAAGTCGGCGATCTGCTCAAAGGCGCGGCGCTCGCGCTCGGCGGTGCGCTGGCCGTATGAGACGTGCAGCAGGGCCAGCTCGTGCTGTCGGGCGGCAAGGGCCGCGGTAACGCAGCTATCCATTCCGCCACTGAGCAGAACGATCGCGAGGTCTTGGGGCATCGGTGGTTTCACAACCTCAACGACCAACGGCAATCGCGCCTAAAGGCGCTCGTACAGCCGAGGAAAACGCGCCGCGGCAGCGAACCATAAGATGTCCATTTCGCGCCCCTGGAGGACCTCAGCATGAGCGGCCTGCCGCTGCATACGCTTCCGGACCTGTGGCTGAACAACCTGGGCAGGTTTCCGCGCAAGACGGCGGTGATCTGCGAAGATCGCCGGCTGTCCTATGCGGAAGCCGAGAGCGCGATTTGCCACCTGCGGAACAACCTGAGTACGCGCTTGGGCGTTAGTCAGGGCGACCGGGTGGCGATCGTGATGCCGAACTGTCTCGAGTTCTATCTGGCGTACTGGGCGCTGGTGCGGCTGGGGGCCACGATTGTGCCGGTCAATGTGCGCCTGCGGCCCTCCGATATCGCTTTCGTGCTCAACGATGTTGACGCGAAGGTGGTGCTGACACAGCGCGAGCTGTGGGCCGGGGTTCGCGAGGCGCTGGCCGAGGCGCCGGCAGTGGAGCACGTGATCGCCGCCGGGGTCGAGGATGACGCCGTCGAGGCGTTCGAGCCGCTCGTAGCCGCCAGCGACGAAGATGTGGGCGAGGCCGTCGTCAAGAGCGATGACCTCGCGCTGATTGCCTACACCTCCGGCACGACAGGACGACCGAAGGGCGCTCAGATCACGCACGATAATGTGCTGTTCAACATCCGCATGTGCCTGGTGTGCCATAGTTGGCGCCACGAGGACGTACACCTGCTGGTCGTGCCGATGTTTCACTGCACGGCACTGTACAGCATGTTACCCGCGTCGGCCTATCTGGGCAGCACCATTGTGATCGCTCCGCGCCCGCAGGTCAAGGAGCTGGCCGGGCTGATCCAGGAGCACCGTGTCACCACGTTCATCAGCGTGCCCACGCTGTTTCACATGCTGGTGACGATGAAGGGTCTGCAGGACTACGATTTCTCGAGTCTGAAGGCGATCTCCTACGCAGGCTCGATGATGCCGACGGAGACGATTCAGCGGCTGCGCGAGGCCTTCCCGCACGTGGAGCTGCGCAACTTTTTCGGCATGACGGAGACGATCTCGGTGACGCACATTCTGCCCTCGGAGGACTGCGTGACACGCCCGGACTCGGTGGGCAAGGCGCTGCCCGATGTGGGCGTGAAGATCGTGGATGAGCAGGGCAAGGAGGTTCCGCCGGGGACGGTGGGAGAGCTGTGCTTTCATCGGGCCAATGTGATTCGCGATTACTGGAACCGGCCGGGCGTCCTAGAGCAGTCCATGGTCGGGGATTGGTTCCGGAGCGGCGATCTGGGCCTGGTGGACGAGGAGGGATACCTGTACCTGCGCGGGCGGGAGAAGGACATGATCATCGTGGGCGGCGAGAACGTGTTCGCGCTGGAGGTAGAGAACACGCTGATCGAGCATCCGGCGATCAAGGAGGCGGCGGTAGTCGGAGTGCCAGCGACCGGCGTGCGGGCCTCGTTGGGGGAGCTGATCAAGGCCGTGGTGGTGCTGGAGCCGGGCGCGGAATTGAAGGAGCTGGACGTCAAGCGGCACTGCGCTGAACGTCTCGCGACCTACAAGGTGCCGCACCTGGTCGAGTTCCGGGAGGCGCTGCCGCGCAACCCCGGAGGCAAGGTGGTAAAGCGCGAGCTGAAATGAGGGCTCACAATCCACTCAGCATATGACGTTCGTTACTTGCAATCCGTCCCTGAGCTTCTGCGTGACCCGCCTGCATGGTTCACCGGCCTCCGCGCTTCTCGCAGGGGATGACGTCTCCCCACCGGCAGCTTCTAGCTGGCGCTCGGGTGCTTCGCTCGGCCGGCGAAGAGGCTCTTCTCGCTCGTTGGCGCCCCTGCCCAGGGGCGTCCGGGCCTCATGGTCACGAGGGCAGTGTCGCCTGTCGTTGGCCCTACTCATCGTGCCCCACCCCCTCATCCCAGGCTGGCCCGTTCGCGGCTCGAACAGCGCTGGGCGGGTTGGCGGTCCTCGATAGGCTAGCTGCATCTTCCGTCAGGAGCGGCAGCTTCTCGACGGCGGCCCGGCAGGCGTCCTGGGAGGTGGTGCGCGGATGTCTCCCACACGCTGGGCTCGAAGCTCCCCGGTTCGGTCCCAATACCGCAGTTGGTGCGTCGTCACGCCGCAGAGCTGCGCCATTTCATCGGCATAGCGGTACCGGACACCGCGCACTGTGCACGCCACCACGTCGGGCCCTTCCACGCCTGGCGCCCGCGCCCAGACCTCTGCCGGCGCGGCATCGTTCCCACTGGACCGATCGCCACTGCCTTGCCTCGCCTTCGCAGGCTCGCGCTGGGCCTTGTCTGAGGCCGCCGCTTGAGCCCCACCTCTCGGAACCTCGGCGCCACTCCCTCTCGAACTCCGCGCCGAACTCCTCGCGAGCCGATGGGAACTCGATGGCTTGGATCCCCAGCGCCAGGTAAAGCAGAAGCCTGAACGTATCGAGAAACAGCCGTTCGAAGTGGCTGCGCACCGCTGACGCTACGTCTTTCGCGAGCATGTCGTCCCGGGCAAGAAACAGGGCTCCTTCCGTCGCCCACGCGATTCTTCGTCCGGGTCGAGTCATCTGCGACGGGTCCAGGCCGTAATACTCGCACGCGTCCTCAACGTAGCGCGATAGGGACGCGCCAAGGAGGTTACGGACGACGTACTCATGAACCCGATCAATGCTGTCGAAGTACCTGATGATGTCGCCCTTCAGCACGTGCTCGTTTCGCCGTGAGAACTCCGTGCAGCGGTCCACCGCCGCGTGCGTGCCCTTCCCCTTCCGGCAGGCATAGCTGTCGTGGATGAAGCCGCGGTCGAAGATCGGCTCGATCACGTTGCACAG
>JALGUG010000260.1 GCA_029820995.1 Candidatus Zipacnadia bacterium
AACTCATGTAAGGCCCGGCCCGACACGATAACCGATCGCGGTTCCTCGAGGGCCAACTGAAGCGGTACCTTGCGAATGGCCAGCCGGTACGTATCCGTGGCGACTATCTCCAGGTTCTCGGGCGACATCTGGAACAGCACGCCGGTCAAATTGGGCCGGGTCTCGTCGGTGGAGGCGGCAAACACGGTCTGCTCGATGACGCTCCGCAGTTCGCTCTCCGGGAAATCAAACCGAACCGGCTCTACCAGCTCAGGAAGGGTCTCGAAATCCTCAGCCGGCAGGCCCCGGATGGAGTAGTGCGCCTTGGCAGCCCGCACCGAGATGGTGTGCCGCTCGTCGGCCTCCAGGACCACATCCTCCTCCGGCAGATTAGCAGCTACTTCCGCGAAGATCCGCGCGGGCACAGTGATTGCGCCCTCCTCTTGAACCTCCGCAGGCATTACTGCTTCCAGGCTAATGAACTCGAGGTCCGTGGCGATCATGCGCAGCGTTCCAGCTTGGCCCTCGAGGTAAACATTGTTCTGGACCGGGCGCGTGCTTCGTCCAGAGACCCCGCGGGAAACTACTTGTAATGCATCGTATAGAGCTTCTCTGGCACAGGTTATCTTGAGCATGAATCAGACCCTCCTCGGAGAGCGGGACGGCAAGTTATGCACGGTACGTATGACTAGATAAGGACTAGATCTATTTAGTTCTAGTAGTCGTAGTAGAGCCGTGAATCGTGTGGAAAGGTCGCAAGTGGTGCGGTTGGAACTGGGTTCTTATGCGTGTAAGGTACTTGGGCAAGGCGTGGCTGAGTTTGCACACTATCCACACTTCGTGGTGGCATGGTCTAGTTCTAAACGGTCCCACTGCAAGTAGTCCACCGGCATTGCACTAGGGTTCGGTCACGCGCGCTTTCAGATCGTTGATTAGAAACAGGACGTGGTCCTTCGCCTCGATCTCGTCTGCAATCTTCTCGCAAGCGTGGAGGACGGTGGTGTGATCGCGCCCGCCGAAGTATTGGCCAATGCTGGCCAGGGAGTTATCGGTCAACTCGCGGCAGAGGTACATGGCAGTATGGCGGGGTCCGACGATATCCTTACTGCGTTTGGCGCTCTTAAGATCGTCGGGAGTCATGTCAAAGTGAGTGCAGACGACCTCCACGATGCGGTCAATGGTCACGTGCTGCTGGCGCTGCTCCGTTGAGTAGTTGTGGAGGATCTCGTCCACCACGGGAACAGTGATTGGTCCCTGATTGAGAGACAGGTGAGCGCAGACGGCAGTGAAGGCCCCTTCAAGGACCCGAATGTTCGATTCGATGTGTTTGGCAACGCGCTCCACGATCGCGCGGTCCAGCGTCAGGCCCTCCCGTTGGGCCATCTGCTCGAGAATGGCAATACGGGTCTCGATCTCGGGAGGCTTAATATCGGCAATAATGCCCCACTCCAGGCGGGAGCGGAGGCGATCGTTCATGATCTGAAGCTGCTTGGGTGGTCGGTCGCTGGCAATGACAATTTGCCGGTTGGTCTCGTAGAGCGTGTTGAAGGTGTGAAAGAATTCCTCTTCGGACTGTGGCCCTTCGATGGCCGCAATGAACTGCAAATCATCCACTAACCAGACATCTACGTCGCGATACTTGCGTCGGAACTCGTTCGTGCGCTTATCGCGAATGGCGGTAATGACATGATTGACGAAGGTTTCCGCCGAAATATATATAACCTTCTTCTCCGGATGATTCTGTAAGACATAGTGGCCGATCGCCTGCATTAGGTGCGTCTTACCCAGTCCGACCTTGCTGTGAATGAACAGAGGGTTGTACGGGTCGGAGGGTGATTTGGCGACTCGCTGAGCAGCCGCGTGGGCGAAGCGGTTGCTGGTACCGACTACGAAGCTGTCGAAGGTGTACTTGGCATTCAAGGGGATCGCTGGGAACTCGCGCGACCGATCATAGAACACCTGGCTCGTCGGACCTTGGGCCGCGGCGTCTGAAGGGGTCTTGGACGAGGCAGGAGAGGCCGCGGGCGGATCACCCGTGACGACGAACGACAGGTCAATGGGATAGCCCGCGACCTCCTGCACGCAAGCGGCCACCGGCTCATTGAACCGCTCGCTCAACCATTCTCGCTGGAATTCGTTGGAGACACCCAGAATCAGTTCTCCTTGCTCGAGCGACAGGGGAACGGCGGCTCGCAGGAAGCTAAACGTGGCCTGGCCCATCCGACTCTCGAGCAGTTCCAAAGCCGCGGCCCAGAGGTCTGTTCGGGATGATGCCTGGACGGTCATAGTGAGCGCCTCCGTGGAGCAGGAACAGCATGCAGTGAGGCCGAGGGCGACAGTCAATCGGTCCCGCTCATGAGCTCCATGAGACTGCGCGCGGCCTTCTCCGTTAGGGCCCGCTTCCCCTTCCCGAGGGGTTTGGCCAGCCCCAAAGATTCGAGTTCGGCCAGTTCGCGGAATGCGGTGCTAAGCCCGATGTTGAGTTCACGGGCAATGATGCTCGGCCCCGCGGCGCCGAGGTCCGCGAGGAGCATGAGGATGTGCCTCTTGCGCGCTGAGAGCTGCCTGGGCGGGGGCAGAGGGGGCTCGGGCTTCGCCACCGCCGCCAGATCGCTTCCCGCAGTGTCCAGGACGACGACCGTACCGCTGCCGATATTGTCGTCAATGCGCAGGGCTCCGCCCACCGCTTCGATTGCCGCCCGAGCGCGTGGCAGACCGGCGCCGACGCCGCGAATATGCTGCCGAAGCTGCGTAGTGGCCGTTGTGTAGCCGTAGGCCTGAGCTCTACGCTTGTCAGGTATCCCTGGACCGTGATCAGCGACGACGACAGTCCTTCCGTGGTTGAGGATGGTGATCACAGGATCCTTGCACCCGGCATGAACCAAGTTCTCAACAACTTCGCGCAGGCTTTCCACCGGGATATCCCCGCCGAGGGCCTCGACACGTGAATACGCGACATCGGTCACGTTCCTCAGCGCGGTGTTTGCCTCGGGCGCAACATCGAGGACCTCGGGTGGTTGGCCGACTCCGCGGTCCACTACGATCCGGACCGTTCCCCAGCCCGTTGAGCCTTCTGGCGCGCTGTGCCGGTTATCGTCGGCCTGCTGCGAAGACCCGTCAAGAGTCTGCTCGTGGGTTGCGTCGCACCGGAAACCTTCGGAATTATTGCGCAATGTATCGCCCAAGTGAGCTCACATCCTGCAAAGATACCTGCGAGAAGAAGCAAACTTGCCGAAAACCGAAAAAATTCCGTCGAACGAGCGGAACAGCACGTCTGAATCCAGAGCAAACCGACCCGCGCATAGGCAGGGAAAGGCAGCGAAAGGGCCCAATATGCGTGTTTTGGGGGCTTTGAGCGGTCTGGAGAGCTGTAAGTAGTTGTGTATGGAACCAGAGCGACTTCTCAGAACATTTCCACAGAGTTTCCACAGGCGTGGATATCTGAGAGCTGTTTGTGAGCCCCCTCGCTGCCACGGGTGAATTATACCAAAGGATTCTCCTGAGTCAAGAAGGTTTTTTCGCGGCTGCTGGCGCGGGTCCTGATCGGGTGCAGAGCGGCGCCATAGAGCGCACACAGGGGTGACAGAGGTCGTAAACGGGCATTGGTTTGAGGCGGCAATAGTGTGAATGCCGATGGGGTGGCCACGCCCTGGTGGTTCTGGATATGCCGACGCAGGATTGCCGTCCTGCGAGCGATTTGGTATTATATGCCGGTAGTGGCGGCGTCGGGGGCTATAGAGTCCGTGTGGAGGCATGCCGAATGGCAGCCGGACGAGTGCTTGTCGTGGACGACGAGCCGTTGATAGTGGAGATGGTGACGGAGGCACTGACGCGGCAAGGGTACAAGGTCGAAAGTGCGAGCACTGGACCGGAGGCCTTGGCGCTGGCCGAGCGCGGCATGCCGGATGTGATCGTGCTGGACATCATGCTTCCGGGGCTGGACGGTCTGGAGGTCTGCCGGCGTCTGCGGAGCAAGAGCGATGTGCCGATCATTATTCTCTCGGCGAAGACCGAGGAGATTGATCGGGTGGTGGGGCTGGAACTGGGGGCCGACGACTATCTGCCGAAGCCCTTTAGCCCGCGCGAACTTGTGGCCCGGATTCGGGCTGTGCTGCGACGGGCGGAGCGAGCCATGGCGAAACCGGCCTCGCCCGGTGCGCTGGAGTTCCCCGGTTTGACGCTGGACATGCGGAGCCGCAGCACAATGCTGGACGGCGAGCCGATCCGTCTGACGCGGAAGGAGTTCAACTTGCTGTTCCAGCTTGCTTCGGAGCCCAAGCGAGTGTTCTCGCGAGAGGAGCTCCTGAAAGAAGTCTGGGGCGAGGCGTCCGCTCAGACGGGCATGCGGACCGTAGACACGCACATCAAACGACTGCGGCGCAAGCTGGGGCACAAGCACGACAGCGAGTGGCGCCTGGAGACAGTCTGGGGCATCGGGTATCGGTTCCAGGTTCTGAAGTCCCAGACTGCGAGTGACGTATCCCCGTCGTGAGGCGGTCGCAGCCCACAAATCGGCTGCGGACGACGCGATCAGGCGGACGTCGGACGATTGCGGCAGCGGCCGGGCTTGTGTTCTCTGGGTCGGAAAGGAGCGGCGAAGTTGAAACACGTCTTGATCACCAGCGGGGTCGGTCTGGGGGCCGGGTTCCTGTCAGGGCTTCTGGGTGTGGGTGGCGGTGTGTTGATCGTGCCGGCGCTGGTCTTGCTATTGGACATGAGTCAACGAGGCGCCCAGGCGACCTCGCTGGCGGTGATCGTGCCCGCAGCGTTGGCCGGCTGCATACGGTATCACTTTCTGGAGCACAGTGTGGACTGGCGCTTGGCCGCGGGGGTTGCTGTCGGGGCCGTGATCGGGGCGAGCGGCTTGGGCGTGCCGCTGGCGCATCGGCTGGGCGACGAAACGCTGAAGCGGCTCTTTGGGCTGCTCATGATCGCGGTAGGGCTCCGCATGACGGGGCTCACGCAGATTGTGGTGGATAAGTTAGGCCGATGGCTCGGCGGCTAGGTGCAGTGCTTGGCGGGAGTGCCGACCGCAGCCTAGTGAGCCGGGACGAAAGGTGCACGAAGATGGCAGAACTCAAGGTATTTGGGGATCCTGATGATGCGGCGGGGACAAAGAAGTTCATCGAGACGGCGCAAGAGGCCGTAAGAACATGCGGGGGACGGGACGTGACCATCAGGGAGTACCCGGCGTGGGGGCCCGAGGCCGAGAACGTAGGCGCAGTGCGTCCTCCGGCCCTGGCGTTCGATGACGAAGTGATCTGGGCCGGCTCAATCCCCTCGGTGGAGCGCCTGGCGAGCATCCTGCGGAGCCGCCTGCGTTAGCAGTGGCCCGGAACGCGGCACGGTATGGGGCGCCCAATGGATAGTGTTGCCCGGCGCCGGGTAATTGACGTCGCCGCGGGCCGCTCCCCGGCTGACTTGGTGTTGCGCGGCGGCCAAGTGGTCAACGTCTGCACAGGGGAGATCCGGGCGACCGACATCGCCTTGGCCGGCGACAGAATCGCAGGGCTGGGCCAGTATGAAGGCCGTCGGACCGTTGATCTGGGCGGCCGTTTCGTTCTCCCCGGCTTCATTGACGGGCATATCCATCTTGAGAGCTCAATGGTGACGCCGCGCGAGTTCGCGCGGTGGGTTCTTCGGCGCGGAACGACGACGGTGGTCTGCGACCCGCATGAGATTGCCAATGTGTGCGGAGTGAACGGCATTCGGTACTTGCTGGAGGGTACGCCGTCGCCGCTGGACATCTTCGCCCTGGCACCCTCCTGTGTGCCTGCCAGCCCCCTGGAGACTTCGGGAGCGACGCTCGGCGCAGACCGGATTCGTGAGCTGCTCCAGCACCCTCAGATCCTGGGCCTCGGAGAGATGATGAACTTCCCCGGCGTCATCGGCGCTCAGCCCGAAGCGCTCGGTACGCTGGAAGCGGCGGGCTCGCGGGTGATTGACGGCCATGCGCCCGGAGTGAGTGGCTTGGAGCTGCAGGCGTATGTTGCCGGCGGGCCCGATAGTGACCACGAATGTCGAGAGCCCGACGAGGCGAGGGAGAAGCTGCGCGCGGGGATGTGGCTCTACGTGCGGGAGGGGTCTTCCGGCAGGGACCTGGCCGCGCTGGGCCCGGTGGTGCGGGAGTTCGGCCCCCACCGCATGCTGTTCGTCACCGACGACTGCAGTCCGCTGCATCTGCTGCGTCACGGGCATCTGGACCACGTTCTGCGACGAGCCGTGGCCGAGGGTGTGGAGGCCGTGGACGCCGTGTCCATGGTGACACTGCAACCGGCGCTTCGCTTCGGCTTGCATGACCGCGGAGCATTGGTCCCAGGTCGGCTTGCTGACCTGGTCGTCGTTGAGGATCTGTTGAGCTTCAAGGTGCATAAGATATACAAGCGTGGACAACCTGTTGATGATGTGGACAA
>JALGUG010000261.1 GCA_029820995.1 Candidatus Zipacnadia bacterium
ACCACCACCGGGAAACTTGCGTGCCGCTCACATGCTCCGCGCTCGCAAGCCGCATGCATTCCCGGCTTCGCCCACTGTGCCACACGTGTGGACGAGACCACCACGCCTCGGGCCACCGCAATCGCCACAGCGCCTCGGCGCCAGAGCGACGTATTCCACGCTGCCACCTCTGGCCAGTCCACCGCGCCCCAGTCCAGCTTCCGCCCCATCCATACCACCACCGGGGAAACCGCCGGCTATTCGGACCCATTGCGGGTCCTACTCAGCTTCTGGATTCCCCATGGCCTGCCAATGAGCCAAACGGCTTTCAATCTCGCCGCAACTGCGAACAGCCCCATCATGTCCTGCAGCCGCGGTCCCACACCGGTCCGCTGCCGGCCGAGTGCGACTGCTACTACTCGGGCCCATCGAGCCGACTCACGCCACGGCGAGGCCTGTGACATGTGGCCCAGAGACACAAAGGGCATACCCCCCGGTCGTCCCGGCCATCTAACGTCCGCGCAGGCTCTACGCTCGCTCCGGCAGGTTCCGCGGCCAGATTGGGAACTGACGGTTCTCTCCGCCCAGGTCGAGCGGCTCAAAGTCGAAGCCGATCAAATCGTCGCCGACGACCGCGCCGTCCCAGTCTTCCAAAGCATAGTGCGTGAGCAGGATGTCTCGGAGCTCCTGCAGCACCTCGGGAGCGTCCCCCGCCACGTTGTTCAACTCGTCCGGATCCGTCTGCAGGTCAAAGAGCTGCTCGCGGCGGCCGTTAGCCAGGTAGATATACTTCCAGTCGCCGCGCCGCACCATGAACTTGGCCGTGCGGTCCCGGCCGAACTCGCTGGTGGTGTACTCGCGCCACGGCGCCGCGGGGTCGTGGAGCACCGGGGTCAAGTCCTCGCCGGGCACCTCCGGGGCATGCTCACCGGCCTGCGCCAGGAAGGTCGGCAGAATGTCACAGTGACTGACGAAGTGGTCGCGCCTCTCACCCTCGGGGAACCGGCCGGGCCAACTCACGATGAACGGGACGTGCACCGGGCCCTCGTAGAAGCAACGCTTGCCCCAGGCGTAGTGATCGCCCAGCAGGTCGCCGTGGTCGGAGGTAAAGAGCACCAGCGTGTTCTCAGTCAAGCCCAGGTCATCGAGCGCATCGAGAATCTCGCCGATGGCGGCGTCAATCTGGCTGACCATGCCGTAGTACCGCGCGCGGACCCGGCGCGTGATCTCATCGGAGGGGTTGTCCATGCCCTTGCTGTGGTTCTGGCGGAGTAGGAAGGCATCCAGCGGGTCGCGCTCCTCCTCCCGGCGGACCGGCATCGGCACCTGGTCCTCCGGGTACATGCCGTCGTACGGCACGCACGGCTCCCAGGGCGGGTGAGGCTTGATGAACGAGGTAAAGCAGAAGAACTGGCGGTTGCGATTCTGCTCCAGGAACTCGACCGTGCGGCGCCCGGTCCACGCGGTGGTGTGGTGCTCCGCGGGCAGGACCGAGACCTGGGGCTGATAGTACAGCTCGTGCCGCTGCCCATGCGGCTCCTCGACGTGCCCGAAGCCCTGTTCCTCCAGGTACATCAGGAACTCATCGTCCTGCCGATAGCGCGGCATCTCTTCCGAGAGCCACATGCGCTGAAAGCCCATGTGATTGCGGGGCGGCGAGAAGTGCATCTTGCCGATGGCCTGGGTGAAGTAGCCGCCTGCGGTCAGCAAGCCCGCCAGAGTCGGGACCTCCGGTCCAGGGACGGGGCCGTTGCTGGTCAGGTTGAGTGTATGCCCGTAGTGACCGGTCATGAGGTTCATGCGAGCCGGGACGCAGACGGGGCACTGCGTGTAGGCCTGCGTGAAGCGCACTCCGCGCGCGGCGAGGCGGTCCCAGTTCGGGGTCTCGATGAGCGGGTTGCCGTTGCAGGCCAGGGAATCGTAGCGCTGCTGGTCGGTCATGATCAGAAGGAAATTCGGTGGCGACATCGCCGTGCCTCCTGCAGGGATCTGTCTGCCAAGGGTGTTCCGTTGGACATCGTGGTGGTCCTGCGTATTCGGGGGAGAAACGGCCTTGCCTCGCTCCTTGGCCTCACGCCGCCCGACCGCCCTGAGAGAGGGTGAACGGGGAGTGAAGGTGGGTGCGCGCGTAGGAATATGCCGCAGACTTCGCGAAGCACCTGGCCGGCTGGTAAGACAACTCTTTCCGGAGGAATGCGATGGCGGCGCAAGAGGAGTACGGCTTTGGTTTGATCGGTTGCGGGGTGATCAGCGACTGCCACTTGCAGGCAATCCAGCGGGTGCCGAAGGCGCGCCTGAGGGCAGTGTGCGACATCATTCCCGAGCGCGCGCAGGAGAAGGCGGAGAAGTACGCCGCGCAAGCGTACACAGACCTGGAGGAGATGGTGCAGCGGGACGATCTTGACATCGTCCACGTCACGACGCCCAGCGGCCACCACCATGTAGCGGGGATTGCGGCGGCCCGGGCGGGCAAGCACGTGTTCGTGACCAAGCCCATAGACATCACACTGGAGAACATTGATGCGCTGATCGCCGCTTGTGCGGAGAACAACGTCAAGCTGCGGGCCGTGCACCAATTCCGGTCCTACGCCTCGTACCGAGCGGTGCGCGACGCCGTGCAGCAAGGGCGCTTGGGGGAGATCTACTACGCCAGCGTCTTCGTGCCCTGGTGGCGGGCGCAGGAGTACTACACGGACCGTTGGCAGGGCACCTGGGCCCTGGACGGCGGCGGTGCGCTGATGAACCAGAGCGTGCACTGGGTGGATCTGCTGGTGTGGATCATGGGAGATGTGGCCGAGGTGGCCGGTTATGTGGACACGATGGCGCACGACATGGAGACCGAGGACATCGGAACCGCGGCGCTCAAGTTCCGCAGCGGCGCGCACGGGATTATTCAGGGCACGACGCTGACATACAAGGGCATGGCGACGCGGCTGGAGGTGCACGGCAGCAGGGGGAATGTGGAGGTCAAGGGGGACAAGATCTCCCAGTGGGATGTGGAGGGCGAGCCGTCGCTGGCCGAGGCTCGGCCGGAGGGTGAGACGTCGGCGGCGGACCCGCGAGCGGGATTGGGCGATGCCGTCGGGGCGCACGCCGAGCAGATCGAGGACCTGATCGCGGCCATCGAAGAGAACCGCGCGCCGACCCTCAGCGGCCAAGAGGCCCGGCGCGCCGTGGAACTCATCCTGGCGATATATCGGTCCAGTCAGACGGGACAGAAGGTGAAGTTGCCGCTGACTTCTCCGATGGAGGGCTGAGCATGGCCAAGCTGACGCTGCCGGTGCGGTGTTATCGGCTGGGTGTGGATGAGGGGCAGGAGTGCGTGGAGAAGAACTTCTCGTACGCGGAGCGCGAGTGGGAGCTCGCAACGGATGAGACGGCGCTGGTGCTGGTGGACTGCTGGGATAAGCACTACGTCGTCAGCCATGAGGAGCGCTCGGGGCAGGTAATCCGGGAGAGGATTGCGCCGGCGCTGCAAGCGTGCCGCCAGGCGGGGATCACCATCGTCCACGCACCCTCACCGGGGACCGCACGGGCGTACCCCCAGTGGCTCAGATACGCCGGGGACCGCGAGCTCGGCTTTGCGGCAACCCCTCCGCCGCCGGACTGGCCGCCCGAGGACTTCCGCTCGCGTAAGGGCGACTATGCGATCTTCGACAAGCCGCCGGAGCCCGCGCGCGACCAGTGGGTCAAAGAGTTCGATAAGCAGCGGAGGATCGTGCAGGACATCGCGCCGGTCGAGCAGGACTTCGTGATCGCGACCGGGGAGCAACTTCACCGCCTGCTGCGGGACCGAAGGATCCTGCACCTGCTGTATTGCGGCTTTGCGGCCAACATGTGCGTGCCGGGACGCGACTACGGCACCCGGGCGATGAAGCAGCGCGGGTACAACATCATCCTGCTGCGCGACTGCACCGCGGCGATCGAGGCGGCGCACACGTTCGAGCAGTGGGGCCTCACGGAGGCCTTTGTCCTCGAGTGCGAGATGACGATTGGGCACACGACGACGTCGCAGCAACTGATCGCAGCGTGTGAGGCTGAGCGAAACGACTAGCGCCAGCTTCGTGGCCCTAGCCGGCAACGTCGGTCGCCGCACCCTGCAGGGGTCAAGGACTGCGTTCCGGCCCCTCACTGCGCGCTTCCGAGCCCGGTATGCGCCAGGCACTAGCGGAGAACTGGCAGCTCACTCCGGAACAAGCCGTCCGGCGGCAGCGCGAACTGCGTCGCCTTCTCTCGGACGCCGCACCCTCGCGTGTCGCCACGGTGGCCGCGGCGTACGCGACCTTTCAGCCCGACGGGCAGGTCGCTTGCTCGGCCGCGGTCGCCCTGACGTGGCCAAAGCTGGAGGTCATCGAAACGGCCCGGGCGCGAACCGTCGCCCCCTCGACCTATGTGTCCGGCCTGCTGGCGTGGTCTCTAGGCCCCGCGCTGTGCGACTGCCTCTCGCTCCTCAACGGCTCTCCCGACGTCCTCTTTCTATGGGGCCACGGACGGGCTCATCCCCGCGGTCTGGGCGTCGCGGCCCATTTGGGCCTCCTGTTCGACGTGCCCACCATCGGTTGCGCCGATCGTCTGATCTCCGCCGCCGTGCCCCCGGTGGACCTTCCGGACGCTGCCGGGAGCCGGCGCCTCCTGGCCACCGAGCCCGACGCGGAGCCCTGCTGCGCCGCTGTTCGCACGCGACCCGGCACGCGGCCGCTGTTTGTCTCCGCCGGACACCGCATGAACCTGTCCACCGCGGTCGCGCTGACCGTCCAGGCCTGCCGCGGCTACCGTGCGCCGGAGCCGCTGCGCGTTGCCCGGCGACTGAGCCGTGAGCTTCGCTCGGCCCACGCTGCCCGAGAGGGATGCTGACCCATGACCTTACCGGACTATCTGTCTCGCCACAAGCTGGCGGCCCCGGTATTGATGCCGACCCGCCGCCAAGGGGCGTACGATTCACAGGCTGTAGAGTGCCCGAATATCGTCCGTCACGACGGGCGGTGGTGGATGCTCTACACTGCCTTCAACGGCACCACAGAATCACTGGCTCTGGCCGTCAGCGATGACCTGCTATCGTGGCAGAGAATTCAGCAAATCCTGGCTCCGCACCCTCAACATGCCTGGGAGGCCGGCGGGGTATCGGGCCCCGGCACCGTAGTGCGAGCCGACGGACGCTGGGCCATGTTGTATGTCGGCTATTGAGGCCGGCCCCGGCTGCTGGGGCCTGGCCTGGTCGGACAACCTTGTGGATTGGGAGCGCGACGCACCCAGCCCGCTCATGCGGCCGGCCGAGCCGCCCGCCTGGGACAGCGGCGGCCTGTACAAGGCCTTTGCCTTCCGGCACGCCGAGCAGTGGTGGTGCTTCTACAACGCCCGCGACCGCGATGCCGAGCCCTGGCAGGAGCGCACCGGCCTGTGCTTCTCGGATGACCTGGTTCACTGGCGACGACACCCGGCCAATCCGGTGCTCGACGTCGGCCCGCCGGGCTCGTGGGACTGTCGCTTCGCTTCGGACCCGCAGGTGCTACAGATCAATGGTCGCTGGCACATGTTCTATTACGGCTTCGACGGCCACCATGCCGGCGACGGCGTCGCCTATTCCGATGACCTGCTCACCTGGCACAAGGAGCCGCGCAATCCCATTCTCACGCCGGGCCCCGCGGGCAGCTATGATGAATTGCACGCTCACAAGCCCATGGTCCTGTACCAGGACGGCGTCTGGTATCACTTCTATACCTGCGTCGGCGCCGCGGGTCGAGGAATCGCTCTGGCGACTTCCCGGCCGCTTTGAAGCATCCGTGCATTCCTTCAAGGGAGACTGAGAGATGAACATCGCGTGCGGGACGGTCAGTTTCCGGAATTATCCCCTGCAGGAGGCGATGGAGCGCATCAGGCGAGCGGGCTACGAGTGGGTCGAGCCGCAGGCCACGGCTCCCTTCTGTCCGCACATTGATGTGGACCGGGATGATCCGGAGCAATTCAAACGGCTTGTGGCGGACATGGGATTCAAGGGCGCGACCGCGCTGTGGGCCACGCACGGAGCGGTCATCCCGGACCCGCTCAGCGTGGAGTACGTCACCAAGTGCCTGCAGTGGGCGCGGGCCGCGGGTATCCCGGTGGTCAATCTGGGCGACGGGGTCAAGCCCGAGGGCATGAGCGAGCAGGAGGCGTGGGAAATCCTGAAACAGCGCCTGCTCAAGATCGTGGCCGCGGCGGAGAGCAATCAGGTGCATGCCGCCATCGAGCCGCACGGGACCTTTTCCCTGACCGCAGACGGCCTCCAGAGAATCATGGGGATCTCCGACTCGCCGTGGCTGGGCATCAACTACGACACCGCCAATGTACACCGCGCCACGTACGTTGAGACCCGCGAGGGAGCGTACACCTGGAAACTGGCCGGGGAAAAGCAAGACGAAGTGGCGACCCTCCGGCGGGTGGTTGACCGCGTGGTGCACGTGCACGTCAAGGATGTCGTCGGAGCGGTCTGCGTGGCCCTGGGGCGGGGGGAGGTGGATAACGCCGGCTGCATCCGCGTGCTACGGGAAGCCGGCTACGACGGCGTGCTCTCCCTGGAGACCGAAGGCGACTTCGACGCGGACGAAGGCCAGAAGCTCATTGAGCAGAGCCGCGACTACTTGCTGGAGCTAGTCGGCGAGCAGCAGTAACGCCGCCCAAGCTTTGCTGCCGCGTGACCGGCCCGGTTCAATCCGAGCCGCGGGCAGGCGCCCGGCGGACCTCAGCCGTCGGCCCGGGGCATTCGGTGGGCCAGGCCGCTGGCGAGGCGCTCCTGGTGCGCGGCCAGACAGCGCTTGACCAGCTCCTCGGGGTCCTCGCTATAGATTACCTCCGCGTCCGTTTCCTTCTGGATGAACGACACGATGTCGGCAATGTGATCGGCGATGCCGCCGGTCCCGCGCAGGACGCCGATTAGCTTGCCTTCGTCAAAGGCGATTGCAAACTCCCCCAGGGTGCCCGACCGCCCGCCAACGATGATCACAATGTCGCAGCTCCGAATGGCCTCGATCTCGCGGCCCATCAGTCCACTGCCCGTGAAGATCATGATATCGTATTCCTCGTAGGGCGAGTGGTACAGCTCGATGTGCTCGGCCAGGCAGTGGCCGGGAGACACGCCGACCACCAACACGCCGACCTCCTTGGCCCCGAGCACCGCTTCGTGCGGCAGGCCGGGGCACGCGCCGGTGATCATCACGCACTTGGCGCGGGCGATAGCGGCTCCCAGCCGACGAACGCGGGCAATCACCTCCGGCGACAGCTCGCCACCGGCGGACCCCATGACGCCGACCTTTGTCAGCATGATACTGGCCTCCATCAGTGTGTTAGTGCTACCCTTACCGCGAGACGGCATCCTGTCTACGTTCACTACCTTTTCCTGCCGAAGAGGAAAGGCGTGTCGCAGGCGCGAAGTGCTCTCATATTCCGCCCCCGGGGCCTGGTGGCCTTTGTATCAAGGCATCTTGACTGTCGGACGGGCGCCGAAATGCCGGTCTGCCGGGCTCACAGCCCGGCGAGCTGCGCAGGGCAACCATAAGGAGACTAGGCCGTCGCACCATTGGCCATCATGACCTCAACTCGCCTGTTCACGCTTCTGGTCGCGATCGGTGCCGCTGCGCTCGCAGTAGCTCCCGGCCGAGCGCAGACCACGGAAGCCGTCCCCGACGTTCGGGTTCAGCTCGTCGGCGACACCCAGACCTGGTCGGACCCGCGGCCGGTGCTGGAGGCCGAGGACGATGCGGCCTTCCAGGCCGAGCGCTACGGCAAGCAGTTCGCCTATCGCTTCTACGGCTTGCCGGCCGGGTCCTATTCCGTGAAGTTGGGCTTTTGCGAGAACAAGTTTGAGCCGGGCGAACGCGTCTTCAACGTGCTGATTAACGGGCGCACTGTGCTCCAGGATTTCGACATCGTCGCCGAGACCGGGCGGAAACTGGAAGCCCTGATCAAGACGGTTCGCGTGCAGATCGGAGAGGAGCCGCTGGAGATCGCCTTCCAGGGCACCAAAGACAACGCCAAGATCAACCTCATTCGGATCTACAACGACAAGCTGGTCGTCAAGATCCTGCCCGGCTCCGAGACGCAGACGACCTTTCGCCCGGAGAAGGATTCCGAAGCGCCGTACATGCTGGAGATGTACGAGACCGCGCTCGCCAAGCTTGGTTCGCGGCTGTGTATCAATCCCCGGCCCCAGTCCCGAGTATGGCGGCAGTCGGCCCTGGGCCACGCGGACTACAATGTGGCGTACTTCGAAAAAGACCCGGACCTGTACCGGCTGGAGCCGGTGCAGCACGTGTTCGGCGTGCGCTGCGGGGCCCAGTACTACTCCCTGCCCTTCGACAAGCGTTGCCCCTCCTTTCCGCACGTTGCCCAGGAGCAAACGCTGACCTCGTTGACCTAT
This sequence comes from Candidatus Zipacnadia bacterium, assembly GCA_029820995.1. Lineage (GTDB taxonomy): Bacteria > Armatimonadota > Zipacnadia > JALGUG01 > JALGUG01 > JALGUG01. Next base: position 8,372 of record JALGUG010000261.1, read on the forward strand.
CGCTGCTCGGCCCCGGGACTGCCGGTTGAATTGCAGCTCACCTTCCGGGCACCGTTCTACCCGCAGGACGTTCGGATCTCGACGGCGCCCTTCATCTTCCTGGACGTGACGCTGACCAACAAGACCGGGCGCCCGCAGGAGGCGGACTTCGTGCTCGGCGAATCCCAACGGGCGCGGGATAAGGTGAACCGGTTCGGGTGCGACACCAGCCAGGGGCTGGTATGGCACACCAAGGTGTTCGGCAAGGCGACCAACGAGGTGTGGGCCGTGCCGAAGTCCGCGGCCGGCGTGACGTTCTACCTGGGCAATCTGCCGCTGCCGGAGGCGAAGGCTGAGGCGGCGCCGTCCGCAACACGCGACGAGGACGGCCGGCTCGTGATCACACCGGCGCCGCTGGCGCCCTTCCACGGCGCGGTGTGGCAGGCCGCGCTACCGCCCCATGGGCGAGTAACGCAGAGCTTCATCTACGTGGGGTATGTTGCCGAGCCGGTTCTGGAGGTGATCGGTCGCCCGACCCGATTCAAGTACCATGAGTTCTTCAAGTCCGCGGGCGAGGTCGCCGACTATGCCTGGCGCAATCGGGGCGAGCTGCAGCGCAAGACGGCCCTGTTCGAGAGCACGGTATCCGAGGCCACGCTGTCGCCGGCCCTGCGGGAATTACTGGCCTTTGCCTTCCAAAGCTGGCTGATGAACACCTGGTGGACCGTGGACCAGGAGGGCAACGACTGGTTCAGCGTGTGGGAGGGTTGCTGCAAGTTCCACTCCACCGTGGACGTCGAGTACAACGTCGCGCCGATCTACTTCCAGTACTGGCCCGAGCTGATGAAGATCACTCTCGACGAGTGGTCCGGATTTGTGAAGCCCGGCGGGATCATGTCCCACGACATGGGCATGGGCCTGGTGGTGGATCGCATGCAGTATGGGCACGACATGGAAATCGAAGAGAATACCAACTACGTGCTAGGCCGTGGAGCAACACTTCGACATCTGCCGCGAGCTGATGGACTTCGTAGCGTCGGCCGACACGGACGGCGACGGCTTCGCTGAGCGCGGCACGCACAACACCATTGACCAGGGGTCCGCGGCAGTGCAGTACGCGCCCCGCCAGACGTACTTGGCCGTCAAGAGCGCCGCGGCCTATCGGGCCCTGGAGGACTTCGCCCGGCTCTTGAACCGGCCCGAGGTGGCGCAGAACTGCCGCGACCGCTATCAGCGAACCTTGAGTACTCTGCGCACCAAGGCCTGGTTGGGGGACCACTACGCGGTGGTGTTGAACGAGACCGAGGTTGCGCCTCAGCCGACGACCGCCGCCGCGGCCCCCGCGTATCCGGAGGGCCGGGGGGCGGCGGCCTGGGCCGAGCCGCGCACGGCAGCAACGGAACAGGGCGAGCCGGGGATGTACCAGGGCGCGGAGACCGGCTGGCCCGGGCCGGCGGAGGAGTACACGGGAGCCGAGCCCTACGATACGGGCACCGGCTGGAACACGTACGCGGCACCGCGGCCGGTGTCCGGCTGGGACGGCTTCTCGATCTATGCCAGCAATGGGCTGGTCTATCTGCTGCGCAGCGGCACGGAGCTGGGCTTCGACGCGCGGCAGATGCGCCAAGACCTGCTGGCCGTGCAACAGGAAAGCGAGAAGCTCTACGGCTCACCGCACACCAACAACGAGAGCAACATGTGGGTCTCTCAGAACATCTTCCGCGACATCGCGGCGGCGTACCTGGGGCTGGACTTCAGCGCGAATGTGGCACGATACTGGGAGTTGGAGAAGTACATCAATCGCCGGAAGCGCGGCTGTTTCACCGACGTGTACGTGTACGGGAGCGACCGCATCTCCCTGGACTATTACCCGCGCGGTGTGGCGGTCGTGGGCCTGATCAATGCCCTGGGCGGCATACAGATTGATCGGCAAGCGAAGAAGGTCTCCGTGGCACCCCTGCGCCTCCCGCTGCGGCTACCGTTGACCGAGTTCGCGGACTGGAAGGGCGAGCGCGTTCCCTGGCTCAATCTTGCCGCTGATCCCCAGGGCCAGGTGACCATCCAGGTGGAAAACGAGGACCTGCTGTCGGGGATCAAGGTGGTGCTGCGCGAGGCCGGCGCGGCGCCTCAGCCGCCGGCCGACAAGGAGACCACGGCGCCCGAGGCCGCGGAACGATAGGCCGCGGCGATTACTCGCAGGTTGGCCAGTCCGTCCTCGACCGTGATTGGCGAGGGGCGGCCGGCCAATAGATTATCCACGAACTCGAAGATCATCTCTTGCGCCGGATCGCTGCCATATCCGACGCGCCGGTAGCCATCGCCGCGTAGCTCGAGGACATCGGTCAGATCGTCGCACCGCAAGGCGCCGCGGGTGCCGGTGAGATCGAGAACCGTTATCCGCCCGCTTGCCGGCGTGGTCGTCCGGCCGGTAATCACAGCGCCGAGCACGCCGTTGTCGAACCGCAGCGACATCTGCGCCAAATCCTCCAGCCCCGCTGCTCGATAATCCTCGTAAAAGAAAGCGCCAGTTTGGGCGAACACATTCTGCACCTGGCTACCCGTGAGCCACTGCAGATAGTCCAGCGCATAGCAGCCAAAGTTGCTGAGTTCCCCGCCCCCCACGCGCTCGCGGTATTCGGCAGTGGCTCGGAACCCGGCCAGCGGGCCGCCGGCCATCAGATACGTGAAGTTGGCCACCATCAGGTCGCCGATCTCGCCCGCCGCCACGGCCTCCCGCGCTCGCCGGAGCGCCGAAGAATACCGCACCGAGTACGTGACCAGCGTCTGCACCCCGGCGGCCGCAACTGCGGCGACGATTCTCTCGCCGCCGGGCACATCGGCCGCAAGGGGCTTGTCGCACACGAAGTGCTTTCCCGCGGCGCACACGGCCTCCGCGATATCGGGAGTTCGCGCCGGCTCGACCATCAGGCTGACACAGTGGACATCGTCGCGCGCGAGGAGGTCCCGGAAGTCGTCGTGGTACTCGGCCCGCCAAGAGCGAGCATACTCACGGGCCTGGGCCTCGTCTCGGCCCTCCAACAGCGCGGAGGAGATGCCCGGATACAGCGAGACGGCACGGACCACGCAGGCCGGGTGGCGTGCCAACACGTGCTCCCAGGAGTGACGGCCGCGCACGCCCACACCGATGACGCCAATGCCCAACTCTCGCCCTGGTGCTGTGCTCACTGTAATGTCTTGTTATTCGGCGCGCAGGCTCGGAGTCCTCGCCGAGGCCATCCATGAGTGCCAGTCTGAATTTGTCCAGTTGGGTGAGCGAATTGTGTCCATTTGGACGATTGCAGCCGGAGGCGAAAGCCGGTAGAATGGCACTATGGTATGATAGGTTATGAGTCTTACGAGCACGGGACTGACGGGCTGAGATCGGGGGGGCCTTCATGCTGGGGAGAATGGCCGCGATTGTCGAAGAGTACCGGGGAGAGATGCTGGACGAGATCCTGACGCGCACGCGGGAGATCTGCTATCGAACGAACACGGAACTGACGGCAGAGACGCTGGCTCGCATTGCTGAAGAGTGCGAGCACGTGCTCACCGATCTTCCGTTGGTACTGCGCGAGGGCAAGGAGGCGGTAGCCGATCACGACCACGCCACCGAACTGGCCCTCCTGGGTTCTCTGGGTCTCGACGAGGTGGAGCAGACGCTGCGCTGTGGCACTGTATTTCGGATCCACGCGTTGTTGCGGAGCGTGGTGATCCATGGTGTGTGCTCGCGATTGCCGGTCGGTATTCATCCGGCGGAACTGCACAAGTGGCGGGAGGAGATCTACCGCAGTATTGACGAGCTCCTCGATACCTCGCCTTGCCGCTTGATCGAAGTCGTCGAGTCCAAGCTGCGGGCGCAGCAGGAGGCCCTGGGCCTGCTGGCGCAGAAGGTGATGTCGGCGCAGGAGCAAGAGCGGCGCCATCTATCCGCCAACATTCACGACGTGCTGTCGCAAAGCCTCTCGGCCGCCTTGTACCGGGTGCAGGCCATTGAAGCGCGGCTGCAGGGCGCGGATGAGCAATTGGTGCAAGAGGCGGTGGCCGCGCAGGAGGCGCTTCGGATCGGGCTGGAGGAGATGCGCAATGTCGTGCAGGACCTGCGGCCGCCCGTGCTCGACAAGCTGGGCCTGGTGGAGGCGCTGCGGGAGCAGGCGGAGCGGTTCGAGCGCGACAACGGCATTCAAGTGCAACTGCAAGACCGTCAGTATCGGCCCGGCGTGCTGACGCCGGACCAGGAAGTGGCGCTGTATCGGATTGTGCAAGAGGCTTTGACCAACGTCGCTCGGCACGCCGCCGCCGAACGGGTACGGATCCGGGTGTTTGCCGACGGTGGCGGTCTGCGGCTGCAGATCGAGGACAACGGCAAGGGGTTCGACCCGCGCACAGTGCTGCGCCAGGCGGGACGGGACCGGCACTTTGGGCTGCTGGGCATTCGGGAGCGGGCTCAATCGCTGGGCGGCCAAGTGGCCGTGGCCAGCGAGCCCGGCCAGGGGACGCGATTGGAGGTGTCTGTTCCCCCCTCCAGCATCAAATAGCGAGGAACAAGCGTTGTGTCAATACGAGTTTTCCTGTGTGACGACCACGAGCTCGTAGCTGCTGGTCTACGGGCGCTGCTGTCTGCCTGCCCGAATGTCGAGGTAGTCGGCGAAGGGCGCACAGTGGAGGAGGCGGCGCGACTGGTTCGGCGATTGCGGCCGGACGTCGTGCTGATGGACTATGACCTGGGGCCCGGGCAGCATCGCAATGGAGTTGACGGCGTAGCGGCAGTAACGGAGGGGTCGCCTCATACGAAGGTGGTAATGCTCACTCAATATGATGACCACCGGATCGTGATTGACGCCCTGCGCTCGGGGGCCGCGGGCTATGTGCTCAAGTCGGCCTCGCGGGACGAGCTGTTGGCTGCCATCCGCATGGCCCACGAGGGCGGCGCCCTGCTGTCGCCCGGAGTGCAGCGCCGCGTGGTCAACGAGCTCTCCGAGCGTTCCGCGATCAGCGACGTCGTCGCCGAGCAGATTCGCGAAAGCCTGACCGACCGCGAGCATCAAGTTCTCAAGCTGCTCTGCCGAGGGCTGGCGAACGCGGAGATCGCCGAGGAACTGCATGTCAGCGTGAGCACCGTCAAAACGTATCTGAAGTCCATCTTCGAGAAATTCCACGCCGCAGACCGCGTGCAGGTTGCCGTCGCCGCAGTGGCACGCGGCATTGTTTCCTTCCCCGAACTGAAGCGTTAGCGCCGGATACGAATTGTCCAACTGGCTAGCCGAAAACTGGCCACTTGGACAATTACGCCTCGCTCCCCCTTCTGGTATGCTATCCACAGGGGGAGGGAGCGACGATGTCACGTAGAGCAGCAAAGCTGAGCCTGGCGAGGCTGCAGACCGCGGCGATCGTGCTCGCTATCATCGCTGGCACCGCGGTCTGGGCCGAAAACGGTTTGTACGTCGAGTACTACAAGGACACACCCAGTGAGTGGGGCGCCTTCGGGTCGGACCCCTATTCGCCTCAGCCCTTCATGTGGGGCACCGATCCCAACATTGATTTCATCTTCGGCAACAATGAACTGCAGCACTTCAGCGCGCGCTGGCAAGGGTACCTTTATGTGCCGGCAAGCAAGGCGGGAAGCATTCGGTTCAAGATGGTAACCGACGACGGCGCGCGACTGAAGCTGGACGGGACAACCGTGATGGACTTCTGGCGCCTGCAGGCGCACCAGACCATTGGCACACCCAGTGACGAGTGCACGCACGAGGCCGACGTCAACCTGACCGAGGGCTACCACCCGATCGTCTTCGAGTACTTTGAATGGGAGGGCGGAGACGGCGATCCGGACCCCTGTCGGCTGTACTGGGACGGCCAGATAATCCCGGAAGCCAATCTGTTTACGGGCAACCCCTCGGGCCTGGACATCACCGACGTCTCCCACGGCCCCAGCCCCTTCCATCCCCACCAGGGCGAGGTCTGCGACATTAACTACACGATCACTGCGGACGCCAATGTCTCGGTCACGATACTGACCACCGAGGGAGACATCGTGCGGTACTTGATCAACGAGACACCGCAGTCCGCCGGCGCACACACGGTAACGTGGAACGGCCAGAATGGCTTCCAGCAGTACGTGCCCGACGGCACGTATCTGTACACCATTGAAGCCGAGAATGCCACCGACTATGCCGTGTACTGTCCCGACCGTTACGAGGACGTGGAGCTGACGGACTTCTGGGCCAACAGTCCCTTCACACCGCCGGAGGAGACCTGCGACATCCACGAGACGCTCAGCGATGAGGCGCACGTCAGAGTGCGCATCGGCATCGAGGGCGGACCGCTGCTGCGGACGCTGGTGGACTGGGACTACCGTCCAGCGGGCGAGAGCGTCGAGGAGTGGGACGGCCGCGACGAGAGCGGCAATCTGGTACCACCGAATGAGTATCTGATCTGCATCTGGGCGGACGGCGTGGTCCCTAATGGCATCATCGTTGAGGGGCCGGTAAATGAGTAGCTGGACGGGAGGGGGAGCAATGTTGGAGCACACCCAATCGCGCGTTACTTCACTGGTGGGCCTGTTCGTCATCGCGGCCGGCTTGCTGGCGGGCAGCATCGCGGTCGCGCATCCCAAGCGACACGACCATCGGGCCTACGGGTTCCAGAAGGAGATGAAGATCCAACTGTCCCGCACGGTGGGACGGGACGGCCGGCGGCAGTTTCACATCGACTTCGTGCGCCGAGCCATGGGCTACATCAGCGGGCACGGCGTCAAGTTCTACCTGGGGCGTCGCCTGCTGCACATCAACGATAACGTACATGGAGATTCCTACGATTGGCAGCCGCGCAGCACGCTGCCGATGGCCGAGGAGGGGGACCGCCCGTATCTTGTGGTGAACGTGTGCGACCATCATGATCACATCGGCGTTGCGACGATGTACCTCGACGGGTCATTGCGGTCCTCCTCACTTGGCCTCCTGCCGGTGGATCAACAGCCTATGGACTACCTGAGCGCGGCCGATTTCGACTTTACGCTGCGCGGCGTCCGCCTGGGCTGCTGCGGCCACGGAGCATTCTGGTCCGACGGTCCGATCGGCAGCACGTCCGTGCGCGTGGATAGCAGCGGCTAGCCAAACCGCACCGGGCCGACTGCGCGCAGTCTGTAACGGCCCGGGGCTAGAATGAGCGCCTGAAGGGGGCGGGCGGCGCGGTGGTAGTCTTCGGGGCGGCCCGTCAAATCGAGCCACAGCTCGCGGCGCGCCAAAGGGACATAGACCACCACGTGGTTGAACTCGTACGGCGTGGGGAGACGCGTGGGGAGACGTCGCCGCAGCGGCAGGCCGGGGCGCAGGTCGAGCAGAGCGGGATAGGCGGGCAAGTTCGCCTCGTGCAGCAACTTGACGGTTAGCGCAACTTGATCCTTGCAATCGCCGGCGCGGCGCTCCCAGGTCCGCCGGCACCGGCCGGGGCGTAGCGGGTGGCTCGAGCGCTGTTCAGTGGCGGCAAGTGCCTCGCGGACCAGGCCGGCGATCCGGAGGGCTAAGCTGCAGCGGGGCGTGTTGGTGGCAGCCATGT
>JALGUG010000262.1 GCA_029820995.1 Candidatus Zipacnadia bacterium
AAGCAGTTCCGCCCGCGGGAGTACTTCCTGGGGCTGAAGATCGCCGGAAATGCCCAGGCCGTCCTGGAGAGCCGCCTGGCGCGCGAGTACATCCACTTCCTCCAGCTCTCCAACCTTGCCGCTTGGCAGGACACAACCGCGGCGGCCCGCGCCATTCGCCCGGACATCCCCATCTGCGGCAACCAGGGCTCCGGCGGCTGTGCGGCGTACCACTTCTTCATCATCACGGAGCCCAACGACCTCAGCTTCCTGGAACGTTCGGCGCGCGGCTTCCCCGATCGGCCCAACATCTTCGAGTACAAGCTCCAGTGCGCCGCGGGCCGGCACCGCAAGCCGACGCTGATCTGGGGGTTCTCCAGCCAGGAGATGATGGAGGATGTGACGGGCTCGGAGATCTTCATCGCCGAGTGCTACGCCAATCAGGTCGTCCCGTACTACCTGATGAACAACCTGCGCTGGACGGCGCAGAAGGGCGTCGAGACGGTGACGCTGGGCGCCGACGCGTACGAGGCGCTGCGCAAGTTGGCGGCCTTCGCCCGGGAGCACCGGGACCTGATCGCGGGCACCTATCGCGCCTACGCGGATACCGCGCTGGTCTACTCCCTCCCCTCCTTCAGGTTCAAGACCAGCAGCGCCTTCAACCTCTGGACGGGCAATCCGGAGTTCCGCCGTCAGGAAGGCTTCTTGCGCGGCTGGGCCAATGCGCTGGAACAATGGCACCAGCCGTATGACGTCATTGTCTTCGGCGGCCCTCCGGAGCTCTGGCCGGATCGGGACCTGGCCGCCGAGCTCGCGCGCTACCGTGTCGTCGTGCTCTCGAACGTGACGGCGCTAACGGAGCAGCAGGCGGCCGCCGTGCGGCGCTACGTGGCAGACGGCGGCGCGGTCGTGGTCGCCGGCGAGCTGGGCCGCTATGATGAGATGTACGAGCCGCGGGCCGAGCCGCTGCTGCCCGAGTTTCAGGCGCCGGGAGACAGAGAGATTGGCAAGGGGCGACTGGCGCGCATCGGCGAAGAACCGCTGGAGTTCGCCGGCGCAGCCGCGTCGGCGACGGCGTACGGGGCCCTGCAGAAGCTGCGGCTCGACCAACGGGAACCGCAGAATCTGGTGGTGAGCGGCTGGAGCAAAGCCGAGAAGGCGCGGGGATCCTACGGGCAATACTCAATCTGGTGCGACTGCACATATCAGGACGGGGGGCATCTGTGGGCGCAGATCGCCCCCTTCAAACACGGCACGCGCGACTGGCACCGGTCGGAGCTGCTGATCAAGCCGGCCAAGCCGCTCAAGGACGTCGCGGTCATCTGTCTGTTCCGCTACCACACGGGACGCGCGTGGTTCGATGACCTTTCGGTTACGGTGGAGGGCAGCGACAAGAATCTGCTGCAGGCTCCCGGCTTTGAGGCCTCCGGCGGCTGGGACAAGTTCGGCGATGGGTTCGAGCTGGACCGCACCGTCAAGCATACTGGTAAGCAGAGCATCCGGTGCGGCAAGATCGAGGGCCCACCGCCCCCGCCCGCCCCCGAGCTGCTCAAGATGTCGGCCGCCTGGCGCTATGCGCGGGGCGACACGGCCCCACTGGTCGCCACGGATGCGCCGCTCACGGCGCAGATCAACCCGGTGCTCAAGGGCGATCGGTTGATCGTGCACGCAGTCAACTTCAACGCCTCCGAGGCGCCGACCAAGCAGATCAGCGTGACCGTCGGACTGCCGGAGGGCAAGACGAAAGCGGAGCAAGGCCGCCTGCTGACGCCCGGTCAAGAAGACCGGCCGCTCGCAGCGACCGTGGAACAAGGGCGGGTCAGCTTCGTGCTGCCGCCCGTTCGAGTTTGGACCATGGCTGTGTTCCAGTTGCGGTGACCGCAGCGAGTCTGACTTGGTGGGAGGAAATGGCATGAGAAGCCTGTTGGGCCTGTCCTGCCTGCTTCTGTCGGCAGCAACGCTTGGGGCGCAGACGCCCCTCGAGCGCAATCTGTTGGCCAACTCGTCCTTCGAAGAGGTCGAGGACGGCGTGCCGGTCGGTTGGCGCTGGTCGCCCGGCAAAGCTCAGGCGACACTGGTCTGCGACGAGACCGTGGCCCGGTCGGGCCGGCGATCCGTCAAGCTCGTGAACCCGACCCCGCAGTCGCCGCACGTCTACAGTCAACTGATTACGGGCGTCCGCGTGAACCGGGGGAACACATACACGCTGAGCTGCTACGTGAAGAGCGCTGCTCCCGGAACCGCGTGGATCGGCACGGGTAAGAAGTGGCAGCATCGCTTTCACTTCCCGCCCGCCGCCGACTGGAAGCGCGTCGTGGGCACCTTCGAGGCCGACGACGACCGCCTCGAGCTCAGAATCCTCACCGAGAGTCCCACGGAGGGCCTGTGGGTGGACGACGTCCAACTCGAGCCGGGCGAGCACGCGACCACGTACATCTTCCCACAGCCGGTCGAGCCCGGCGCTGCAGCGCTGCTGGTCTTTCAGGGCGAGATGGTCGCCCTGGCGCCGAACCTGGTGAGCAACTCCAGCTTCGAGATCGTGGACGGCGTGCGGCCCAAATTCTGGATGTGGGACCAGCGCAATACGGACGCCACGATGACCATTGATGAGACGGTCCGCCGATCCGGCGACCGATCCCTCAAGTTCACCAATGGGACCAAGTTCGGCCCTCACGTGTACGGCTGGCTCGGGCACGTCGGCGACATCCCGGTGAAGCCGGAGACCACGTACACGCTTAGCTGCTATGTGCGCAGCGAAGACCCCGGCATTGCCTGGCTCGGCGGCGGCACCCGATGGTGGATGCGGATGCGCTTGCCCAAGACCGAGGGTGCGTGGAAGCGGGTCGAGAAGACGTTCCAGACGAAACGGGGAGAAACCAAGTTCCCGCTAATGCTCGTCACCGAAAGCCCCACGAAGGGCTTCTGGGTGGACGACATCAAGCTCGAGCAAGGCCAGGTCGCCTCATTCTACCTGCCGGAGCGAACCGGCGGCCGCACGCAGGTGGCCCTGGAGGTGCCGCAGGAGATATCTAGCGGCAAGGTGCTCGAACTGGGCGGCTGGGTGTACGCCCCGCGAGAGCTGCCGGGCGCCACCCTAGCGGCGACGGTGAGCCGCCCAGACGGCCAGGCACTGGCCCGGGCGCAGTGGACCGGCGACCTCGGGGCCGGAACCGCCTGGGCGCAACTGCGGTGGGGCGTGACCTCGAAAGAGGCGGGGCCGTGTCGCCTGAAGGTCGCGTTGCGCGACGCTCAGGGCCGTGAGATCGCCGCCGGGGAGCAGGCTTTCACCTTGCACACCGCGGGCCAACAGGCCGAACGATTGGCACGATTGCGGCAGGCCCTACCCGCCCTCAAGCGCGACCTGAAGAAGCTCCGAGCCCAGCAGATTGACGACGCCTACCCGCTGGTGGGGCTCACGGTGATCGAGAACTTCTGCGACTTCATCGCCGACGACCTGCAGCACGAGGAAGTCGTCCGCGCGGCGCGGCAGCTCACCGAGCTGGAGCAAATGCTCCAGCGGACGCAGACCGAGGTCGCCAACCTGCTGGCCGGCCGGCGGCAAGCGCTGCCCGTGCCCCGCTACCAGACCGGTCGGATCGAGATTGACGGCGGCTCCTTCGTCGCCGACGTCAAGTGGCCCGACGGACGAACGGAACGGCGGCCCGTGTTCTTTTCCGGGTACGGTCACTTCCGCTGTGTCCGCCGCGACGTGGAGAAGTTCCCGGCGTACGGGCTCAACATCTTCCAGGTCGAGTTCGGGCCGAACTCAACCATTGTGGCGGAGGACCGCGTTGACCTCGGCGCCTGCCAGGCCTTCGAGAGCGTGCTCGACCGCGCGGAGAAGAGCAATGTCGCAGTCAACCTGCTCCTGTCGCCGCACTACTTCCCCCAGTGGGCCTTGAAGAAGTGGCCCGAGCTGGGCGGCGTCAAGGGCGGCTTCCTCAAGTACTCCATTGACGCGCCCGAGAGCCGTGCCATCGAGGAGCGATTCCTGCGAACCGTGATCCCGCGCCTGAAGGGCCGGCCGGGGATGCACAGCTATTGTCTGTCCAACGAGCCGATCTATCTGGATGCGCGCCAGGACCCGCACAACCAGGCCAAGTGGATCGCGTGGCTGAAGAACAAGTACGGCACGCTCGCGCGCCTGAACGAGGCTCATCGGGCCAAGTACGCGGCGTGGGAGCAGGCGCCGATGCCGCCGCCGCGGCCGGCCAAGGCGGAGCCGGCGTACTACGACTGGTGCAAGTTCAACAACGAACGCTTCGCAGCCTGGCATCGCTGGATGGCCGACATCATCCACCAGATTGACCCTCGAGCGCCGGTCCATGCCAAGATCATGAACACGGTGTTCAACCGAGACCATGCGGCTTACGGCGTGGACCCCGAGCTCTTCTGCGACCTGTCGCAAATCGCCGGGAACGACTGCTGCAAATGGTACTCGCACCGCGAAGACACCTGGGCCTCGGGCTGGCAAGGCGAGAACATGTTCTTCGATCTGCTCCGGTCCTGCCGCGGTCAGCCGATCTTCAACTCGGAGAACCACGTGATCATAGACCGGGACCGGGAGCGCGTCCCTGCCGTGCACATCCGCAACATCATGTGGCAGGCCGCAGTCCACGGCCAGGGCGCGTCCACCATGTGGGTCTGGGAGCGGACCTTCGACCCCCACAGCAGCCTCGCGGGCAGCATCATGCACCGGCCGGCCTGTGCCGAGGCGCACGGGCGCACGGCGCTGGACCTGATGCGTCTGGCCCCCCAGGTGACGGCCCTCCAGCGTGCGCCGGCGCGCGTGGCCCTGGTGTACTCCATCGCTTCACTGATCTACAACAGCGAGTATCCGCGCCTGCTCAGTCAAGTCTACCGCGCGCTCAACTTCACCGGCGAGAAGATTGATTTCATCACCGAGCGGCAGCTTGCCGCGGGGAAGGCACGTCAGTACCGGATGATCTTCGCGCCCGGAGTCACGCATTTGCCTGCCGACGCCTTGCGCGGCCTGATGCGGTTCGCCGAGCGCGGCACGGTGGTGACCAAGGGGGAGGGCTGCCTGGCCCATGACGATCTGGACCGGCCCGCCCCGACCGCCGACATGGCAAAGCCGATCCAACTGCCGGACGAGGAGGACGAGGCGCTGCGTGAGGCCGTCGTGAAGGCGCTGGCGGCGGCGGGCCTCCAGCGAACTGTAATCGTGCAGGAGGCCGAGACCGGCCGGGAGCCCTGGGGCGTGGAGTGGTTGAGCGCAACCGTGGATGGCCGGACGCTGGTGAACTTGGTCAACTACTTGCAAAAGCCGCAGCGTGTCAAGGTTGTGGGCTTGGCCCGCCCGGTGACGGACCTGTTCACCGGCGCCCCCGCGCCGGAGGTCCTCGAGCTGGCGCCACTGGAACCGGCCCTGCTGAGCACTCGCCGATAAATTCACTCCTGCAAGGACGGCGGCGAACTCAGCGGCATAAGGAGAGAAGCGATGCTCGATTCAGAAGGGCTGACCGCCATGCTCCGACAGATGTACCGGATCCGCTTGTTTGAGGAGCGCATCAAGCAGTTTTACGACTATCAGGGTTACTATTCCGAGACCGTGACGGACGCCGCGACGGACGAGACCGATTCGCTCCTGACCTACACGATGTACGACGTCACCAGCACCGGGATGATCGGCGGCGCGGTTCACTTGTACATCGGCATGGAGGCCGTAGCCGTCGGCGTGTGCGCGGCGCTGGAGCCCGATGACTATGTGGTCAGCACGCACCGGGGCCACGGCCACGCCATTGCCAAGGGTGCCGACCTTAAGCGGGTGCTGGCCGAGCTGATGGGGCGCAAGACGGGCTACTCCGGCGGCTGTGGCGGCTCGATGCACATCTTCAGCCTGGAGGACGGGCTGATCGGCGGGAACGGCATCGTGGGCGCGGGGCTACCCCTGGCACTGGGCGCCGCATTCTCCGCCAAGTACCGCGGCACGAAGCAGCTTGCCGTCGCCTTCTTCGGCGACGGCGCCTCCAACCAGGGCACGTTCCACGAATCGCTCAACATGGCCGCTCTGTGGAAGCTGCCCGTGTTGTTCGTCTGCGAGAACAACCTGTACGCCGCCAGCACGCCCGCCGTCATCGCCCTCAGCACGCCGAGTGTGGCGGACCGCGCCCAGGCCTACGGCATCCCCGGAAGGGCCGTGGACGGACAAGACGTCCTGCAGGTCCATCAGGCGGCCGCCGAAGCCGCAGCACGAGCCCGAGCCGGCGAGGGCCCCACCCTACTGGAGTGCAAGACGTACCGCTTCGAGGGCCACTGCGGCGTCTCCTCCGGGCACAACAATC
>JALGUG010000263.1 GCA_029820995.1 Candidatus Zipacnadia bacterium
GGCGGAAGTTCGCTCTCGGTGGGGCTCACCGGACCATGGCGCAGCTCACAAACGCGCGATGGAGCTTCGCGTGCTGGCGGGGGCAGCGGCCGCCGGCGCTGTATGATCTGAAGGTGGACCCGAACCAGGAGCGCAATCTGGCGCCGGACGAACCTGAGACTGTGCGGAAGATGCACGGTGTTCTGCTGAAGATGCTGTCGGAGCTTGAGGTCGAACAAGAACGCCTGGAGCAGTACCAGGTTTGAGCCCATCGGTCTCGAGCGCGAGGAGGCGCTGGGAGAAATGGCGTGCTCGACGGAGCACTTCTTCCTGCTGAATGCGGGAATCGCGGCTGCGAGGTGGCGTCCGGCGGCGTTCGCGGCCTACGGCGGCTGGGAGGTGGGAGCGGCCGAGCCGCTCAACCGGCTGGCGGTCCTGGCGGACGCAGTGGGGGATTGGCTGTGGCACGTGCCACCGCGTTCGGAGGCGGCGCTGCAGTACGGGGCGGCGCGGGTGCGACGGGATCTGGAGCGGGGTGATGAGCAGGCGGCGGCCTGGAAGGCGGCCTACCTGACGCACTTCGTGATTGACCCGTTGGCGGTGGCGCACAGTTGGCTCGACTTCTTCGGCGAGCGAGAGGACTTCCCGAGTCCGGAGGCGCTTCACGCGGTCCATGACCCGGTGGAGAACGTCATCGCGGATCATCTGGACCGGGTACCGGCGCTCGCACTGCCCGCGGGTGAATTCGGGGCAATGTACCGCGCCGCCCTGCGCCGGTCCTATGCTCTGGGCGAGCAGGCGTACCAGCGGTTCCAGGTCGCCGGCGAGGCGACGCCGCGGGGAGAGGACTATCTGGATCTGCTGGTGGCCGGCATCGAGAACTCGGCTCCCGTGGTGGGCGCCTTCTTCGACGCGCTGGCGGAGGGCGGCGTGGAGCTGGTGCCGGACGAGCTGGTGGAACGGCGGACGGCGCGCTGGCCGAGCAAGTTGTGGCTGGACTGGGGGGCCGACCGACTGGAAGCCGAGCTGTTCGAACCGCAGACCACCACGAGGTTGAAGGCGGCGCTGGGCTGGCACGGTCGGAACGTGTTCTTCGACCGGGCAGGTCTGGACCCGGCGGCTGCAGAAGACTACGCCGCCTATCAGGCGGATCGTCGGGATTGGCGGCAAGAGTACCTGGTGGGCGAGCTGGGGTATGGGGCGGGGGGTAGGGGGTAGGACGCAGGGTTCAAGGACAAAGTGGAGGGACAAATTCTGCTTCGAGGGCAGAATGACGAAGGAGAGGGCCGCCGAGCGGCTGGTGGGCCGTGTCGCCATTGCGAGCGCCCTGGCGGCGGGTCGGCGTGCGGTGTATGTGCTGCATGTAGAGAGGCGCCGGGGGGATCGGCGTCTTCAGGCCTTGGCGGAGGCCGCGCGAAGCCGGAAGGTGGCGGTGCGTGAGGTTAGCCGTGACGAGCTGGACCGGCTGGCGGGAGGGGCGGGACACGGGGGCTGTGCAGCGGAGGTCTCGGTCCGGGCGCCCGACGAGCTGGAGGACGTGTTGGCGGCGGCGCAAGCTTCACCCCCGCCATTCGTAGTGTACCTCGACGGCGTGGAGGATCCGTACAACTTCGGTCGGATGCTGCGTTCGGTGGAGGCGGCCGGAGCGCACGGCGCGATTGTTCGGGCCCGTGATTGGGGCTGGTCCGGGCCGGACATTGCGCGGATCTCGGGGGGCGCGTACGATCGGCTTCCGCTGGCAATGGCCCGCGAGCCCGTGGCGGCGCTGGAGCGATGTCGGGAGGCGAATCTGCGGCTGATTGCAGCGGAACCGCGGGGCGGGGCCACGTACTATGAGGCGGATCTTAGGGGACCGCTGGTGTTGCTTGTGGGGGGCGAGAAGCGGGGAATCGCGCGGAGCCTGCGGGAGATTTGTGACGAAAGGCTCAGCATTCCGATGTTAGGCGGCATAATATCTCTAGCAGCATGCGATGCGGCCGCAGTGTTGTGTTTCGAGGCGGCTCGTCAACGCGCCGTCACCGGCAGCGGGCCAGGCGGGTAGCGGCCGACAAGGGTGTGCAGCGCGGCATTGGGGGGCGAGACAATGAAACTGCGCTGGGGCGTGACGGGTTGCGGTGACATCGTGCACAAGGCCGTGGCTCCAGCCATCCTGGAGCAGCAGAACTCCGAGCTGGCGGCCTTTCACAGCCGCAGCAAGAGCCGCGCCCAAGAGTACGCCCGGACGCACGGCGCGCCGCGAGCCTATGACAACTACGAGGAGTTGCTGGCCGACGAGGGGATTGACGCCGTCTATATAGCCACAGAGGTTCATCGGCACGCGCCCCTGGCGATAGCCGCGGCGCAGGCAGGCAAGCATGTGTTGTGCGAGAAGCCCCTGGCGCTAACTGTCGCCGAAGGACAGGAAGTGGTGAGGACCTGCCGCGAGCAGGGCGTGGCGCTGGCAGTGGCATATTACCGCCGCTTCCACCCCAAGTTCATCAAGATGAAGGAGCTAATCGAGGACGGTGCGATCGGGCAGCCGATTGCGGCACGGGTGATGTACACGAGCCTGTATGATCCGCCGGCGGAGGATCCGAAGAGGTGGCGCATCGTTGCGGCGCAGTCGGGCGGGGGGCCGACGATGGACGTGGGGAGCCACCGGCTGGACATGCTGTGCTTTCTGTTTGGGCAGCCGTTGGAGGCGGCGTCATTTGCAGCCACGCTTACCATGAACTATGATGTGGAAGACTCGCTAACCATGATCGTTCGGTTCGAGGGCGGCCTGCAGGCTTCGTGTCATTTCAACTGGAACATCCCCGTGGTGCGGGACAATTTCGAAGTGCTGGGATCAAAGGGGGCCATGATCGCCAGCCGGTTCGTGGGCCCCGGGCTGTTGGTGGCGGGCTCCGGGATGGATATTCGCCATGAGCTGCCTCCCCCGCCGAATTCCCACCTGGGTCTGCTGGACGACTTCGCGACCAACGTGCTGGCCGGACGGGATCCCTCGTATCCGGGCGAGGAGGGCCTGAAGGCGAGCCAGATAATCGAAGCAGCCTATGAGTCGGCAAAGACGCGGCAAACCGTTCGAGTGGAGTCCGCCAGGAACTGAGGCCACACCGGGCAGATTGCCGTTGCTGCCGGTCTGGGTCGCGGCGATGGTGGCCGCGACACTTGCGGTGGGGCCACGAGTCAGTGCGCAGCAGGCTCCCTCCGTGACGCTCAGCACCGCGGATCCCGATTGTCCGGCCCCCATACTGGAACTATTTGGTGCACTGTCTCGGCGCCTGGCAGAGCGAGACCTGCCGGGCGCCGCTGCGCTGTACGAGGTGCCGGCGAGGGCCGAGGCGCGTCTGCGGAAGACCTGGCAGAGGGTGCGACGCAGCAGGGGCGAGCTGGCTGCGGACTGCCTGATCATGAAGGCCGGGGTCCGGGAGGCGGTGGCGCTCGTTCGCTATGAGCTGACGATCATGCCCGCGACGACGGCTCACACACCTGCGGGGACGCCGGTGGGCAAGCGACGGGCGGAAGTGTGCCTGCGTCTCCGAGACGGCCGCTGGCGGTTTACCGCAGACGAGTGGGAGATTGACGCGCTGGAGCAGCGCATTCTGGGGCTGTTGGCCTCACCGGGAGTGGAAACGCCCTCGGCCGTGGACGTGGTGCTGGAGCTGGTGGGCGGACAATGGCAAGCGGTGCGCCCGTACTGGTGGCAAGGGCGGATAGTGGCGCCGGGCACGCCGCTGCAGGGAAGGTCGGGCCGGACCTTTCACGGGCAAACGTTGGCGGCTCGGGAGGCGTATCATTTCCTTCTGAGCGCTGCGGAGGGGGCGTTAGAACGCCGGGAGGCGGGGACGTTGCACGTGTTTCTGCAGCGTGAGGGTCAGCGCTGGCTGCCCGTGGACCCGGTGTGGTATCGGGCGCTTCCGGGCCAGCCCGGGATGCCGTCAGCGGCGGTCGAGCGGAAGCTGCGGCGGCTGAGGCGGGCCGTGGAGGCCGGGTTGGCGGACCCGGCGGCGCATGGCGCTCTGGCGGAGGCGCTGATGGCGTCGGGACGGGAGGAGGAGGGGTTGCGGGAGTTTGAGCAGGCGGCGGCACTGGACCCGCGGGGCCCGTGGCGCGAACGGGCCGCTGAAGTGCGGGCCAGAGAGAGCAGCTCAACGCGCGAGGAGGTACTGCGCCGGTACTGGGACGCGGCGCGCGCCCGGGACATGGCCCGGCGCGGGCCGCCGGCGGTGCCGCCGCTGCCGGCGGAATGGCGGGCGCGTCAGCCGCGCCAGCAGGTCCGGAGCGCCGACTTTACGGTGCGGTTCCACGGGGGCGATCCGACGATCTCCGGGGCGCTGGCCGGCCTGGAAGAGGCCGTGCGGATTATGAGCTCGTACTTCGGCTTTCGGCCGGGCCCGACAAATGTGGTTATCTTCCTGGACGAGGCGGAGTACGCCCAGTACCGCTCGGGTCGAGGGGAGCGGGCGCTGCCGCAGTGGTCCAGCGGGGCCTCGGACCCCTTTGGTATTCTGACCTATCAGCGGCCGGGGCTGCGCGGGACGCTGGCCCACGAGTACACACACGAGGCGATCCGCCAGGCCTCGCAGGGCAAGCCCGTCCCGACGTGGCTGCACGAGGGAATGGCGACCCTGCTGGAGGGCGGGCCGGCCAACTACCGGGATCTGGAGCGGCAGTTGACGGACGGTCGCCGACTGCTGGACGAGAGGGAGCTGACGGGCAGTTGGCGGGGCTTCAGCTTCGAGGAGGCGATCACAGCGTACGTCCAAGCGCGGTCGCTGGTTGAGTACCTGATTGCCACCCAGGGGCCGTCGGTGATCCTGAAGATCCTCGACGACGTGCGGTTCGGGCGGTCGTTTGACGAGGCGTTTCGGCGGAACGTGCGGTTCTGCGGTCAGGCGGTCACGGTGGGACGGTTTGTGGAGGCGTGGCGGCAGCATCTGGGGACCGGCGCGGGTTCGGGTGAGGCAGTGAGGCGCTGAGTGGGAGCTGCGCAAGCGACAGAAGGAGTTGGGCCGTTGTGCGGGAATAGAGGGCAGGGCTGTCCGGAGGGAGGCGGTGGGCGCAAAGGGCCGACGAGCGAATGGAGCGGGAAAACAGAGATCTGCTAATTCGCATGATAAGCTTACGGTCGGTTGTGGGATAATATAGCAGCGGGGCCACGAGGAGCAGCGGGTCAGTGGCCTGGACGGACCGACGTGGTGCGGGATTGCCGGTACATCCTCCGACCAGGGGGGTGCCTTGCGGGGCGGTGAGCTCAAGATGGCGGACGAAGAGCATAGTCTAGAGACCGAGCGAGTAGATCTGGGCATAGGGGAACGTCTGGGTGCGGGCCTGCCGCTGCATGAGTGGCGGACGCTAACCGATCCCTGGCGCACTCCCTCGGTGCGCATGACGATGCTGTTTGCGGGGCTGTATTTGGTGCTCCGCATGTGGCTGCCAACCGTCGGCGGACTGCCCGAATCAAGCGCCAAGCTGCTCTCGATCCTGGTGTTTGTGACGCTCACGTTCCTGATTGCGTATCATGCAGCGCGGATGCGCCTGGGGCTCCGCGCGCAACTGGGCGGACTGGCCGGGGCGCTGATCGTCTGGCTGGCATTGAGCTTCCTGCTGCGGCCGACGCCGGGCACGCAGGTTGTCGCGGCCGCGGCGGGCGATCTGGCCTTCATGTTGTGCTGCGTGTTTTTCGGCGTGATTCTGGCCCGAGCGTTCCGCGACCGGAACATTCTGCTGCCCGCGTCACTGGCGGTGGCGCTGGTGGACCTGATTGGTGTCTATTACGGGCTGACGGGCAGACTGCTGCAGGACGCGCCGGAGCTGGTGGCTAACCTGTCGGTGAAGCTGCCCACAATTGGCGGGGCTCCAGGGACCGCTGTGGGGGCGGGCAGCAGAGTTCTGGCGACGATGGGCGGCGGAGATATCGTGTTCATCGCGGTTTTCTTCGCGGCGGCCGTGCGGCTGGAGATGAACGTTCGGGGGACGTTCTGGTATGTGTATCCGCTGAGCATCCTCGCGATGATTCTGGCGCTGTTTGTGCCGGGGTTGGTGGGCATCCCGGCGCTACCGTTCGTGGTCGCCGGGTTCCTGGCATGTAACTTCCACTATTTTGACCTCACGCCCGGGGAGCGCTGGGCGATGCTCTATGCGGGGCTCGTGGTTTTGGTCGTGATCCTCCTCTGCGTGTTCGCAGCCCGCTACGTGTAGTTGCAGGAGCCGAAGGCCTCCGAGACCGGATCGGGGTTGGTGCGGCCGCGTTTTCGGACGCGGGTGGGCAAGGGTTTGCCCGGACTCGGGAGAAGGGGCCGTTGGTTGGCTACTGCGGTGT
>JALGUG010000264.1 GCA_029820995.1 Candidatus Zipacnadia bacterium
CGTCTTCAGGTGCGAGATCTGAACCGGGAGCTCGGCCTGGTCACAGATGCGGATGATCTCCTCGACGGCCTCGAGGAGCCCCTGGGCTTCGCTCCGGATGTGGCTGGCGTACAGGCCGCCGTTGGCGGCCACCGTGCGCGACACTTCGATGAGTTCCTCGGTGGTCACGCCCGGACCGAAGTAGCCGGTGGAGATGCCGAAGGCGCCCTCCTCGAGCCCCTGGCGTGCGAGTTCCTTCATGCGAGCTATCTCGTCGTCGGAGGCGGGGCCCGGCGGGGTACTCTTGGCGCGCGCGCGGATGGTACCGTGGCCCAGCAGCAGACCGTAGTTCTGCCTAATGCCGAGCCGGGAGACCTCCTCGAGGTGCTCGCCGATGGGCCAGGGGCTGCCACCGCAGTTGCCGGCGATCAGAGTGGTGACCCCCTGGCGGAGCATATTGTCGGCGTCAGGGATGTTCAGGATACCGCCCGCGGCTTCCGAGTGCGCATGATTGTGAACGTCAATGAAGCCCGGCGCAACCCAGAGGCCCCGGGCGTCCAGCACGTCGCAGGCGGTCACCTCGCCGAGCCGGCCGATGCGCTCAAGGCGGTCCCCTTTGATGCCCACATCGCCGGGCACAGGCGGCCCGCCGAGGCCGTCCACGAGCTCGCCGTTCCGGATCAGCAGATCAAAGTCCATGAGTCGCGTTGCGCCTCCCATGAACCGCGCCGTTGCGCCGGGGCTGTATTCCTCTGACGCCGGCGGAACGCCTTCCCCGACAAGAACATTGCTGCCGCATAGAGAAGGTGCGTCGAAAGCGAGGTGGGGGAGATGGCGTCGGCAGAGGTGACCGGTCACGACCTATGGGTGGCTCTGCCGCACGCAGGCGGCACAGGGCCGCAGGCCGGGGCCTGCTGAGGGTGGCCGCATGTCGCCGGCGGCCGAAGAGGCGGGCAGGCTTGACTTGGCACTGGGTGGGTGGTATCATCGCCAGAATGGCAACGAGCGCGTGGCAAGTCCCTTCCTTGTGCCCCTCGACATGCGTGGCTTGCGCGGCGGGTGGGCACGCGTTGTTTCGGATGGTCCAGCGGCAAGGGGACGGTGCCGTTCGCGTTCGGAGCGGGCTCTGGTGGTATGGGGCGTCGGAAGTGGACGAGGCAGAGGATCGTTGAGGCTATCCGCCGACTGCATCGGGCGGGAGAACGCCTGAGCAGCCGCAATATGGCGCGCCTGGGCTTCGGGGGAATGGTAGCGGCTGCGTACCGACCGGAGCTGTTCGGCGGCTGGAAGCGGGCGATTGAGTCTGCGGGGCTGGATCCGAAGAACGTTTGCCGCCGCCGGCGCAAATGGACTGCGCAGAGGATTGCCCAGCGCATTCGGGAGCTCCATGAGCAGGGGGCGGACCTCAGTCACAGCGCCGCCAAGAAGTCCCACCAGTACCTGGTTACGGTCGCGTGTTCGGCGGACTGTTTTGGAAGCTGGCGCGCAGCAATTGAGGCGGCCGGCCTCTCATATGAGGATGTCAGTAAGCATCGCTCGTGGAGTCGGGAGAGCATACTCAGCGAGATCAAGCGTCTGCATCAGGCAGGTGAGCCACTAAGCTACCGGCAGGCACGGCGCGAACACGGAGCGCTGGTGGCCGCTGCGAGCACCGGCCGTTACTTCGGCAGTTGGGCCGCGGCCCTCCGGGCGGCGGGTGTGAATTGCGAGAAGAACCGAAGTGGCTCGAGACAGGTGCGGAGGAGGTTGGCACTCCATGGTCCCGATGCATGTGCATAAGGTAGGGTTGGACTGGTTGGGGAAGTTTCTGGTCATTCTGGCGGATGAGGAAGAGCGCCGCCTGCTTCCGATCTGGATTGGCTGGTCGGAGGCTTCTTCGATTGCGTTGGCCCTGCGCAAGGAGCAGGCGGAGCGCCCTCTGACTCACGACCTGTTGAAGTCAGTGATCGAACACCTGAACGTGCAAGTCACCCGGATGGCGGTCACCAAGCTGGATGACGGCACCTTTTACGCGCTACTGACACTGAGCGACGACGAGACGGAAACGCCGATTGACGCTCGCCCCAGCGACGCCATCGCCTTGGCGCTGCGCACGGAGGCTCCGATCTTTGTGGCCGAGGAAGTGCTGGAGGAGGCCGGGGTCGTGAGCGAGGGCAAGTCTGAAGAGGATATGCAGAAGTTCCGCGAGCTCATCGAGAAACTCCACATGGACGATACGGAGGCCTGATTCGTGCCCAAACGGTTTCGCTGGACACTGTACGTCATCGGCGTGGTTACTCTGGTGCTGCTGGCGATGCGATCGCTGAGCATCTGGGTGGATTACCTGTGGTTTGACGCACTGGGGTACCGCGGAGTGTTCGTCAAGATCATCACCACTCGGATCGGACTGTTCGCAGCCGTGGCAGCGCTGTTCTTCGTGTGGTTGTACCTGCACTTTCGCCTCGCACGCCGGCCGATCCCGAAGGACATCAGCGTGATCGGACGGCGGCTGCTCCCGCCGGCCGAGCGGGAGGTGGTGGAGCGATATGCGGACAAGGTCCTGCTAATCGTAGCCGTGGTGATCGCAATCGTCGTCGGGCTGTTGGCGACCAACGAGTGGGCTAATCTGCTGACCTTCAAGCATGGCGTTCCCTTCGGTGGCGATGCGGACCCGGTGTTCCACAAGGACGCCGGGTTCTACATCTTCCGGCTGCCCTTCCTCCAGTTCCTGAATCGAACGGCATTCACCGCGTGCCTGTTGGCGCTCCTGGGTGCGGGGGTTGTCTACGTGTACGAGGAGAGCCTGCGATTTACCGGCAGCAGCGTGTTCATCGCCTCGCATGTGCGAACTCATCTGTTCGCCCTGGGCGCGTTGGCGCTGGTAGTGAAGGCGTGGAGCTATCGGCTGGCGGCGTATGCGCTGATCTCCTGGCAGCACGGTGAGTTGCTGAACGCAGCCGGCCTCCCGTTGCAGATTCGTGAGGGCGCAGGGCCGTACTACGCCGATGTGCAGGGGCGCCTGCCGGTGTTGGCGGTGCTGGTGTTCGCCGCTCTCGTGTGCGCGGTCATCGTCGCGGTGAGCGCGAAAGGTCGGGGGCTGAAGGTGCCCGGGTACGCGCTGGCGGGGCTGATCATTCTGTCCTTCCTGGGGCAGACGGCGTACCCGGCGCTGCTGCAGCGGCTGGTGGTGGAGCCCTCGAAGTTCACGCGGGAGAAGCCGTACATCGAGCGCAATATCGCCTGGACCAACCGGGGGTTTGGCCTCACAGGCGTGGACAAGGAGAAGTACCCGGGAGACGCGGTGCTGACTGCGGCGAGCATTCGGGACAACCCGCTGACGATTCGGAACATCCGCTTGTGGGACGATCGCCCGCTGGAGAAAACCTTCAATGCCCAGCAGGAGTTGAGGCGATACTACGACTTCATTGATGTGGACATAGACCGCTATCATCTGGACGACCAGTACCAACAGGTCATGTTGTCGGCCCGCCAGCTCGACCCGGACCAGATTCCGGCCGAATGGGTGAATCAGCGCCTGCTGTACACACACGGCTTTGGGATTGTGATGGCGCCGGTGAACCGGGTGGGCCCGGAGGGCTTCCCGGAGTACCTGATCAAGGACATTCCGCCGAGGTCTCTATATCCCGAGCTACAGATCAAGCAACCGCGGCTGTACTACATGGCCTGGGTGCAGAAGGTACACCTGCCGAAGTTCAAACCACCGGCCGAGGGGCCGGCGCCCGGGGCCCCGGAGGGCGAAGCGCCGCCGGCGCCCGAGGGGCAACAGCCGAGCAGCACCGCGACCGCCGCCCGCGAGACCACGCCACCGCGTAAGCCCCCGGACCCGGAGGATTACGTGTTGGTCAATACGGATCAGGATGAGTTCGACTATCCGCTGGGCGAGAAGAACATGTACACGAAGTACACCGGGCACGGTGGGATAGTGATCTCTTCCTTCATGCGGCGATTGGCGTTGTTTACCAAGTTCATGGACCTCCAGATCCTGTTCACGTCCTCCATTGGTAAGGACAGCAGAGCCTTGATCAATCGGTTCATTACGCGGCGGGCCAGTGTGGTCGCACCGTTCCTGTTGCCCGACCTGGACCCGTACATCATCGTGCACAAGGGGCGGCTGGTGTGGATGCTGGACTGCTACACCTTCTCCAACCGCCTGCCCTATTCGACCGTGCTGAACCTGGGCCGCGGCTTCGGCTTTAACTACATCCGCAACTCGGTCAAGGCAACGGTGGACGCCTACGACGGCACATTGGACCTGTACATTGCCGACCCGACTGATCCGATCGTTCGGACCTGGGCCAAGATCTTCCCGGGACTGCTGAAGGACATGCGCCGGGAGATGCCGCCGGAACTTCTGGAGCACATCCGCTACCCGCAGTTCTACTTCATGTGTCAGGCGTGGATGTATGCGGACTACCATATGCGCGACCCGCAGGTGTTCTTCAACCGAGAGGACCGTTGGTCCCTGCCGGTTGAGGTGTACCAGACCGACAAGGTCAACGTCGAACCGTATTACGTGGTGATGAAGCTGCCGGGAGAGGCCAAGGCGGAGTTCATCCAGATGCTTCCCATGACGCCGACGGGCAAGGAAGAGCAGAACATGATCGCCTGGCTGGCGGGTCGGTGCGACGGGAAGCACTATGGGAAGTTGCGGGTGTTTGTGTTTCCGAAGGAGCGCCTGTTCTACGGGCCGATGCAGATCGAGGCGCGGGTGGACCAGGATACGGACATCTCGCGCGAGATGAGCCTGTGGGGCGGGGGCGGATCGCGCGTGTTGCGGGGCAACCTGCTGGTCATTCCGATCAACGGTTCGCTGCTCTATGTGGAGCCCTTGTACCTAGAGGCGGAGCAGACGCAGATTCCGCAGCTCAAGCGCGTGATTGTCGCGTACGGCGACCGCGTGACCATGCAGCCCTCGCTGGACGAGGCCTTGGACGCTGTGTTCGGTGCGGGTGCCGCGCCGCGAGGGACCGAGGCTACTCCCCTTCCGGGCGGCGAAGCTGTAGCTGCGCCGCCGGCAGAGACGGGCCCGCCCACCGCGGCTGCCGACCGGGCGCGGCTGCGGTCGCTCATCCGGCGAGCGCTGGATCTGGACGCCCAGAGCGCGGCACTGCTCAAACAGGGCGACTTCGCCGGGTTCGACGCCAAGCGGAAAGAGCTGAAGCAGGTTCTGGAGGAACTGAACAAGCTCAGCGCTCGGCAGTAGCCTCCGGCCCGCTGGAGCTCCCGGCGTAAGGGCCAGTCCGACAAGAGATTATGCCTGCGCAGGCGGCCCGACATGAGTCTCCCCCGGGTCGAGAACACCAGTTGGCCATCTCGCTTCGTTCGCACTCCCCTTGACCCTCGATGGCGCGGCTGGGTGCTGTTCGGCACTCTCCTGGCGGCGTACACCTATTCATTCCAGATCGGCGGAGGCTGGAACTTCGCCAGTCGGTATGATCTTCTGCACTGCCTGGTGCGAGCGCACACGTTGGAGATCACGGCGCTTCACGAGAATACGGGCGACAAGGCACTGTGGAAAGGGCGGTACTACTCCGACAAGGCTCCTGGAGCGACGCTGTTGGGTCTGCCGGGATACCTGCTGGCGCAGGGGCTCGTCCGGCTGCTGCGTCTGGATGTGTCCTGGCTGATTCTGTTGCCGAACAATCTGAGCCCAATGACGGCAGTGTCGCTGCCGTCGGCGCTACTGGGCTTGGTGCTGTATCATTTCGCGGGGCGGCTGGAATTGTCCCCGCGCCGGCGTGTGCTGGTCGTGGTCGGCTACGGGCTGGGGACGCTGGCCTGGCCGTATTCGACTCTTTTCTTCTCTCACCAAACAGTGGCCGCGTTGGGTTTTGGGGCTTTTGCCGTAGCTGTGGGGGTGGTGCGCGACGGCCGACGGCTGTGGTGGGCCGCGCTGGCGGGACTGCTGTGCGGATACGCGGTTGCCTCGGAGTACCCGGCGGTCATCACCATGGCGGCAGTCGGGCTGTATCTGTTGATCGGCACCAGGTCTCTGCGAGCGGCGGCGGCCTTCGTGGGAGGGGTGGCGCTGCCGCTGGCGGGGCTCTTGCTCTACAACCAGGTCTGCTTTGACAGCCCGTTGCGTTTCGGGTATATGCTGGAGGCGCGTCAGGAATTCGCCGGGGGGCCGGTCGCCTGGCTCTCGCACCCCCGATTGGAGGCGTTATGGGGCATCTTGTTCAGTCGCGACAAGGGCCTGTTCGCGCTTTGCCCGGTGCTGATCGTTGCGGCGCTGGGCTGGGCTATCATGGCGCGAGATCGCTCTTGGCGACGAGAGCTCTGTGTGTGCC
>JALGUG010000265.1 GCA_029820995.1 Candidatus Zipacnadia bacterium
CCCGGCGGCTGGGGGCTGGGCGGAGCGGGGGTGGGCGGCTGCGCAGCCGGTGGTAGCGGCGCCGCGGGCTGCGGAGCTGTAGTGTCCGCACCGCACTTGGGACAGAACTTGACACCGTCCGGGATCTCCGCGTTACACTTGGGGCATTTCATCTGGTTTCCTCCCGTGTGTGCGACAGATTCGCGGCAACGTGGGAGAGGCAACAAGCCTGACTAGTTGTACCATCTTCTCCCCCCGTAGGCTCAAATCCTTGGCGGGACTCGATATTTCCCCCCTGTTGGCACCAGTTCACACGCTGCCGCGTGCGACGCTATGGCTTCGCCAGGCTCTGGCTGATCAGTGCGACCTCCTCGGCGGATTCGGCCGGAAAGATCGCCAGCTTCATCTCCACGCCGCCGCCCTGGGCGACCTCGATCTTCGAGGGATCGGTGTAAAACAGCATCGTCCCGAACCGCGACTCACCGATCACTTGCGGCGTCACGACCCCCAGCCCGCGCTGTCCCGCCTTGATCGGGCTTAGATACAGCCAATCGTACTTGCCGACATTCTTGTATTGCATCGCCCACGCTCGCGGCTCATCCTCACCCGCGACCTGGAAGTCGGCTCCCGGTAGCCAGCCCCAGAAGCTGTAGATCGTGTGTTTTGGACCTTGATTGATCACGCGACTGGTGATGAACAGAGCCGGGCTATCATTCCGGACTTCGAAGTCGAACTCCAACGCCACATCGGGGTCATACGCCTTCTGTTTCCTGTCGTACGCTCGAGCCTTGGCCCGCACAACCTTGCGGTCCGGGTCGTCGTGGAGCAATGAGACCTCGTCGAACTCGTTGACCCAGCAGAAGGGCTTTCGTTGCGCCGTCAGGTACAGGCGGCAGGCGGTCCGTGGGATCGTCAGGAAGGATTCATCTTGGGCGTTGACCAGATAGTCGCTGCCACCTGTGGCCAGGTGAATCTGCTGCCGATCCTCGCTGATCTGCGCCCCAAAGATGGTGTACGAGAATTCACGCGCCACTCTGTTTTGCGCAGGCGAGGCGTCCGCCGCGCTAATCTGCAGTGTATGCCGGCCGATCACGTTCGTCAGCGCCGGTAGCGCCAGGCTGTAGTCGAGCTGCTGGTCCATCTTCGCCGGTGCGCCGGCGCGTGCCGGGATGCTCACAGGGCGCCCGTCAAGCAGCAGCCTGATGGTGCGCGGATCCACAGGATTAAGCTCGTCGCGCAGGCGCACGCGCAGCTTCTGCGGCCCTGCCTCGAGCGAGCCGAAGTCCAGTGCTCCGTCAGTCTCTCGAGGGGCACGGCCGTTCAATGTGACCTCCTCGATGACCGGCGGCGCCGCGTCTTCGAGCACCATCCAGGGCGGCTTGTTGATGACCAAGAGTGCCTTGCCCTGATCGGTTTGGGCGGGCGAAATCTTGACGATTATCTTGCCCCGCTCCTGGCGCACCGGCGCCTCGGACCACTTGCCATCCGGCCCCCGAAGGTGGGCAGTGGGCCCCGCTGAAAGCGCCGCACTCAGGCTGAGCGCTAGCGCACAGGCGGCGATTGGCTTCACGGAGAGCATCCTCCTTACTCGGCAGTGGCCAAACAGGTGATCTGGCCTAAAACGACACGTCGCCGGCCGCCGGTAACAGCCGGCAGGTTACCTGCCTGTCCCAGCAGCGTCTGGTCGGCGAGAATAGCAAAGGCAACGGCTTCTCGGGCATCACTGCGCAGGCCCAGGTCTTCCAGTGTCAGAACCTTGGCGTCGGGCAGGCGCTGAGCCAGCATCCGTCGGAGCGTGAGGTTATAGGCCCCACCGCCGGTTAGGATCACTTCATCAGGAGGCGGCGTCGGCGGCAGGAAGGAGGCGTAGGCGCGCGCGATAGACTCGGCGGTCAACAAGGTGGCCGTCGTGAGCGCGTCCTCGCTGCTCAGAGTTCGGGTCATCGCCAGAAAGCGGGCTGCGAATTGGGGGCCGAACTCCTCCCGGCCTGTGGACTTAGGCGGCGGACGGCTAAAGAAAGGATCTAGCAGCAGTTCATCCACCACCGCCGGGGCCGGCGTTCCAGCCGCTGCGGCCGCTCCGTCCCGATCGCAAAGCTGCCCTAAGCGCTCACGCGCGACGGCATCCAAGAGAATATTGCCCGGTCCCGTGTCGAAGGCGATAACGCCCTGGCAGCCGCGCCCGGCAGGCAGGTACGTGAGATTGGCAATGCCTCCGATGTTCTGGACAATGCGAACGCGTTCCGGGTGTCGCAGAAGCAGCAGGTCCGCCAGCGGAGTCAGCGGAGCTCCCTCGCCGCCCACGGCGACGTCCGCCGGGCGGAAATTGCTGACCACCAACCACGGGGCCGCGGCAGCGATTACAGCCGGTTCGCCGATCTGGAGGGTACAGGGGGGCTTCTGGCGCGGTCCGTGGTAGACCGTCTGTCCATGGGAGCCGACGGCCAGGACCTCTGAGGGCTCCACGCCAGCCTTGGCAGCGACCCGTAGAGCGGCGTCACGAAGCTCGATACCCAGCAGCACGTTCAGCCGCGCGACATGTGGCGCACTGAGGTCCTCCGGCGGGCGCCAGAGATCGTACCGAATGGGAGAAGGCAGATCGCGCTCCAAGTAGGCCACGACGCGAGCTTTGAGTTCGGCGCTGTGCTCGATTTCAACCAGGGCCGCATCCACAGCATCCGCCGAGGTCCCGGTCATCAGTCCGATGACCAGGCGCGGCGAGGTTTCACGGTAACGCTGGAGCGCCGCCAGCATGGCGTCGCGTACTCCTACAGAGGAAGGGTCACGAACTGCCGCGTGCGGCTGGACTGATAAACAGCCAGGATGACCTCCACGGCCCGCCGCGCTTCTGCGCCGTTCAGCGCCGGCTCGCGGTTCTCTTCGATCGAGGCGATGACCTCGCCGATCTGGATCACGTGGGCGCCGACGGCATGCTGGAGGCCCGATCGCGGGTCTGACGCGCCGGTTTCCAGCGTATGGTCCTCAGCGACCATCGGCGGCTCCCCCTCAATCTCCCACTTCGTGATCTGGTCACCCTCGACCACGACGTTTCCCTTAGTGCCGTGCACCGAGATCCTGGCCGGTGCCCCCACATAGGTGCAGGTCGTGCCCTGGATCAGCCCGTACGCGCCGCTCTTGAACTGCAGGCTCGCCGCGGCGTAGTCCTCGGTTTCCATGTTATCGTGGGCCAAGGTGTCCGTATATCCGCACAGGCTCTCCACGTCCCCCATGAACCATACGAGCAGGTCCACGTAATGGATGGACTGGTTCATCAGCGCCCCACCACCATCCAGTTTCCAGGTGCCATGCCAATTGTCGTAGTATTCCGGGCTCCGGTACCAGGGCACCATGGCGTTGGCGTACAGCATCTGGCCCAGCCGTCCCTCCTCGATAGCCTGCCTCACGCGCAGGTAGCAGTTGAAGGACCGAAACTGATGCGTGGCGCCCAGCTTGACCCCGTGCTCGCGACAGGCTGCGATCAGAGCGTCAATCTTCTCGAGAGTCACGTCAATCGGCTTGGTGCAGATCACGTGCTTGCCGGCCTGGGCGCAGGCAATGCCTTGCTCGGAGTGCAGACCGCTGGGCGTCGTGATGTTGACGATGTCAATCTCCTCGCGACGGAGCATCTCGTGGAGGTCCGTGTACCAGTCGCAGCCATACTTTTCCGCTTTCGCTCGGGCCGGCGCTTCGACGGCGTCGCACACGGCCACGATGTCCGCGTTCGGGATTTGCCGAATGGCTTCGAGATGCGTGTCGCTGATCACACCACATCCGATCAAACCGAAGCCGAACTTGCCGTCAGTCATTGCCTCCTCCCTCCGTAACAGCAATTTGTCTCCCCGAGGCGCCCAGCTCGACAGGCAGATCGCAAGGCTTGGCCTCCTCCTGGCTCTCTGGCCAAACAATTCGCGACATCAGCTTTGATTCCTGCGTGCCCCCGTGTGGCCGCGGCTGCGAAGACGGCCGTTGTCTCCCAAGATGCGCCTCAATCAACGGCCCGGACCGCAGCTTTGACTCGCCTGGTGAATCATGGTACGATGCCGCCGACTGCAAGCGGGTGAACCGCTGCAGCAGCACCGACGGGAAGGTGATGGCACGACCATGATGGGTCCGACACGCAACTGTGCCTGTCGTATCAGTGATGACTACACGTATCGAGGTCTGAGGGTCCTCGTGCTCGAGAACGAGCTGCTCCGCATCTCGGTGCTCGTGGACAAGGGCACGGACATCTTCGAGTTCCTCTACAAGCCTACAGATACGGACTTCATGTGGCGGTCGCCCTTCGGCATTCGCGACCCGCGTACCTTCGGCGCAACCAGCTATGATCGCACTGGTGCGTTCATGGACTTCTACCACGGCGGTTGGCAGGAGTGTTTCCCCACCGGCGGCCCGGCCTCCCAAGCGCAGGGCGTCGAGATCGGCCTCCATGGCGAGGTTGCCACCATGCCCTGGGACTGTCGGATCGTCGAGGACGCGCCGGAGTGCGTGGCCGCCTGCCTCAGCGTGCGGACCTATCGGACGCCCTTCCTGCTGGAGAAGACCCTTCGCTTGCGCCGCGGACGCGCGGTGCTGGAGATCGAGGAGCGCGTGACCAACGAGGGCGCGAGCGAGGTCGCCTTCATGTGGGGGCACCACCCGGCCATCGGCGCACCGTTCCTCTCCGCCGATTGTCGAGTAGACTTGCCGGCGAACAAGGGCCTCACCGGTCCCGGCGAGTACGACCCTGCGCAACGGCTGAAGGAAGATGCCCGCTTTGACTGGCCGCACTGCCCGCTGCGTGCCGGCGGCGAGGCCGATGTCAGCCGGATTGGGGCTGAGTCGCTGCGCAGTCTGGACCTGTGCTACGCCACGGAGCTACGGGATGGCTGGTACGCCTTGACCAACTCCCGGCAGAAGCTCGGCTTTGGGATGCGCTGGGACCACGAGGTGTTTCGGCACGTGTGGTTTTGGCAGGTCTATCGGGGCGGCACGGGTTACCCCTGGTACGGCCGAACGTACAATGTCGCCCTGGAGCCGTGGACGAGCTATCCCGCGACCGGCCTGCAGGATGCTGTCGCGAACGGCACGGCGCGCAGCTTAGGACCCGAGGAGCGACTCGAGACTGTCCTGTCGGCCTTTGTGTATGAGGGCGTGGCGGCAGTGGGAGCCGTGGACGACCAGTGCGAAGTCTCGGAGCCATAGCAAGCGGGCGGCGGACGTTACGTTGAGCGTGGCTATGCTGGAGGACCCGCTGCCTCGGGCACGAAATATGCAGCAGCCTGAATCAATTGCTGTTGCAGAGGCTTCTGTGCTCGTTCTCGCGCCTGTCGACCGGCAGATTGCGCTGAAGCGAACAGAGGGAGGAAGCTGCCTTGTCTGATGTGGTGTGCCTGGGTATCCTCGTTGCCGACGTGCTGGGGCGGCCGGTAGACGAATGGCCGGAGCGGGGTCGGCTGTCGCTAGTGGAGGAGATGACGCTACACATCGGCGGGTGTGCGGCCAACACCGGGATTGGCCTGGCACGGCTGGGGGCAGACGTGGCGGTGGTCGGCAAGGTCGGCAGGGACGGGTTCGGCGATTTCGTCATTCACACGCTCAGAGCTAACGGTCTCAACGTAGACGGCGTGCTGCGCGACGATCAGGCAAACACCTCGGCAACCATGGTCATGGTCGCCAGCGACGGGGAGCGCTCGTTCCTGCACCACATCGGTGCGAATGCGACCCTGAAGCCGGAAGAGGTCCGGCAGGAGGTCGTTGCCCGCACCAAGATTCTGCATTATGCGGGCGCGCTGGTCATGCCCGGATTCGATGGGCCGCCGGCCGCCTCCGTTCTGGAGCGCGCTAAACGTGCCGGTGTCACCACCTGCCTGGACACGGTCTGGGATGCCACTGGGCGGTGGATGGAGCTCGTCGGGCCGTGCTTGCCGCATGTGGACATCCTCCTGCCCAGCCTGGACGAAGCGATCATGCTGGTCGGCAAGGAGGAACCGGCCGACGTCGCCCAGGCCCTGCACGACAGGGGCGTCGGCACAGTGGCGCTCAAGATGGGCGAGAAAGGTTGCTATGTCAGCTCGGCGAGCGGCCAGGCCTTTCAGCAGCCGACTTTCGAGGCGGATGTCGTGGACGCCACGGGAGCGGGAGATGCCTTCGCGGCGGGCTTTATCCGTGGAGTGCTGGAGGGATGGGACCTGGAGCAGACGGCGAGATTCGCCTGTGCTGTCGGGGCTCTGTGCGTGACGGCCCTCGGGACGACCGCCGGAGTGCGCAGCTTTCAGGAGACACTGGAGTTCCTCAAACAGGCACGGCCGGAGGTGGACAGATGCGTGCACTCATCGGCAGTGGGTTGTTGGCTTGCCTGTGTCTGGCGGCCTGGGCGGCAGAGGACAGGAAGGGCCCGATTCCCTGTGTGCGGGAAGATGACACCATCTACGTGCCGGTGCGCCATGTGCTGAAGGGCCTGGGGTTTCGGATCACGACACCCGGTGTGCGAATCAAGTGGCAGTTGCGCATCCCGCGAGGCGAGCGGTCTGCGTTGTTTACCAGCGACCCAAAGGAGCTCGTGGCGATCTCGCCCGAGAACCGGCACCTCGTGGTCTGTGAAGACTCCCGCACGGTGATCTTCGGCGGCAAGACCTACCACCTCTCCCAGCCGACTATTCGCCGCGGCAATTGGCTGCTGGCGCCGGTGGAGCTGTTCTGCGGTCCGTTAGATAGCGCCTTCGACTACAACGATGAGACTCACACGGGGCGTCTCAGCCGGCGAGGGCATGACGTCGCAGTCGAGGTGGTGCCGGCAAACCAGCTTCGGCGGAAGCTGCAGGCGTACGAGGGCTGGCGAGCCATCGTCGGTCCCAGGATAGAGGTTCCGGAACTCCGGTTCCACGGTCCCGGCCTCGATCTCAGCCGGCGGATAGGACGAGACAGACCCGAATGGGATCGGTACTCGGTCCAACAGTTCGACGGCCGGGAGTGGATCGGGCACCGCGGCCTATTCTACGGACCCAAACACGGCGATACTCTGTATCTGAGCATCTGCAAGATCGAGCCGTTCCGTCGGCAAGTAACATGGCGCAAGTAGCCCGCCCAGTACCCATCACCCGCTCGGAAGGAGTTGCCATGCCTCTGCGACGCTTGCTGCTGGTTCTGCTGGCACTTGTGATCTTGTCCGCTCTGCCCGTCTGCGCGGGAGAGCTGCTGTTCGATTGCTTGCCCATCACGCGCAACGGACACGCCTTCGTGCCCATGCGACCGGTCTTTGAGTGGCTCGGCGCGACCGTACGCTACGAGCACGGCTTCGTCACAGCAGCCAAGGGCCCCACGCGCGTGACCCTCGAGCCGGGGAGCACCGAGGCCATCGTGGCCGACAAGCCCTTCGAGATTGAGGCGGCGCCCTTTACCGAAAAGGGGCGCATCTACGTTCCGTTGCGCTTTTCGGGGGAGGCCTTTGGAGCATGGGTGCAACCCGAGGGCCGGGTCGTCCGAATCTCCTTGGCGCAGGAGCGTAAATCTGCCGAAATGGCGATCCCGCCGGACCCGCGGTCACTGCTCGGCAAGATGTGGAGAGTGATTGCACTGTTCTACGGTCTGGAGAAGATCGAGCCGTACGATCAGGCCAGTGCGCCCTACCGCAAGCTGGTCACGGATCGTATGGCTCAGAGCCTGGCCGCAGAGGGCGGGTCGGCAGAGGCGGTCCTGAAGGCCCGGAAGGCCCTGGGACTCCGGATCAAGCGCGATCAGCTCGATGCCGCCAACGGGACTGGCCAAGCGGACGTCGTGGTGCGCCGAGGCAATGGAACGATCATCAACCAGACGGTGCGGCTGCTGCTGGCGCGGACGGGCTGGAAAGTGGACCAGGTAACGACCGCCGCGGGCGGCTCCAGCGTTCCCCAGCCGGCTGAGACCGGTGCCGCGCCGACGGCCGAGCAACCGGTCGGCACCCCTCCCTGAAGATGCGTAATACAGGGGAGGACACGCAATATGGCAGCAACGATCACCAGAGAGCGAGTCGAGGAAGTGCTGGGCCACATCCGGCCCGCACTTCAGCGTGACGGTGGGGATGTGGAGC
>JALGUG010000040.1 GCA_029820995.1 Candidatus Zipacnadia bacterium
ATGGGGGAGGAGAGCGCATGATCTCGCACACCAAGTACCTGTGGTTCCAGACGAAGCGGCCCCGCGAGTACATCAGGATTACGGATGAGGTAGAGGCGGCGCTGCAAGAAAGCGGCATTCGGGAGGGCATGATCCTCGTGTCGGCCATGCACATTACCGCCGGCGTGTGGGTCAATGACGCCGAGTCGGGGATTATCGCCGACATTGACGAGATGCTCGAGCGCCTGGCGCCGCAGGGCCCGGACTACCGGCACCACCGCACCGGAGAAACGAACGGCGATGCGCACCTGAAGAGCATCCTGGTGCACCATCAGGTGGTTGTGCCCGTCACGGACGGCAAGCTCGACCTGGGGCCGTGGCAGCAGATCTACTACGCAGAGTTCGACGGCCAGCGCCGTAAGCGCGTGATTATCAAGGTGATGGGGGAGTAGGCGGCGGCGCACGGGACAAGATCGTATGCCGCCCCTCCTCACCGGTTTGCCGACTTCTCGGACAGCCTCTCAGGTCTCAATACGTTTGTGCCTTGTCAAGACAAGCGCCGAGACTTGCTGCTCTGGGGGCGGCTGTCGGGCGACGTCAGCCGCTCCCAGTGGCACCGGTAGACCACCATTTTCGGGCCGCCGCAGGTGATGTTGTCCTTCAGCTCGACGGCGTGGACCTCTTCCAGCAGCTCTGTGCAGTTGGAGGACAGCCAGGGGTACCAGTTAGGGAAGATGACCAGGTATTGGGGCCGCCGCAGCCGGAGGTACTCCAAGAGGCCGTGCTCGTCCGTGTCTGCGATCCCTCCGCCTCGCTTGCCGTGAATGTACGGCAAGATGTCGGGGGTTGCCAGGCCGATGGTGTCGAGTACCCGCCGCCGGCCGAAGAACGCGATGGCGCCGATGTCATTGGTGGCGATCAGCGCCCCCGGAGGAGTGTGCTTTCGGACCCACAGCCCGATCTGGACCTGCATAGCGTTGATGTCTCTCACGTTGCGCCAGTACTTCTCGAGCGCTTTTTGCTGCCCGCCGAGGCTGAACAGGCAGAGCAGAGCGGCGCCGAGCCAGAGCACGAGCGGCTTAGGGTGCCACACGAGGCGCCGTGCGGCCCAGGAGAAGCCATAGAGCGCAGTGAGGATCACCAGGGGCGTCAGATGCGTGGCGTAGCGCTGGTTCTGAAAGCCGGGGCTGCCCTGGGGAGCGACCAGGGCGTTGATGACGAGCGGGACCAGGATGACGAGCGGGAAGATCAGGCCCGGCCAGGGCGTGGGTCGCTCACGGGATCGGTAATCGTCCGCGGCCGCGACCAGCCCGAGGCCCCAGAGGATCGCGAGCGCCGTGTTGTTGGCGGCGCAGGCGAACATGAACTCGCGGAAGTTGCGCACGATGAATCCGCAGGAGACTAGGAGCGCGTGGAAGTCGCCCTGGAGGAGGATTGCGCCCAGACCACGCCCCCGTCCGCTGACTTTCGCCCCGAAGCTGGCGGGGGTAAAGTGGCCGGTGACGGCGTGATTGTAGAAAAAGGGCGGCACAATGAGGACCGTGAATACGAGGATGGCCGGCAGCGCAGCGGCGAGGAAGCGGCGCGTGCCGCGGGGCTGCTCCCACGCGCGCGCTACGAGGTAATTGTCCAGCAGGGCCAGAGGAAACAGCAGGAGGAGCTCGGGCCGCGCGAGCCCGGCGAGCGCGAGAATGCCGGCGACGAGCAGGCGCTTGACGCCGGTGTCCTCGCGCCAGAGCACATGCAGCCACAGGCCCAGCAAGGCCAGGAACGTGTACAGGGGGGGCTCCATGCCCGACAGCGCCGCCCACTGCATGGGCGCCGTCATGGCCACCAGCAGGGCTGCCAAGAACGCGGCCCCGCGGCTGCGGCAGATCGTCCAGGTGAAGCCGTACACGACAAAGCAGGTCAAGAGCAGCAAGAGCCCTCCGGCGATAAAGGCGGGTGCGAGCCACTTGCCGGTCAGGGCATGCAGAGCGGCCAGGGACAGCGTCCACAGCGGCGCCGTGGACGCCGTGGTCGGCTCCCCGGGATTGTAGGAGAAGCCGTGGCCCTCCGCCAGGTTCTGCGCGATGCGGAAGTGAATCCAGCTATCGTCCAGAGGCAGTCCGTACACGCCCGTTCGGCGATGCTCGACCTTCAGGTATAAGGCCAGCAGCGCGACTGCGGTCAACGTTACGAGCAGCAGATGAACCGCCAGGGTGAAGCGGTCGCTCCGGCTCAAAGTGGCTCCTCCCTTGAGACGGACCTTGCCGATTCTTCGCGGCTCGGCTAGGCTCGAAGCTCGCGCCATTGACGCACGATCTCCCGTAGAGTGTCCAAGATGTGGCTGAGTCGCACCGTGCTTTGGCCCGCGACGCGGGGCCGGTGGTGGACGCCGACCTCGAAGATCCGGCAGCCCCGATTCCTGAGCTTGATGAGCATCTCGGCATCCACGAAGAAGCCCTGTGACCGGATGTCCAGGGCTCGCACCGCCTCGGCCCGGTACAGCTTGAAGCCGCAGTCAATGTCGTGCAGTTTGAGGCCAAACAGCGCCCGGATCAGCAGGTTGTAGCCCTTGGCGGCCCACAGCCGCAGTCGCGGGTCCTGACGGTCCATCCGATAGCCCACGACTGCATCGTTCTCCGCGATGCGGTCGAGCAGAAGCGTGATCTGCTGCAGATCGAACTGTCGGTCCCCGTCCGTGTAGGCGACTAGAGGAAAACGCGCCGCCTCGCAGCCGGAGCGCAGTGCCGCTCCGTACCCGAGGTTCTCACTATGATGAACAACGCGCACCTCCGGGTGCTCTGTGGCCAGGGCCTCGGCCAGTTCCCCGGTGCGGTCCGTGCTGCCGTCGTTGACCAGGATCAGCTCAAAGGGGCGCCCGAGCGGCCTCAGCGCAGCAAGAGCTTCGGTGACGAGCGGCTCGACGCTGTCCTGTTCATTAAACAGCGGGCAGAATAGCGACAGGCCGGCCTCCTCCATGGAGCGCAGGGCATCCCTCGGCATCTCTCAGGATCACGACGGGCGCTGTCCCCTGCGTATTGAGCGTGTGAGCCGGCAAATCCTCCCAGCCACATGGCGATTGTACCCAATTCGACGCCGGCTTTAACCGGCTGTGCCGGTGCTTGCCAAGGCGACTTGATTGTGGTACACTCCAAGAGAGGATCGCTCCGAGGGGAGGGCTGTCGAGCGCGTGCGAGTGGCCATTATGGGGGGCACCTTTGACCCCATCCATTACGGACACCTCATCGCGGCCGAGGAAGCGCGGTCGCGGTTCAAGCTGGACGAGGTCGTATTCATCCCCTGCGGCCAGCCGGCCCACAAGAAGCCCTACGCTGTGACCCCCGCCGAAGACCGCTACGCCATGGTGGTTCTGGCGATAGCCTCCAACCCGTGGTTCACCGTCTCACGCCTGGAAGTCGATCGGCCGGGGCCCTCCTACGCCATTGATACCATCCGGCAGCTCAAAGAGCAGCTCGGACCGGAAGCCGAGGTGTTCTTTATCACCGGCGCTGATGCGATTCTGGAGATTGCGACGTGGCATGACAACGGCTCCCTGCTCCGGGAGTGCCAGTTCATTGCGGCCCCCCGGCCCGGCTCGGACCTGCGTCGGCTGGAGGAAGCTTTGGGGCGAGAGCGCGCCGCGCTGGTGCAGACTCTGCACCTACCTTGCGTGGAGATTTCCTCCACGGATATTCGCGCCCGGGTCGCCGCCGGCGACTCGATTCGCTATCTAACGCCTGAGCCGGTGGAGAGCTATATCGTCAAGCGGCACCTTTACCGGGCATCGCGGGGGCCTGAACATGAGACAGCGAGTTCGGACGCCGATTGACTACCTAATCTACGCCCTGTCGCTGGCGCTGATTGTGCTGGGCGGCGCCGGTATCTATGATGCGCTTTTCGTGCCGGCTCAGCGCAAGACGGAGGCGGCCACGACCAGACGCTCGGGGGGTCTCGTCGGCGAGCTGCTCCAGCCCGAGCCCTTCCCCGGCCGGAGGCGGGTGACCGTTCTGCTCGCCGGGGTGGACGAGCGCAAGGGCGACAAGGGACGGGCCGATACCTTATTGGTCGCGTTTCTCAATCCGCGGCTTAAGCGCGCCGCGCTGCTGGCCATTCCGCGCGACTTGAAGGTGTCACTCCCCAGCAAGCACTTCGCGCCCAAGATCAACCATGCCTACGCCTGCGAGGGCGGCATGCAAGTGGTCAAGGATGTGGTGCAGAAGCTCATTAGTGAGCCGATTGATTATTACGCCAAGGCCAATTTCCAGGGCTTCGTGAAGATCGTGGACGAGCTCGGCGGCGTCTGGATTGATGTTGACGATCCGCTGTACTACGACGACAACTGGGGCAACCTGCACATTGCCCTGGAGCCCGGTCACCAGCATCTGGACGGCTATGAGGCCATGGGCTACGTGCGCTTTCGGCAGTCGCACCGGAAGGGTGCGCGTTATCACCGGGCCGAGGGTACCGACAAGCGGTTGCAGCGACAGCAGCGGTTCCTGCGGGCCATGGCCGAGCAGAAGGTCCGGCTGGGGAATGCCGTGCGGCTGGCCAAAGTTGTGCCGGAGCTCATGAGTTGGATCGAAACGGACATGAACGTGGACGTGGCCCTGCAGCTCATGCAGTTGGCGCGAGAGATTGACAAGGACAGCATCATCGCCGAGACCATCCCACATGAGGGGAAGAAAATCGGCGATGTGTGGTACGACGTGCTCCTGGAGGACGAGTTTCGCGACCTGGAGCGGGATATGCTGGCCCGGCTGGACAGTCCGACAGGACGGCCCTGTGCCGTGGAGGTGCTCAATGGCGCCGGCCAAAACGGCCTTGCAGCGGCGGCCGCCGGAGTCTTGCAGGCTAAGGGCTTTACGGCGGTGCGTGTGGACAACGCCGACAGCATGGACCACCGGCGCACGTTGATCTATTACCAGTTGGGCCATATCAACGATGCGGACTTGGCTGCCAAGGCATTGGGGTGTGGACATCTGCGGCCGGAAGAGGACCCGCTGAAGCATTATGCCGAGGATGCGCCGCTGCGAGTGATCGTCGGCGGGGACTTTGAGCCGCCGGAGGACAAGGCGGAACCCGCGGACCGAAGCGACTAGGGGGTTGGGGCGTTGGCCCGGCGCAAGGCGGCAGGCACGAGGGCTGAGCAAGCCGCAACGTAGACGTACAGGAGGCCCATAGACTTGGCGGACCCAATCATGGAGAAGGCGCTGGCCGTGGTGCAGGCGGCCGAGGAGAAACGGGCCCTGGAGGCCGTGGTGCTGGACATGCGAAAGTTGACCGTAATGTGTGAGTTCTTCGTCATCTGCCATGGTCAATCCCGTGTCCACGTGCAAGCAATCGCGGAGGGCGTGCAGGAAAAGCTCAAGGAGCAGAAGATCAGGCTGTACCACCGGGAGGGCCACCGCGACGCCACGTGGATCATTCTGGACCTGGGTGACGTGATCGTTCACATCTTCTCCGAAGAGGGCCGCCGGTTCTACGATCTGGAGACGCTATGGGGCGACGCCCCCGTGGTCTATCAGGCGGCGTGACGAAGCAATGGCACAGAATGGCTCCCAGGCGGAAAGGGAACTGCGGCGGCAGGAGCTGGAACGCCTCGCCACGGTCGCCAATATCCACCTGCGTCGGGGTGAACACGATCAGGCGGCGGCCGTATGTGAGCAGATCCTGGCGCTCGACGACCGGCGTGCGACCATCCATCGGGCACTGGGCGATATTCGCCTGGCGCAGGGACGGACCGACGAGGCCAAGGCCTGTTACGAGCGCGCGCTGGAACTGGCGCCCGGAGATGCCCACACCGAACGGCAGCTTGCTCTGCTGGCCTTGCAGGGAGCTCCGGGAAGCCAGGAGCAGACGCGCATGTTGGAGCTGCTGGAAGACCCGGCCAAGCGCCAGCGCACCAGGAAGAATGTGGGCTGCGCCAGCATTGCGGCGCTCACCTTCCCGGGCTTCGGACAGATCTACAACGGTGACTTCCTCAAAGGCGGCGTCCTGTTTGCGTGCGGTGCCTTTCTACTGGGCCTCGTGGTCCACCTGGCGTTGATCAATCCGTTCGTCGTGGTGGCTCGCGAGGCCGGGGGTGTGCATGGGCACCTGACCATTGCGGAGCAAATCCAGGGGGCGCTGAACGTCATCAGCCGATACTCCCTCGGCACCACCCTTCTGCTCGTGGCGGCGCTGCTGCTGTTGACCGCAATTATTGTCTACGGCGTTTGGGATGCGGTGAAAGTCTGCCGGGCCCTGACCGCTCAAGATGACCGACTGATCGAGACGTGAACCCCGGTGCGGCGCTGCGATGGGGACTGCGCGCGCACCCAGACGTCCTGATTCCATGGACGATTCTAGATCGAGCATTGATCTCCGCACGCCGCTGGGGCCGCTGCGGCTCGAGCAGCGCAAGGGCTTCACGGACGAGGCGGTGTCCGGTGGGCTGGGCTCGTTCATGGAGCGTTGGTGCGCGGCCCGTGCGGAGGTGAGCGAGGAGGCTGAGCGCGAAGATCTGGAGAGCCTGCGGGAGTTGTTTCTCGGCTATGCCCGGCTCGATCCGGCCGAGCGGGCGGCGCGAGTGGCCCAGGCGCTGCCGATCTTGGAGCGATTGCCCCCCGCACCCGCCTCCAGGCCCCCGAAGCCCCAGCGCAGACAGCGACAGGTGCCCGTAAGCCCGCACGTTGCCCAGGACCTGCTCCGTCAGCCCGTCACGGTGCTGGCGGGCGTCGCCGACAAGCGTGCGGAGCTGCTGGGAAATCTCGGAATCGAGACCGTCGAGGACCTCCTGCGTCACTATCCCTTGCGGTACGAGGACCGTCGCACGCTGTCGAAAGTGACCGAGCTGCGTCACAGGCAGCAGGCCGCCGTGTACGGCGAGATCGTCGGGCCGGGTCAGAGCCGGAGGGTTCGGGGCCGTGTAATCACCGAGGTGCTGCTGCGCGACGCCACGGGTGTAATTGCGCTGACGTGGTTCAATCAGAAG
The DNA here is from genome assembly GCA_029820995.1 of Candidatus Zipacnadia bacterium. GTDB lineage: Bacteria > Armatimonadota > Zipacnadia > JALGUG01 > JALGUG01 > JALGUG01. Next base: position 6,938 of record JALGUG010000040.1, read on the forward strand.
TGGCGTGAGGAGCAGTTCAATCCCGGCGAGAAGGTGATCGCCTCGGGCACCGTCAAGGTCTTTGCCGGTCGGGCGACGTTGCAGACGCCCGAGTGTGAGCGGGTCAGTGGCGAGGCCTCCCTCGATCTGCAACGCATCGTGCCGATCTACCCGCTCACCAAGGGCTTGTACCAGCCGCAGCTCCGGCGGCTGATACGCGCTGCGCTGCAGCGGTTTGGGCGGTACGTGGTGGATTGTCTCCCGGCTGAAGTGCGTGCGGAGCGAGGACTTCCCGAGGCCGCCGAGGCGCTGGCGCAGGTCCACTTCCCCGACTCGTTCGAGCAGCTTGAACTGGCGCGCAAGCGGCTCGCGTTCGAGGAGCTGTTTCTGCTGCAAATTGAGCTGGCCCGCAGCCGGACGGGGATCAAGCGGGGGCCGCCTGGGATCGCCTTCGATGTGCCCTCTGGGCTGCTGGAGGAGTTTACCGCCGCGCTGCCCTTCGAACTGACCGGCGCTCAGCGGCGCGTTATCCGCGAAGTGCAAGCGGATCTCGTGAAGCCTGAGCCGGCCAATCGGCTGATCCACGGCGAAGTCGGCGCCGGCAAGACCGTTGTGGCCGCATTTGCCATGTTCGTCGCGGGCCGCAACGGCTATCAGAGCGCGGTCATGGTGCCCACGGAGATCCTCGCCGAGCAGCATCACCGGGTGTTATCTGAGCTCCTGGGGCCGCTGGGCTTCGAGCCAGTTCTGTTGATTGGAAGCCTGAAGGGGGCGGAGAAGAGACAGCAGCAGGAACGCATCGCCAGGGGCGAGGCCCTGGTCGTGGTCGGCACGCACGCCCTGATTCAGGAGGCGGTCTCGTTTCAACGTCTGGGCGTGGTCGTGGTGGATGAACAGCATCGCTTCGGCGTCCTGCAACGCGCGGAGCTGCGCCAAAAGGGCACGAACCCGGACGTGTTCGTGATGACCGCGACGCCGATCCCGCGCACGCTGGCGCTGACCGTCTACGGTGACTTCGATATCTCACAACTCGACGAACTCCCACCCGGACGCCAGCCTTGCAGGACCGACATCCTGACCATGCGACAACGCCCGAAGGCCTATGAGGCCGTGCGCGCCGAGGTGGCTGCCGGGCGACAGGCCTACATCGTCTGTCCCCTGGTGGAGGAATCGGACAGCCTCGAGCTTCAAGCTGCGACGGCCCTCGCGGAGCGCCTGCAGCAGGAGGTTTTCCCGGAGCTCCGGTTGGCGCTGCTACATGGCCGGCTGACGGCCGACCAACGCTCGGCGGTGATGGAGGCCTTCCGATCCGGCCAGGTGGACGTTCTGGTCTCGACGACCGTGGTTGAGGTCGGAGTGGATGTCCCGAATGCGACGCTCATGCTGGTGGAGAATGCCGAGCGCTTCGGTCTGTCGCAGCTTCACCAGTTGCGGGGGCGCGTGCGACGCGGTCATCATCCCGCTCGCTGTTTGCTGCTCGTAGGCAGCCGCTCCGAGGACGCCTGGGAGCGCATGAAGGTGCTGGATCGCACCGAGGACGGGTTCGAGGTCGCGGAGGAGGACCTGCGGCTGCGGGGCCCGGGGGAGTTCTACGGCACTCGTCAGCACGGGTTGCCCGACCTGAAGATGGCCGACGTCATCGGCGACACTGCCGCGCTCATTGACGCTCGGAAGCTGGCCTTCGACCTGGTGGAGCAGGACCCGGACCTCGCGGCGCCGGAGTGCAGGCTTCTGCGCGAAGCCGTGGAGAGGCAGATTGCCGGGCGAGCGAAGCTGATGGACGTCACCTAGACGTTCCAGGGCCGACGGCCGAAGTCGGAGGCACACGAGATGCGCGTCGTGGCGGGCACCGCCGCCCGCACCAAGCTTGTCGGCGGGTCCAGCAGGAGCATCCGGCCCACCACCGATGCCATGCGCGAGACGCTGTTCAACATCTTGGGCGCGCAGGTGCTCGATACGCGGTTCCTGGACCTGTGCGCGGGCGTGGGTGCGGTGGGCATTGAGGCCCTAAGCCGCGGGGCACGGTTTGCCACGTTCGTTGATCAGAATGGCCGTGCCGTCAGGACAATCGCGCAGAACCTGCAACGCACCGGATTCGAGGAGCAGGGGGAGGTGTTCTGCAGCGACGTCCGCCGTGTGCTGCCTCGCCTCGACCGTGAGCGCGACCCGTACCACCTGGTCTTCCTGGACCCACCGTACGTGTTTCCGGCACTGGTAGCCGTAGTGGAGCGGCTGATCGTGGACCGGCTCTGCCTGGCGGAGGACGCACTGATAATCGTCCAGCATCACCGCAAGAGCGAGCTGCCGACGATCCATCCGCCGCGCCGGCAAAGGCAGTTCGGCGACAGCGTGCTTTCGTTCTACCGGTGAACGGGTACACGTTGCATCGCGCGTGCCCAGAGGTTATAATCGGGCCCATACGGCGGGCAGCCCGGGGCAGTTGGGTTGTCCGGGCCGGCGAGGAGGGCAAGGCCTCATTATGTCGGCACGCGTGGCGGTCTGTCCGGGAACCTTCGATCCGATTACCAACGGACATCTGTCCGTCATCCGGCGGGCTGCCCGCATGTTCGACGAGTTGGTCGTCTCGGTGGCCGAACGGCCGGATAAGCAACCGGTGTTCGATATCGGTACACGCCTGGGCTTTGTCGAGGAGGCCTGCCGGGACCTGTCAAACGTGCGGGTTACGACCTTCACGGGGCTCCTGGTGGAGCATGTACGCGAGGTCGGCGCGTCGGTCATCGTGCGCGGGCTGCGCGCCTTGTCGGACTTCGATCGTGAAATCCAGATGGAGATGATGAATCGGCGGCTGGCCGCGGAGATTGACACCGTTTTCCTGGCGACCGATGCGGAGTACTCCTTCGTCAGCTCCAGCCTTGTTCGTGAGGTGGCTCTTCTGGGCGGATGCGTCAAAGGTCTGGTGCCGCCTCATGTGGAACAGGCACTTGCCGTTGAGTATGGGAAGCGGTAGCGGAAAGCCGGCCGGCGCTGCCGGCACTGCCTCCGGGGGTTCGACATGGACATCGGTTCGTTGCTGGACCAACTGGAGGACCTCGGTGACGCCGGGGACAAGTGGTACCACCACCTGCTCCCGAGCTTCAACCGAACCTGCATCAATGCGGAGCAGTTCTTTGACACGATCAACAAGATCCGCGCGAGTCTGCCGGAGGAGGTGCGGACCGCGGAGGAGATCACCCAGCAGCGTGAGCGCGTTCTGGAGGAGGCGCACGAGGAGCGCGCCAAGATCATTGAGGCTGCCAAGCAGCAGTCGGAACTGCTGGTGTCCAACGACACTGTTGTGCAGGAGGCCCGGCGTCGGGCGGAGGAGATTATCCGACAGGCGCGAATCGAGGCGGAGGGACTACGCGCGGATGCTGATGAGTATGCGCGCACGGTCCTGGACCGACTGGAGGCCGCCCTGGAGCGATCCATTGCGACGATCCGAAAGGGGCGTGAAGCGCTGGATACGGGAGAGCCGGCGGCAGAGCAAGGTCAAGATGAAGACTAGGCTGCATCGCCGACTCGGTGCTACCTACACTGTGGCGGGCCCTGGCCCGCCGCAATACGCGATTCGGGGTTAGGGCAATGCTGGTTTTGGTCGTCAACACGGGCAGTTCGTCAGTCAAATATGAACTGTTTGAGATGGATACGACAACGGCTCTGGCTGATGGTCTGGCTGAGAGGGTGACGGTGAACGGCGGCGTTGATGCCCGGCTGATCCACCGCCCGGCCGGGCAGGACCCGGTGATCGTCACTACGCCGATGCCGGACCACGAAACGGCGCTGCGGCTCATCCTGGATACTCTCGTGGCCGAGCGGGGCGGAGTTCTCACGTCTCTGGACCAGATCAAGGGTGTTGGACACCGCGTCGTGCACGGCGCGGAGCATTTTTCCGCATCGGTGATCATTGATGAGGCGGTGCTGCAAGCCATTGAATCGTGCGTGCCGCTAGCGCCCTTGCATAACCCCTCCAATCTGGCCGGCATTCGCGCTTGCCGGGCTTTGATGCCCGACGTGCCCCACGTCGCCGTGTTTGACACCGCTTTCCATCAGACGATCCCGCAACATGCCTTCCTCTACGGACTTCCGTACGAGATGTATGAGCAACGCTCGATCCGCCGCTACGGTTTCCACGGCACCTCGCATCGGTACGTGGCCGGTCGGGCGGCCGAGATGCTCGCGGCGCGCGGAATCCGACCGGAGGAGCAGCGCCTGGTCACGTGTCATCTGGGCAACGGCTGCAGTATGACCGCCGTCCAGGGCGGCAAGTCGGTGGATACGACCATGGGCTTCACCCCGCTGGAGGGGCTGCTGATGGGGACGCGCTGCGGCGACGTAGACCCGGCCATCGTCGCACTGCTGTGCGGCGAGCACGAGGACGAGGAGACCGTTTACGACCTGCTGAACAAGCAAAGTGGCTTGCTGGGTATCTCGGGCGTGAGCAGCGACATGCGTGACGTCGAGGCCGCCGCCGTCAAGGGCAACGAGCGGGCCGCCGCGGCCTTGGAACTTTTCTGCTATCGGGTGCGTAAATACATTGGAGCTTATGCCGCCGCCATGGGCGGGCTGGACGCGGTGGTGTTCACGGCCGGAATCGGAGAGAACTCGCCGGAAGTTCGTCGTCGGAGCATTCGGGGCCTGGAGTTCTTGGGGCTGACGATTGACGAGAAACGCAATGCCGATCCGCAGCAGTGTGATCCGCCTGGCGACATTACGGCCGCAGATGCCTCGGTCAGGACGCTGGTGATCCCGACCAACGAAGAACTGACCATCGCCCGAGACACGCAGGCCCTGATCGGCGGTGCCGGCTGATCTCTGGGAAAGCGGGAGTCTTAGTGCACGAGATCTTCAAGAGCTACGACGTGCGCGGAATCTACCCGGAACAGCTCAACGAGGACCGGGCGTACGCCATCGCTCAGGCCTATGTGCGGCGGTTCCGCCCCCGCAACGTGGCGCTGGGCCACGATGTGCGTACCTCCTCGCCCTCTTTGTGCCAAGCGGTGGCTGACGGCCTGCAAGATGCCGGCGTGGACGTCATTGACATCGTCAGCGATCTGGCGGAGCTTGCGCCCGGCAAACCGGCGCTCTCGACCGACATGCTGTATTTCGCCGTCGGAAAATACCGCTATGACGGCGGGATCATCGTCACGGCCTCTCACAACCCGCCTGAGTACAACGGCATGAAGCTGGTGCGCAAGGGGCCGGTGGCCATCTCGGCCGACACGGGTCTGCTGGACCTCCGCGACCTGGTCGCGCGCGGCTCGCGCCCGCTGAAGCGGCACCCGCGCGGTCGCCGGCGCCGGAAGAAGATCCTGCGTGAGTACGTTCGGCAGGTTTGCTCCTTTGCGGATCCGGCACATATCAAGCCGCTGCGGATCGTGGTGGATGGTCAGTTCGGGATGGCCGTCCTGGTGGCTCGGGAGGTCCTGCGCGAACTTGACGTCGGCGTCGAGGTCCTCGCCGAGCTGCACGCCGAGCCGGACGGCCGCTTTCCCCTGGGCCCGCCGGACCCGCTGCTGCCGCGGAGCCGCCAGGAGATAGCGGAAGCCGTGCAAGGCAGCGCCGAGCGGTATGGCAAGCCGGCTGACCTGGGCGTGGCCTGGGACGCTGATGCAGACCGTTGCTTCTTCTTCGACGAACAGGGCGAGTTTGTGCCTGCGTACTATACCACGGCTCTGCTGGCGGCAGCGATGCTCGACCGCACCGCAGGCGACGACGCGGAGATCGTGTTGCACGACGCGCGGCTGCGCTGGGCCATCGAGGAGACCGTCCGAGCCCACGGCGGCGTCCCGGTATGCACCAAGGCGGGGCACGCCTTCATCAAGGAGCGGATGCGGGCCGAGAAGGCGCTGTTTGCCGGCGAAAGCAGCGGCCACTATTACTTCCGAGACTTCTTCTTTGCCGATAACGGGATGATTCCGTTTGTCGTCATGCTCCAATACCTGAGCCGGCAAGGGCGCCTCTGCTCGGAGGTCGTAGCGGACCTGAGCGCACGGTATCCGATCGCTGCGGAGATGAACTTCCATCTGGCACGACCCGACGACCGTGGCGACAACATTGACGGGCTGAGCGTTGATCTGGGCGACTGGCGCTTCAATTTGCGGGCCTCCGGGACCGAGCCTCTTCTGCGCCTGAACGTTGAGGCCCGGGATGAGAAGCTCGTGCAGGAGAAGGCCGAAGCGCTGGCCCAGGCGTTGCATGATATTCTCGGGGCGCGGCGCCCGTGAGGTGAACCAACGAGCGAACTCATAAGTGCGGAGAACCTGACGCGGTACTATGGGACGCACCTGGCCGTAGACCGGGTGTCCTTCGCGGTGCGAGCGGGGGAGCTGTTCGGCTTTCTGGGGCCCAACGGTGCCGGTAAGACGACCACGCAGCGGATGTTGACGGGGGTGCTGAGGCCGAGCGGCGGCACAGTGCATGTGCTGGATCATGATATGACGAAGGACCCTCTGGGAGCCAAGGAGCATGTGGGAGTGGTGCCGGAGGTGGCCAACCCGTACATGGAGCTGACCGGGTGGCAGAACATGATGTTCGCGGGGGAGCTGTATGGGCTGCGCAAGCGCCGACGCCAGGAGCGCGCCGAGGAGCTGCTTAACGACTTCGATTTGTGGGAGCGGCGCGATGACCTGGCCAAGGCTTATTCGAAGGGGATGAAGCAACGGCTGATGATAGCCATGGCGTTGCTGCACGCGCCCCAGGTGCTGTTTCTCGACGAACCGACCGCGGGGCTGGATGTGGCCAGCCGCCGCTTGATCCATCAGAGGGTCAAACAGCTAGTACAGGACGACGTCGCCGTGTTCTACACGACGCACAATATTGATGAAGCGAACATGCTCTGTGACCGCATCGCCATTATCTGCGCAGGGCGTATTGCGGCGATTGACAGCCCCGAGGCGCTCAAAGCTCCTTTCGCCGGTAGCCAATCGGTCCAGATCGCTTTCAGTGAGGCGGTCGCGCCGGAGGCGTTGAGCGGCCTGGCGGCTGTCAAGCGCGTGGAAAAGCAGGGCGACAAACTGTGCGTTTACACCTCATCGCCGGGAGCCGTTGCCGCCGAGGTTGTGGACTTCGCCCGGCGCCGGTCACTGGAGATCCTGAGCATCAACACTCTGGGGCCCAGTCTGGAGGAGGTCTTTGTTGCGCTGACGGAGAGCGGTGCTGCAGTCGAAGGAGGCGAGGGGCAATGAACGCACTCGCCAAGTCGTGGGCCATCGCCAAGAAGGACATCTACATCTACTACTTGAAGGGCCCAGTGCTGATCTTCGGCATCTTCTTTCCGACGTTCCTGTTTCTGGCCTTTGCGTTCGGCCGCAGCATGCCGCCCCAAAACCTGGCGCCGGGCCTGATTGCCCTGGCCCTGTTCTTCACTGCGTCTGCCACGACGCCGGCGGTATTGCCCTTCGAAACGCGAACCCGGACGCTGGAGCGCCTGCTGGCCGCTCCGTTGACGGTGCCGATGATAATGGGCGGCGATGTTGTGGCGGCCTTCCTGTTCGGGCTGGTGATCTCGTTGATACCCATTATGATCAGCCTGATCGCCTTGGGGGCTAGCCTGCACCATCCGATCCTGTTGGCGGCGACAGTGGTCTTGTCGGCCCTCTGTTTTGCGATCCTGGGCACGCTGTTCTCCGCGCCGCCCACAGACAACCCATCATCCATTATGACGATCTCGAACCTGGTGCGGCTGCCGCTGATCTTCGTGAGCGGCGTGTTCATGCCACTGGAGCAGATGCCGTCCTGGGGGCAACGGTTGGCGATGATCTCGCCTCTGACGTACACCACCGAATTGATTCGACACGCCTTCGGCGAGACCGGCCGGCTCTCGAGCGGGCTCTGTTTGGTCCTGTTGGCCCTATTCGCGCTGATTCTGTGGCTAGTCAGTCTGGCGTTGCATCAGCGCACCATGAGCCGGAGGCTGTGGGTGTAGGGCCCGGAGGAGCACGTTGACAGGCCAAGAAGCAATCCATTATAATCGTGAAGTCAGCGGCCGCACGACGGGCAGCACGACACGACGTGCGGCAGCACGCCATTGGTGCTGCAAGGGGAGAGACGCAGCAATGAACACGACCCGGCACCGCAGTCTTCTCGCTCTAGCCGCAGTACTGTTGCTTCAGCTTGTCCCGATTCTGTGTGTACGAGCTCAGGGGGAAGAGCAGCCCGGCCTCAAGGAGTTCATCGAGGGCGCTCGGTTGGTCGAGGAGGAGGATTTCGCCGCCGCCATAGATCGGCTCAAAGCGGCGACGACGGCCGCTCCTGACTACGAACCCGCATGGTACTACCTGGGAAAGGCGTACTATGCCAACGGGGACCGCGAGCAGGCCCTGGCGGCGCTCGACAAGGCCGCCGACCTGGAGCCGATGCGGCCCGGGATTCACTATCTGCGGGGGAAGATCTTTGAGGACTGGGGCGACTTCCACAATCAGAAGGGGGCCTTCGACGAAGCGATCTCAGCCTACCAGGCAGCCGCCGCCGAGTACCGCGACGAGCTGCGGGTCCGGCGCGGCAAGAAGATCGCCGACGTGCTGTGCGGCCTGGGGCGAACCCTGTACAAGCTGACCGAATACGATGAAGCCGCGCAAGAGTTGGAGCACGCCCTCGACGTCGAGCACAATTACGTGGAAGGGCTCTACTGGTGGGGCAAAGCGCTGGACATCAGCGGGCACCACGAAGCTGCGATCAAGCGTCTGGTGCAGGCCCAGACGTTGGTGGAGGAGTGGGCCAGTCGCCAGCGCCGCCTGGCACTTCGGACTCGGGAGGAACGCCGCGACGCGGAATTGACCGAGGAATCGGTCATGCAGCAGTACGGGCGGGCCGCCGAATTCGCCTTGAAGCTTCTGCTGCGGTCGGACCTCCACAAGGCGCTGGGCGATGCCTATGACCACAACGGTCAGTTCGCCGCTGCCCGCAACTCCTACCGCAAGGCGCTGGACCAAAACGAGGGTGGCAATCCGGCCGACAAGGACGCGCTCACGCGGGTCGGCCTGGCGTATCTGCACGAGGCCCAGAAGGTGTTCAAGGAAGAGGGCCTGGTGCTGCAGCCGATCCAGTCGCTCAACGCCGCACTGAAGTTCCTGCAGCAGGCGGAAGGCTATGCGCCGGCATACGATGGCATCGGTCAGGTCTACGCACTGCAGGCGCAGAACTTCGTGTCCGATCCCGAGCGGAATATCAAGTCACACTCCTATGGCGATGCCATTGCCCAGTTCGACCAGGCACTCAAGATTGATCCCAAGTTCGTTCCAGCCATGTACCACAAGGGACAAGCCCTGATTCGCAGCGGCAAGTACGCTGACGCCCAGAAGATCCTCGAGCAGGCGATCCCCCTGGACCCACAGAATGCGGAACTGCACGCGAATCTGGGCTTTGCGCTGGTTCTGCTGGGCCAGTTCGAGGAAGCGCAGCGGAGCGCCGAGACGGCGCTGGCTCTGAAGCGCAATTGCGTAGTGGCACACGTTGCGCTGGGACTGTGTTTCTACCGCCAGCGTCAGCCCGGCAAGGCAACGCAGCATCTACTGCGAGCCGTCGAGCTGGACCCCAACGATGCCGACATCCATTTCTATATCGGGGAGGTCTACTTCCAGCTCGCTGCCTGGCACCGGGCTCGAACAGCGTACCGCGAGGCGCTCGCCCACATCTCCGAATCGCAGATCGCCAACACTGCGGCCGGGCGCGCGATGATTCTGCGTAAGATCGGGGAGACCTACTTCAATAGCCACGCATACGAAATGGCTGTGAAGCGGTACAACGAGGCGCTGGCGCTGAGCCCAACCGACGTCGCTTCGCTGAAGGAGGCCGCACGGGCCTATGTGGAACTCAAGGAGTTCCGCGCTGCACAGAAGGCCCTAACGACCGCCCTGAAGCTGGCGGAGGATGATGCGGAGACCTCGCAGGTCTACCGGTTGCAGGGGTTGGCCTGGGAGCGCGAAGGCAAGTTGCACCAGGCGCTGGGTGCGTACAGCACCGCCCTCAACATTGACCCGAACAATGTGGATGCTCGGGAGGCTCTCGAGCGCCTGCGCCGGCAGTAGGTGGGGCGCCCTGCGTCGCACTCGTGCGCAGGGCGCACGTGGGGCGAAGTTGAGCCCTCCGGAGCCGCGGCGTGGAAGTGTTAGCATCGTTGTTGAGTCGTTGCGGCGTCGTCGGGGCGAAGGTCGCTCCGAGCGGCCGCGAGGAGGTTGTCGTCATGACTATCCGCCACAAACTAACGGCTGGGGCCGTCGGCCTGGCGATGCTGGCCGGCAGTGCCTGGTGCCTGGCCGGATCAGTTACTCAGTTCCGAGTGGACAGCCGTCACACCGGCTTCAAGAGCTCGACTCTCGCCTTGCCGGTCGGCTTGTATTGGAAGTTCTCGACCGGCCACCCCGAGGAGCACGCCTTCTCCACCCCAGCGGTGTCGGATAAGGCGGCGTACTTCTGCCACGGCGGCTCGGTCTATGCCCTGGACCTCCGCACCGGCGAGCCCCTCTGGGAATTCCAGCGAGACACCAAGTTCCATACAGCTCCAGCGCTGCATGGCGACTGTGTTTACGTCGGCTCCACCGACGGATTCCTCCGGGCTCTGGACCAGGAGAAGGGCCGCGAGCGATGGAGCTTCAAGGCTAACGGTCCCATTGACTCGTCCCCAACGATCCACGCCGGCATCATCTATTTCGGCTCCGATGACAAGAACCTGTATGCCCTGGACCTCCGCGACCAGCAGCTTCTCTGGCAGTATACTACCAAGGGTGCGATCAAGTCCTCGCCCGCGATCTATCGCGGCCGTGTCTTCTTCAGCTCGCAAGACCGTCACGTGTACTCGGTGTCCAATCGCGGCAAATTCGTCTGGCGCACGAGCCTGGATTACAGCGCGATGTTCTCCTCGCCCACGGTGGACCGGGGCAAAGTGATCGTGGGCTCCAGGCAGAAGCTGTTCTGCCTGGACGCAGACGACGGACACGTGATCTGGAAGAGAGCCATGGGCGGAGTGGTCGCGGGGTCCCCGGCAATCCACGGGGGGCGAGCCTATGTGGGCACGAAGGCCGGCTACGTGTACGCGGTGGGCCTGGCCAAAGGGGACATCATCTGGCGCTATCCCCACACGGAGCCTGCGGACCCGCAGCCGGTTCTGTCCTCTCCGATCATAATGGGTGACCGGCTTGTTGTGCGTATGGGGAAAACAACCGTCACGTCTCTGAATATCAGCGACGGCTCCCCCGTGTGGGACTATGCACTGGCCGAGCCGCCCGAAAAGAAGGAGAAGAAGAAAACGGCAGGCGCCGGCGAGATGGGGCCGGGCAGTATCATGCCCGGCGGAGTGGAAGGAATGCCCGGAGGAGCCGAAGGGATGCCGGGGGCGGAGATGATGGGACCGGGCGCAATGGCACCCGCGGAGGGGATGATGGGAGGAGTGCCGAGCGCGGGTGCAGAGACGGGCCATCGCCGCCGCGGCAGCAGCGGCCGTCGTCGGGGCGGTCGTCGCGGAACAGGCGTTGGCACCGAGGTGGACATGGGCGGTGGCGTGGGCGGAGTCGGTAGAGGCGGCCGCCGTGCGCAGGATGTGGAACGCACGGAGTTGAAGTTCGAGGATAATTTCGCGAGCTCTGTGGCTTGCGTGGAGGGGGCCCTGTACGTGCTGGGGGACGACGGGGCGCTCTACGCCATGATGTCCAGTGCGGTAGATGCGGCGCCGCCCGTGGTCAAACAGCCCCTGTTGGATGTTCCGAGCAAGGGTGACAAACGCCTGGTCTTCCCGCTGGACATCCTACACGAGGGAGACCCCGACGATCGGTACGCGGAAGACGTGAAAATCCCGGGCTCGCCGACGATCTATCTATCCGTGCTGCTGCGAGACGAGGGCACCGGCGTCAATCCCGACAGCATCGTTGTCTCGCTGAACGGCACCGTGGTGGACCACGTGTATCAGCAAGCCAAGGGGCTGTTGTGGTGGATTCATGAGCCCAAGCGCGGCACGTCACGCAATCTCAAGGACGGCTTGCAGAAGTTCGAGATCAAAGCCAGCGACTGGAAGGGCCAGCAGGCCATCAGTCGGTTCGCGTTCACAGTGGACAACTCCCTGCCCCCGCCGGAACCTCCTAAGGCGGCGCAGCCCGCGGCCGGGATGATGATGGGCCCGGAGGGCATGGAGCCCGGCATGATGGGGCCGGAGGGGATGCCGATGGCACCGCCCGGCGGCATGCCGATGGCGCCGCCTTGATCGAGGCCGGCTAGGTGACAGAGCCGTGTAGCGGGGTTCGTCTCCATCGGCGACAACAATGAAGCGCCTACTGAAGTCAATCATCGGGTGGGGTTTGCTGCTGGTGGCGTGTTTGTTCTTTCAGCAGATGAACTCTCACGCTGTGCCGATCTATCTGTACAGCAGAGACCAAGGGGGCACGGTCTTTCCGGCGGGGCACTTCGCGGAGGTCCCGCTTTGCTGGATTGTGTTTGCCAGTTTGGCTTTGGGTGCGATTCTGGCTCTGGCCTATTCTCTGGGGCCACTGCGGCGGGCCGAACAGAGCGATGCCGCAGCGCGTGCCGCAGCAGCTCGCCTCAAGAAGAAGCTCCGCCAGCGGATCCAGGAGTTGGAGGCGGAGTTGGCCTCGGCTTCCGATCTCAAGGCAGAAGTGACGCCGGAACAGCCTGAAGAGAGCGCCGAGGGGGAACCGTCCGCACCGGGGGACAAGGCCCCGCGGGCCCCAGAGCAGCCCGCGGCGGCGGGACCTGACCAGGCCACCGCCAAGCAGGAGGCCAAGGGGACTGACGCTGCGGCGGACGATGAGGCAGGGATCTAACCGACCGCGTGGAATTGCTATGGCGTTGCAGCTTTGAGCCTGTTGTGCCCAGGCGGCTCTCAGCCTGGGTCGTCGTTTTTCTGTGGCTCGATGTCAGAAGCGAGGTCAGGCAGGCGTTTCAGGTTTAGGAGCACTCTTTGAGACTTTACTGCGGATCGCTCGGCGGGAGGCCGGTCGCTGATGCCGAATTCAAGTAATGCCGGGAACGGAGTGAAACGCTTTCTGGAGTTCGATGCTCATCCCAAGCTGAGCGACGTTCTCCACGATCTGGGACGCCGGGAACTCCGGGAGCTGGCCAAGGACCGGGAGCGCACGACGGTGTACGGAAGTGCCTCGTACGTGAGTCGTGTTCGCAGCCGCAGTGCGCCCCTGACGCGCAGCGCTGTGGACGGCGAGCTCACTGCGGAGGACCACGAGACGGTCGAAAAGGTCAAGCAATACATCGCCCACCAGCGCATGATCTGCGTGGACCGCAAGCTCTGCACCGGGGGGCGGGGTCAGAGCTATGGCTGCCGCTTGTTCGTGACCGACAAGTACCCTCAGTTGGCGCTGATGTTTCGTTCCAGCCTGGCGGCGCCCACTTGGCTCGAGGACCCCGACTTCGTGCTGTTTGATATCCCCGAGTGGCCGCAGACGACGATCCTCGCCGATACCGAGAACGGCGTGACATACGTCCTGGGCAGCGACTACTACGGTGAAGTCAAGAAGGGCTTCCTGCGGATGCTGATGTACCGCGCCAAACAGCTCGGCAACCTGGGTCTGCACGCCGGCAGCAAAGACTACTGGGCCCGTAGCAAGCGCACCGGCGAGATCGAGCGCAATGGTATGCTGTTCTTCGGTCTCAGCGGCACCGGCAAGACCACCCTCACTGCCCATGACTTCCACTGCGATGCGACCCAAGGCGAGCGCGTGGCCATCCGCCAGGACGACGTGGTCTTGCTCCGCTCCAACGGGACTTGTCTCGGTTCCGAAGAGCGGGGGTTCTACATCAAGACCGAAGGCCTGACGCCGGAGACGCAGTATGATCTCTGGCGCGCCACCACCTCCCCGGAAGCCGTTCTAGAGAACGTGTGGGTGGACGAGGCCGGCAACGTGGACTTCTGCAACACGACCCAGTACACGGCCAACGGCCGAGCGGTCGTCCAGGTCAAAGATATCGCTCATGCGGACGACGACAGGAACCTTGCCGCCGCGAACCGCATCTTCTTTATCACGCGGCACCCGCTCTCGCCGGCGATCTGCCGGCTCAGCCATGAACAGGCTGCCTGCGCCTTCATGCTCGGCGAGTCGGTCCGCACCTCGGCCGACTCCGCTGACGCGCAGAACGAGCCGATCCGCGTGGTCGGGACGAACCCCTTCATCACCGGGCCCAAGCACGAGGAAGGCAATATGTTCCTGGACATCTTGCGCAAGAACCCGAACATCGAGTGTTTCCTGCTGAACACCGGCTTCATCGGGGACGGCCCGGATGCGATCAAGGTTGACCTGGAAACGACGTGCGCGATCATTCGCGACATCGCCCGGGAGGGCATCACTTGGGTCGAGGACCCACGCTTGGGCGTCAAGATCCCGGCGGCGGTGGACGGCATTGACATTGGCCAGTTTGACCTCGCGCGCGTCATCAGGGACCCGGCGGAACTGGAGCGACGCCTAGCGGACCTGCGAGCCGAGCGTCTGGGCGTGCTGAAGGGCTTTCCGGGCCTGTATCCTGAGATTCTGGAGGCGGTGTACTGAGGCGGGGCGGGCGGATCACGAGGGCTCGCGTGTCGTGTGACCATGGATGCGAAGACGGGCCGCGAGGCAGAATCCGAATGGGCGGACTGGATCCGACTGAGCCGGTCCGGTGTCCAGCCGCGGCGGCTGTCGCTTCTGGTTCAGGCGTGCGAATCGGTGGGCGCGATTTGGGACGCGGCTCAAGAGAAGCCGGGACAGATCGAGGAGATCACTGAACGCGACGTCAAGCGACTGGCGCAGGTCCGGCAGTTGGACGTTCAGGCCGACCTCGATCGTATGGCTTCTCTGGGCGTTCGCGTGGTGTCCCTTCTGGACCGTGAGTATCCCCCGCTGCTGCGAGAGATCTACGATCCGCCCGTAATGCTGTACGTGCGCGGGGAGTTCACCGGCGCGGATGAACTGGCGCTGGCCATCGTCGGGACGCGGCGCTGCTCGTCGTACGGCCGGCTGGCGACCGAGCGACTGGCCGGCGATCTGGCGCGACGCGGCTTCACCATCGTCAGCGGCCTAGCGCTCGGGGTGGACGGCGCGGCCCACGAGGCGGCCCTGGAGCAGGGCGGCCGGAGCATTGGCGTGCTGGCCTGCGGGCTGGATGTGGACTACCCGCGCGAACACAGGGAACTGAAGGACCGACTATCCGAGTCGGGGGCCGTCATTTCCGAAGTGCCCCTGGGAACGCCGCCGAAGGCTGAGCGCTTCCCGGTGCGCAATCGGATCGTTAGCGGACTGGCACTGGGGACCCTCGTCGTGGAAGCCCCGCTCAAGAGCGGCAGTCGCATCACGGCCAACCTGGCGGTGGACCAGGGCCGGGAGGTGTTCGCCGTTCCGGGCGACATCAACAGCCCCTTGAGCCGCGGCTGTCACGCGCTCCTTCGCGACGGTGCTCACCTGGTGGAAACGGCCGAAGATGTCGTGGCCGGCCTCAATCTGCATCTTGAGGCGGCCCCGACTCAGCGACCGCCCGCTCCCGCGGACCTCTCCCGCGATGAGCAGCTCGCCTTAAGTGCGCTGTCCTTCGAACCCCGGCATGTGGATGAAGTAATCCAGCACACAGAACTGGCCGCGGCCCAGGTCTCCGCAGCGCTGATGATGCTGGAAGTCAAAGGCCTGATCCGCCGCTTCCCGGGAAGCATGTTTGTGCGACTGTGATTCGTGGTATCATGCCTCTTCGGAGAGCGAGGGCCACGCCCGGCTGTACGGGAGCAGACAGACGGGCGCTAATTGCCGCCCATAATAGCGAGCGTCATGCCCAAAGCAGCCATTATCGTTGAATCGCCGACCAAGACGCGCACCATCGGCCGCTTCGTCGGGAAGGACTACGTGCTGCTGGCTTCCATGGGCCACGTGCGTGACCTGCCGACCCGCGACCTCGGGGTGGATGTGGAGAACGACTTCGCACCTACGTACACAATGGTGCCTCGCCAGAAGAAGATCCTCGGCGAGCTGAGGAAGGCGCTCAAGAACGTCAAATCCGTGTATCTGGCCACAGACCCCGACCGTGAGGGCGAGGCCATCGCCTGGCACTTGGCCGAGGCCCTGAAACTCAAGAAGCCGCTCCGGATTGAGTTCAATGAGATCACCGAGGGCGCCGTGAAGGCTGCCCTGGAATCGCCGCGCGAGATTGACATGGATCGGGTCAACGCCCAGCAGGCGCGGCGCGTGCTGGACCGCCTGGTGGGCTACTCGCTTAGCCCCCTGCTCTGGAAGCGCATCAAGGGGCAAAAGCGCGGCATCAACCTCAGCGCCGGGCGCGTGCAGTCCGTGGCCCTCCGGCTGGTGTGCGACCGCGAGCGCGAGATCGCAGCCTTCGATCCCCAAGAGTATTGGACTATCGAGACGGACCTGGCACCCGCCCAGGGGGATGCGTCCTTCGCTGCGGTGGTCGTCGAGTGGAACGGGGACAAGATCGAGCCGAGAGAGCACGAGGGCGCGGAGCTCTTCGCTCGGGACCTCGCGGCCCAAACGTGCCGTGTATCCGGCATCGAGAAGAAGCGCATCAAGGTTAGTCCGCCGCTGCCTCTGACCACGAGCAGCCTGCAGCAGGACGCCGCCTCGCGTATCGGGCTGCCCGCGCAGGTCACGATGAGGGTTGCCCAAGAGCTCTACGAGGGCCTGGAGATCAAGGGCAAGACGCTCTCCCTCATCACCTACATGCGCACCGACTCTACGCGAGTGTCGAAGCAGGCAGTGGGGGAGATTCGTGGCGTGGTTGAGAAGGACTTCGGGTCCAAGTATCTCGGTCGTGCGCGACGAGCGCGGGCAAAGAAGGGCGTGCAGGATGCGCACGAGGCCATTCGACCGACGTACTTCGACCTGCCGCCCGATGAGGTGGCGCCGCATTTGACCGACCGCCAGTTGGAGCTCTATCGCCTCATCTGGGGTCGCTCGTTGGCGGCGCAGATGGCCGACGCGGAGTTCGACCAGACCACAGTTGAGATCGAAGCGGGGCCATACAAGCTGCGGGCCTCGGGACGAGTGCTGGTCTTCGACGGCTGGACGGCCGCCCATCCGCCGCTGAAGCGCCAAGAGGACAAGGAGCTCCCCGTACTGACCGAGGGGGAGGAGCTGCGGCTGCTGGAAGTGCGAGCGGACCAGCATTTCACCCGCCCTCCCCGGCGATACACGGAGGCCACGCTGGTTCGGGCGCTGGAGGAGCAGGGCATCGGTCGGCCCAGCACCTATGCTCCCACGCTCCACGTTCTGCGACAGCGCGAGTACGTCCGCATGGAGAAGCGCCATTTCGTGCCGACGCCGCTGGGCCTGGCAGTCTGCGACTACCTGGTGGAGAACTTCCCGCAGATCATGGACGTGAAGTTCACCGCCACGCTGGAGACACAATTGGACACCATCGAGGAGGGAGCGCAGGACTGGGTGGCTCTGTTGCGCCACTTCCACGACGTGTTCGCCGTGACTGTGGAGGCAGCGGCGACGATTCCGCTGAAGAAATTGGACGAGACCTGCCCCAAATGTGGGGCGCAGCTCGTAGAGCAGTTCGGGCAGTACGGCAAGTTTGTCGGGTGCGCCGCTTATCCGGAGTGTGATTACACGCGCCCCTCGGATCTTGTGCCGGGTGAAGTGGGGCGGACCCTGCTGGACGAGAGATGCGAGCGCTGCGGACAGCGAATGCTGCTGCGCCGCAGCAGGGATTGGCGGTGCGTGTGGTGCTCGGGCTTCCCTCGATGCACGTACTCGCGCCCGGTCAACGGCGATGAATCGGCGCCGCGCGAGAAGCCGGAAGTGACTGAGTACACGTGTGACCGCTGCGGGGCGCCGCTGGTGAAACGCCAGGGCAAGCGCGGGCCCTTCTACGGCTGTTCAGCCTATCCCAAGTGCCGGAACATCAAGGAGATCGGCGAGGACGGCGCGCCTGTGGATCCTCAGCGCGTCGCGCCGCAGGAGACGGACATCATCTGCGAGAAGTGCGGCGCGAAGATGGTGGTCAAGCAGGGCAAGCGGGGGCCCTTTCTGGCCTGTCCCAACTTCCCCAAATGCCGCAACGCCAAGCCCTTGCCGCCGGAATTGAAGGGCGCGGTAGCCGAGCAACGCTCCCAGCCCGTCGAGACGGACGAGGTGTGCGAGGAGTGCGGCAGGCCGATGGTAGTGCGTCAAGGGCGCAAGGGCAAGTTCCTCGGCTGCTCAGGGTACCCCAAGTGCCGGCATACGCGGCCCTATCGGCCGGCGGACGGTACGGAGTAGCGCGATGGAAGCTGCGCGCCGCCGCGGCCAGCCTCCGCCCTCTCTGCTCGCGGCCGTGCTTCTGGTATCGTTCTCGGTTCTCGCCTTCGAGGTCGCACTCACCCGCTGCTTCTCGGTCCTGCTGAGATATCACTTCGTGTTCCTGGTTCTGTCTATGGCCGTCTGCGGCCTGGGCGTCGGCGGCTTGCTGGACTTCCTCTTGTTCGGTGAACGCGACTGGGTCCCCGAGGCCTGCCGGCGACATCCGGCGGCGCGCCTGATTTGCGGCGCCCTCGGATTGTGGCCCAGAGCGCTGCTCCGCCGCTGGGCCCAGACTCCCTGGCGCGTGCTCACGTTCGCTGCGCTAGGATACGGCTTGCTCCTGCCCCTGATCATCGTGCTGCTGTTCCGGACGGGTCTGTCCGGTTACCTGACCTCCCTGTGGGTCGTTGGTCTGGTATGCTTTGTGCCGCTCTGCGCGGCCGGTCTGTTTCTGTCTCACGTGTTCGGCCGCTTCTCCGGCTGGGCCGGAAGGCTGTACGGCGCCGACTTAGCCGGCGCCGCTCTGGGTGCCCTGCTGGTGCTCGTTGCTCTGCAGTTTCTCGGAGGCACCAACGCGATCCTAGCTCTGGGAGCAGTCGCATGTTTGTCGGCGACCTTGATCGCGTGGCAGAGCGCCGAGCTGCGCTAACGGTCGCCTTCCTGGGTGCGAATCTGAGCAGGCGCTGGGTGGACCTTCCGACGCTCGCTACGCACGACTCGAGAGCCAAGGCACTGTATCGCGATCTGGCCGATCCGAACCAGGGCGCCAGAATCGTCGCCACCGACTGGAACGCCTTCGCGCGGACCGACGCCGTCCGTTACCGCTTCTCCGACGAGATCTTCCTGTACACCGACGGCGATGTGCCCACGAACATCCGTCCCTTCAGGGGCGATCTGCACGAAATCCGGGACCTCACCCGCTTCCTGGGATACTTCCCCTTCTTCTTCCGCCGACCCCAAACCGTACTGTCCATCGGCCCGGGCGGGGGCCTGGACATTCTGATGGCACAGCTCGCCGGGTGCCGCGAGATCACGGGCGTCGAACTGAACCCTTCCATCCCCCGTCTTGTAGATCGGTTCCGTGATGTCGGCGGGCCCATCTATCATTACACCAACGTGCACTTGACCATCGGTGAGGGGCGGAGCTTCGTGCGCCGCTGCGACGAGAAGTTCGACCTTATCTATGCCGCGTTGACCTTCGCCAACACCACCCAGACCTCCAACCTGGCGTTCGTGGACAGCTATGTCCACACGCGTGAGGCCTTCGAGGACTATCTCGCGCACCTCACGCCTCAGGGCCGCTTTGTGTTCATGTGCCAACTCTCGCCCTTGCTGCTCCGCGCAGTGCTCACCGCCCGAGAGGCGCTGATGGCCCGGGGCATCCCGGCGCAGCAAACGCCGGATCATATGGCGGTGGTGAGCATTCGACCCGCACTGTATGGCACTGGCCCGTACCGGCATCTACTGATCGTCTCCCAGAGAGCCTTCTCGCCGGCAGAGGCCGCCGACATGGGTCGGACCGCCTTTGCCCTGGACTTCGTGCCCGGCTTCTGCCCCGGTGCGTACGAGCCGACGCCCTTCTCCTGGCTGCGCGACCCCGGTCTAGACTCAATGGGCTTCTCGCGTCGCCTGGCGGAGGAGCTTCCTCCCTACGGCGTGCCCGCCGGCTTCGTCCGCAACCTGAAGCCGGTGAGCGATGATAGCCCCTTCTTTGTGGACCTCAGTATGACGGTGGCGCCTGGCTTCCGCCGCTTCGCGCTGGGAATAGTGGTCTTATGCGTTGCGGCGGGCGGTTTACTAGTGGTATACTTATGGCGGCGACGGGAGTTGGCCCTGGGGGCCGGTCGTGCGGGTGGAGCAGCAGCCTACTTCGGCTTACTCGGCGTAGGCTTTATGATTGCGGAGATCTGCCTCGCCCAAAAGCTGACCTTCTATCTGGGCTATCCCGTGCTGTCTCTGGGAGTCATACTGTTTGCGCTACTCTTGGGCGGCGCCGCAGGAGGGATCATTAGTCAGAGGCGCGAACCACAAGCCTTGGGCCGGCATGTCTCCCTAGTCGGGCTGTGGATCGTTGCCGTCTTGGTGGCGTTCTTCCTGGGCTTACGGGTGCTGTTGGACGCCACGTTAGCCTGGCCCGTGTTGGCTCGTAGTGGGCTGGCGATGGTCATCTTGCTGCCACTGGGCTTCCTGATGGGGCAGCCCTTCCCTTGTGGGTTGCGCGCCGTCGGCTTCTGGGGCCCGGATATTGTGCCGTGGTGCTGGGGATTGAATGGCTTGACGTCGGTGCTGGGATCGGTTCTGGCGATGATCGGCGGGAAGCTCTGGGGCTTCAGTCCGGCCCTGTTGTTGGCCGCCGCGGCATATTTGACTATCGCCGCACTGGCGCCTGCGCTTCTGAAGGCCCGAGAGCGGGTGTAACCTGCTCCACGCCGGGTTGTGCGGGAATACCTTTTGCTCGCCCCGAACGTTCTAGTTGATGGCGAGAAATTGTGAAGAGGCTACTTTACTAATGTCCAGTCTTGACCGAACCACAATGCGACAAGAGCGCACATGCGAGCGGATCGAGAACCTGAGAAAGCGGATGGAAAGCCAGGTGCTCGAAGCGGCGCGGCAGACGCCTGTTTCCGGCCAAACCAGACGTGCCGCGGAGAAGGCCTATAAGAAGTACGTCTGCGGGCGGAAGATCAACTTGCAGCCGCGCTTCTCGGAGGAGCAGCGCGTGTTCATGCACTTGTTCCTGATTGATGAGTTCACTAAGCACCCGGCAAAGGCCAAGCGCCCCATTGCCGCGGCCAAGGAAATCGGGGAGAACTACCCCTTCGAGTGGATCAACCACGACATCACCCGGCCGGCCCGCGTGCAGGCCCGCGACATGATCTTGAAGGCAGCGGAGTCGGCCTTCGGCGACACTCCCTTCGACGGTCCGCTGGCCTATGTGATCTTTCACCACGAGATGCTGGAGATCAAGGACGTCACAAGCTACGGGGAGCTGTACACGCGAGCCGTCCAATTGCACCAGGAGGGGTACTTCAACGACCGTACGACCGTAACGGAATAGCACCAATAGCGACGACCATTACTGGGAGCTAGCGACGACCATTACTGGGAGCCCGCCCCGCTGTGGCGGGTCGTTTCTGCCGGCAGATCCGCGCCTCAAGCCTTGAGCGCCGCCTCGATCAGCTTCTTGCTCTCGGCCAGCGCGGTCTCGAACTCCGGGTCCTCCAACTCGAAGGTCATGAGCCCCTCGAATCCGCTCTCGGCCATCACGCGGAAGAGCGCACCGAAGTCAATGATGCCATGTCCGATCCGCCGGTGGTCGCGGAGGTCTTCCCAGCGCACATCGTGCAGGTGCACATGATATAGCCGGGACCCCAGCGCCCTGACCTGAGCCTGAAGGGTCTGATTATACAGCTCCGGCCCGTCCGCTTCGCGCCACCTTTGCACAGGATAGTATCCCCGGAGATGTCCAACGTCGAGATTGGCTCCCACCGCTGGATGGTCAATCTCATGGATCAGCCCGGCGAACACGTCAACTTGCGTCGGGAAGCCGGTCTCAATGGTCACGGACAAGTTGTGCTCCTGCGCGTGGTCGCCCAGTTCCCGGAAGGTCGCCTTGATGTTCTCCCAGTACTCCTCCAGAGCGTAGCCGGTCTGCTGATTGATGTGCATCGTGGTCGAGGAGCCGCCCAGCCAGGCAGTCGCCTCGATGGTCAGCCTCTGCTGTCGCAGGACCTCGCTGCGGATGCCGGGGTTGTGCGTGAACAGCGGCGTCTCGATGAACGGCGCGTGGGTGGTGAGGTGCTCGAAGACGGCGACGACCTCCCGCAGCTCCTCGCGCTCCCGCTTATTCATCCGGTCGAACCAGAAGCCGGCCAGTGGGCCCTGGCTGTGGCGGGCGCCGTCAAAGGCCAGCAGCTCGATCGTATGAAACCCCAGCCGCCGGCCGACGGTGACCGCCTCCGGGATCGAATGACCCGCCAGCGAAGCAGTGTTGAAGCCCAGACGAGTTGGGTCAAGCAGCCATTTGGTCACAGTTGGTCTCTCCTTCGCCCCGGCGCGCTGCTCACTGGCCCGCGTACTGAGGCTGCGCGCAGCAAAAGGGCCCGGGAAATATCCCCGAGCCCGACAAAGCTTGGCAGTCGCTGGCCTCTAGCCCAGCTTGACTTCGGACAGGAAGCCCGGCGCGATAGGCGTGCCGGCCGCGTTCAAGATTTGAACGGCGATGCTCTTTGTTCCGTCCGGGACTGCCACCGGTTCGCCCAATTCCAGCGGCGTCATCGGCGTGACATCAATCTGCTTATACTCTGTGGCCGCGCCTTGGGCGTTGATGAACAGAATCCGTGCCTTCCCCTCGTGGAAGACGCCGAACTTGCCGCTGAGGACCGGGTCCCGATCCGGCTGCTGCGTCAACTTCAGCGGCTGCGAGACGACTCCGGCCTCCGTGCAACTCAGGATCGGTCCATTGCACCGGGTCGCAAACCAGTCCACGGTGAACGAGTAACTTTCGTCCGGCATTAGCTCGCGCAGCGGGCCCAGAACCTCGACTTCCATGTAGGGCTTGTCGCCGTCCGTGTAGACCTCTACCGTGCAGCCCCGGTCGGGATAATCCTCGTCGGTGAACACCTCAAAGCGCTTGACGTACACGTAGTGGTGTAGTTCGTCCACGTAAGCGATCCAGCCGTCCTTCGAATCGGCGCCGATCTTGCCCTTCTGGTGCTTATACACCACGCCCATGATCCCCGGCGCAATCTCCGGCTTCCACTGCTCCTGGCGCTCGACTTCATTGTCCGGCTCGGTGATCAGCTCGCGATACCCCTTCTCCAGCTTGCTCAGCTTGTCCAGCGGGAAGTAGACGACGGCCTGCTCGCTGAACGGTTTGTCCTTTTCCAGTGCCGTTCGCACCTGTGTGACGTCCCAAATGCTCCAGGTGATTGGCTTGTCGGTGACGTTCTGGAAAGTCTCCGTCACGGTCACCCGCGTACTACGAGGATAGACCGACACTTCCCGTCTTGTTTGCAGCCCGGTCCCCTCGGGGTCCTTCTCGCTCACTAGCTGCAGGGATGCTACCAACTTGTCGGCCAGGACTTTCGGCTCGAACGGGAACAGGTCGAACACCGCGGGCGGGGGCCACTGCTGGGACAGCCGCTCCTCCCACGTGGATTGCGGCGCGGGCCAGACTTTGAACCCTCCGAAATTGTGCCACGCCTGTTGGGCGTTGATCTCCACGTCAGTGTAAACCTTCCCGTACTCCTCCTCGTTCGTAAACAGGAACGGATAGGGGCCCAGCTTGTACTCCATGATCCGTCCGCCGATAGCCGGTACCGCGACGACCGTGATTAGGTTATTGCGCAGTTTGTAGCAGTCCCACCCGTTGTATTTCTCATCCGTCACGATCTCCGGTTGGGCGGAATCCTTCGCGCCGCGCGCGTGCGTCTGGGCCGGGCCCGCGGGCAAGGGCTGTCCGCTAACCGACGTTTGTGCCGGATTTGCCGACTTGGCCGAAGCCGTCTGCACGCCGTGCCGATCAACCGTTTGCTCACGGGTGTGGCGGGTGGCGCTGTTGTAGCTGCCGGTGTTCGTACGCGTGCCGCCAAAGCCGCGTTGCGTTACGCCGCCGCAACCGGCTAACGCAAT
>JALGUG010000266.1 GCA_029820995.1 Candidatus Zipacnadia bacterium
ACCGCCGATGCTGCCTCCGCCGGACCGGAGAACGTGATGGTGATCCTGGGCGTCAAGAAGCTGTTCGAGGACCACTTCGGCGGCCATCTGTGGACCGAGGTGTACTTCAGCCCCTCCACCAGTCGCCCCGGCCTGCGGGCCGTCTACCAGAACTTCTTCGCGGCGAACGGCTACGCCCGCCTCGTCGGCAACCCGAACATCCCTTATCCCGGAATGGGTACCCTGGACAACGGCGGCGTGGGTTCGCCCACCCAGTTCATGCTGGATCTAGAGATCCGTAAGAGCCAGTACACGCTTCAAGAGCAGATCGAGGTCACCGACGCAACGCTGCTGTTCGATGAAATCTGTGAGCGCCTCGACTCGGGTGACACCTTCCTGACCAGCGATCATACTCTGGACAACTTCCGCCATCTGTGGACCTCCGAGCTGTTCCCGTTGACCGTCCCGGAAGCCGCCAGCGACGCCGGCGACGAGAAGCGCATCCTCGACCTGTGCGAGGAGCGGTGGCGGGCCAATGTGGCGAACTACCAGCCGCCCGATCTCCCTGAAGACACCAGGCGCGCGCTGGAGGACGTTCTGGCTCGGGCCTCGCAGGAGCTGTCCTAGCCCGCCGGGGCCTGGTTTGTCTGACGTCCGGCAGTGATGCCCTGACTGAGGAGCTGGTGAAGCCATGACGAAGCCCGAGGACGGCAAGCTCGAGATCGAGTACAGCGAACGAACCCAGGCGATGCAGCGGGACGCCCTGCAGTACATTCTGTTCAGCCTGGGCAACTACGGCGACATCCAGAGCAGCGGCGTCAAGATCATCGAGCGCGGCGAAGGGTGCTACATCTACGACGCCGACGGCCGGAAGTACCTGGACACCTTCGCCTCGCTCCTGACTACGATTTGCGGCCACCATCGTCCCGAAGTGCACCAGGCCATGCTCGAGCAGATGCGCCGGATTGAGTTCTATCCCATCTACCACGACTGCCTGACTCCCGTGGTCATCGAACTGGCCAAGCGCCTGGCCGACCTGGCCCCGGGCGACCTGGAGGTCAGCTTCTTCGTCAGCGACGGCTCCGACGCTACTGAATCAGCCATCAAAATGGCCCGCCAGTACTTCTGGGAGCAGGGCGAGAAGGCCCGCCGCAAGATCCTGTACCGCCGGAACAGCTATCACGGCGCGTCGTTTGGCGCCATGTCCGCCACCGGGCTGAGCTGGTTCCGCGAGCCGCAGGAGCCGCTCACTCCCGGGTTCGTACAGGTGATGGCGCCGCACCCGTATCGCTGTGAGCTCGGCGCCGACCCCGAGGAATCCGCCCGGCTGGCCCTGCGCAACACCGAGGCGATCATCAACTGGGAGGGCCCGCACACGATCGCTGCCATGATCCTCGACCCGGTGCCCGGCTCGAACGTCGGCTATCCGGTGCCGCCGCCCTTCTACTTGCCCGAGCTCAAGGCTCTGTGCCAGGAGCACGGCATCCTGACCATCTACGACGAGATCCAGGTCGGCATGGGCAAAACCGGCAAGATGTTCTGCTGCGAACACTGGGATGTCGTTCCGGACTTCCTTTGCCTCGCCAAAGCCTTCGCGGCTGGGTTTGCGCCCATGGGTGTCGTCCTTACCACCGCCGAGATCGCCGACGTCTTTCGCCGCCCTGGCCACGAGTTCCGGCATGGCTACACCTTCGCCGGCCACCCGATCTGCGCCGCGGCCGTGTTGGCGGTGCTGGACATCTTTGAGCGAGAGCACCTCGTCGAGCGCGCCGCCAAGATGGGGGCTTATCTCGGCGAGCGGCTGAAGGCCCTGTGGCAGTATCCGATCGTCGGCGACATTCGCGGCCTGGGGCTGCTAAGGGCCGTCGAACTGGTGGCCGACCCGGAGTCCAGAGCCCCCCTCGATCCCGCGATGAACGTGGGCGGGTTCGTGCGCGACTACTGCTACCGCCACGGCATGATCCTGCGCAACAATGGCGACATTCTCGTGCTGGCCCCGCCGCTCGTCGTCACCAGGGAGCTCATTGACGAGATCGTCGCCAATATCGAGGGCGGCATTGTCGCCGCGATAGAGCACTTCGGCCTGGGCTAGAAGCTGCATCATAGCCCTTGTGGGAGCGCATTTATGCGCGACCGTCCTTGCTACTTCTAGCAGTGCCTGCCAGGGAAACCGAGGCATTGAGGACCTCTCAACCGGCCCAAGACCGGGAGGATACCATGCGGTTACTGATCCTGCTTGCAGCCTTACTTGGCCTGGCGCTCGGACGGGTCGCGGCCGACCCCGTGGAGAAGATCGAGAAGCTGAAGGACCCATGCCTGGAGACCCCGCTGGCAGCCCACGGCCGGCCCACGGCCGTGATCGTGCCGGGAGAGGATCCCGCCCTCCAGCAGCTCGCCCGCGAGGTGCAAACGCGCGTTAGAGCAGCACTCGGCATCGAGTTGCCCATCGTGGCTGACACGCAGGTCTCCGACGACCTCCTGCGTGACAACCACTGCATCGCCCTCGGCGATTGCAGCTCGAACCGGCTGATCGGTCGCCTGTACGCCATGCGGCTCTGCTATGTGGATGGCGTGTATCCCGGCAAAGCTCAGGCCAACCCGAGCTTTGATGTGGACGCGGACCATGACGGCACGCCGGACCTGTGGAGCTTCTCGACCCCGACCGGCAAGACGCATGAGCTGACCCTCGACTCCGAAGTCTTCCGCAGCGCGCCGTACAGCGTTCGCATCGTCGGCCATCAGCACCAGAACGCTGCCCGAGCCTGCGTTCTGCGCAATCTGGACCTGGTGCCGGGCAAAACGTACCGCATGACGCTGTGGTACCGCGCCACGCTGCCCGAGACCGGCCATGGCACGTTCCACGTGGACTTCTATCGGGCCGGGAAGCCGGGCAAGCAGCTAGCGGTCAGCTCCAAGTCGCTGGGCCCGGCAGCCGACTGGACGGAAGCGGAGAATGAGTTCACCGTGCCGGAGGAGACTGACTTCGGCCGCGTGCTCTTGTACTTGCACGGAGAGGGCCGGATCTGGTACGACGACGTGGCGCTGTTTGAAGCGGGCTCCGATCGGAACCTCCTGGCCCAGGGAGTCTCCGGCGCGGTCGCACGGACCGTGCACAACCCCTTCGGCTATCAGAGGAATGTGGTCGTGCTCGGCGCCGGCGAGCCCGAAGGCTTCAGGAAGGCGCTCGCCCTGTTCGCGCGCAAGCTCGAGGCTAATCCGCTTCCCCGGCTGATGGAGATCGAACTGGGCGACACCGTGCGCGCAAACTCCCTGCTGCCCGCCGCGGGCCCCGATGAGGAGGCCGTTCGCCTAAGTGCCGCCCGCGCCCGGGAGCGGATCCGCTCCAACGCCTTCGTGCCCGTCCGGGACACCATGCAGGGCACCCGTTCCATTGCTCGCAACTGGTACCTCACCGGCGATGACCGCTGGGCGAACCTCTACGCCGCCATCTGGCGCGAAATCCTCGACGCTCCGGCGGACAACCACGCCCAGGGGCCCATGGAGTGGACCTTTAATACTCTCGAGGGCTGGGACCTGATGGACGAGTGCCCCGCGCTTCCCGATGAGCTGAAGCTGCAGATCACCAACCGGCTGCTACAAATCGGCGTGCGCAACGAGCGGGCCTACGGGCGCAACGTCCAGAGGACCGACCGCACCATCGTGGACGGCCACCAGCTCGACCAAGCCCTGTGTATCTACATGCACGGGGTCTACTTCGACAAGTACTACGGCATTAACGGCCATTGGAAAGACCTGGCTCGGCCCTTGATCCAGCTTGGGGAGCTGGCCCCGCGCGTACACGATTCCTACGCCTACGGGCCCATCATCGGCGACAGCTTCATGTCCGAGTACGCCCTGAAAACGGGCGACATGGACTATTTCGCCCACGGCAACTGCCGCCTGCAGGTCGAATGGCAGATGCTCTGCAGCGACAACATCGGCGGCGGCGGCACCTTCGGCGATGACGGCGCGTGGCGCGGCGGCATCCCGAAGGCGCTGTTTTACAAGGCCAACTGGTACTACCGCGACGATCGGCTGAAGTGGTTCCTGCGGGGGGACCGCCCGCCCGTTGGCCTGTTCGCCAACGACCGCCCGGCCCGCAAGCCCGAGCATCTCATGGGCGTGGCCTACATCCCCTTAAACGAGCGGCTGTACAAGGTCGCCTCGGCAACCAAGCGGGACCCGGAAGCCGCCAAATGGTCACCCGATATGGTCCCGCCGGAGCAAGCCTTCGACAAGCTCTCGTTCCGCACCGACTTCGGCGAGGACGATCAGTACTTGCTCCTGGACGGCGTCAGCGTGCTGAGCCACGGCCACCAGGACGGCAACTCCATCCTCCGGTTCACCGACAACGGCCGACTCTTCTTAACGGAGGGCCATTACGTTGAGATCACACCGCGGCGCCACAATACGCTGCTCGTAGCCCGCAACGGCGAATCGTGGTCCCCACCGCCGCTCACCAGCCTCAAGTGCAAGGCCAATCTGCAAACCACCGGCCTGGTCCGGACGCTTTCCAGCGCCTACAACGGCACCGATTGGCAACGCAATGTCCTGTGGAAGAAAGAACGCTTCTTCGTGTTCATAGATCGGATCACGGCCCGAGAGGAGGCCGACTACGGGTTTGAACTCTTGTGGCGGACCCTCGGCAACGCACAGCTCTCGCCGGACGGTTCCTTTACCGTGGACCAGATGGGCGAGTCCATGACCGTCAGCCGCGCCGACACATCGGATTGCCGCATCCGCGAGCTGCTGGACTACCACGGGGTCAACTACTACGGGTCGTACCCCTGGTGCAGCGACGGCCTAGTGAAGATCCTGCGCCAGGTGCAGTCCACCCGCCTAGCCGCGGGACAAAGCTACACATACCTGAACGTCCTGCAGACACACCGGACCGGAGAGCCGCCCGCCCAGCTCCGCCGCTTGTCGCCCACCTCGCAATCTGCTGTGATAATCCTGAGCCCAGAGGCGAGGTTCCTTGCCGGTGTGGACCGGCCCGATTTCGCAGGCGGCCCGGACACCGACGCGCGGCTCTGGCTGATTGACGAACGCGGGCGAATCTCCCTTGCCGACGCGACGCACTTTAGCTGGGGGTCCGTGCGTCTCCAAACGGACAAGCCCGCCGGCCTCGAGCTTGACCTGACGACCGGCCACGGGGTGGCCGATTGCTCGGCACGGGCGCGCTACCGCATCGAGCTGGCCGGCAAAACCGCCCAGGGCGCCGTGGAGCACGGGCCGGTGGACCTGAAGGTCGCCGATCCGCAGACCTTCTCGGCCCTGTTCGATGCCCTCGAGCAGAAGTCCCTGCCGCCTCCCCCGATGCCGGCGCTGGGCGCGGCCGGCGCCAAGGCCCTCACGAAGCTCTGGGAGATTCGGCTTCCGACCATGCCCCAGTTGCTCACCTCCGAGCCCGGCACCCGCGTGTACTGCAATCCCCGGCCGTTATCCCACAGCACATGGACGCGCGACTACAAGATCAACCCCCAGGCCCTGGCGCACCAATGGGACGGGATCGTTCTATGGAAGGAAGACGAGCCCGCCGAGATCACCATCCAGCTCCCGCAGGCCCGCGACATCTCCCGCATTGCCGTCCGCACCATGTGGACCAATAACTCGGCCATGGGCATCCGCTACCGCCTGGGAAAGCTGGAGATCTCCGCCGGGGAGGCGATCAACGGCCCCTGGAAGCCCCTGAAGGCCTTCACCGAGACCGAGGACCACGAGTTGGCCAGCCATCCCGAGTACAGCGTTGAGACGCCGGGACTACACACTCGCTTCATTCGAGTGCGCGCCGCACCTCGGCAGGGCTGCGCGCTGTTCCTGCACGGTATCCGCGCCTGGGGCCGGCCCGACGCCGACGCGCCGTCGGACCCGCGGATCGAGCGCTGGGCCACCGGTCCGGTGAGTGCGATGTGCGCCGCGAAGCTCACTGACAGCGGCGTCGAGTGCGTCGTCTACGGCTGCCGGGATGGCTCTCTGGTGGCGCTCGATGAGGGGCGCGAGATCTGGCGGACGGAGACCGGAGCCCGGGTCAACTCCCTGGCCGCCGGGGACCTGACTGGTGACGGAAAGCCGGAGACCGTCGTCGGCACCAACGGCGAGCGCCTGCTGTGCCTCGACGCCCAGGGCCGGGAACTGTGGCGCCGGGAGTTCCCGCGCTTCTGGGGCCGGCCCGGCAACGTGATGTGGGTCGG
>JALGUG010000041.1 GCA_029820995.1 Candidatus Zipacnadia bacterium
ACACGGGGTTGATAACTGATGCGACCAGTGATTATTGCGGACGCGAGCCGCGGTGGGCCCGGTGGAAGGCTCGGCGACTTCTTCCGTCGCTATCACCTGGATCGGATCGCAGGTGCGGCCTGGAAGATCGTGCTGGTGCTGATTGTGCTGGCGATCGTGTCGGGGAAGGCGGTGGTCACAGTGGGCCCGGGCGAGCGCGGGGTGATTTTCAGCAAGATCTCGGGCGTGCTCGAGCGCGAGCTGAAGGAGGGATGGCACATCATTCTGCCGTTCCTGTGGGAACCGACGATCTACGACGTGAAGCAACAGTCGTGGACCATCAGCATCGGCGAGAAGATGCCGCAGGCCGGCGAGCGGGTACCCGAGGAACCCAACCTGGTGGCTCTGACCAGCGATGGGCAGCAGGTCACACTGGACCTGACGGTTCGCTATCATCCGGACCCGGTGAAGGTCTGGAGGCTGCACCAGCGCGTGGGTCCGGAGTACCTGAACAAGGTTATCCGGCCCCACACGCGTCGCACCGCACGGATGGTGGTGTCGCAGTACGATGTCACGGCGGTGTATTCGGAGGAACGACGGACTATTCAGCACGAGATTGCGGAGGAGCTGAGTCGGGTGCTGCAGGACGAGGACATCATCCTCGACGAGTTCCTATTGCGGCACGTCAAGTTTACGGAACAGTTCCAGCAGGCAATCGAGGCGAAGCAAGTGGCCGTGCAGGAAGTGGAGCAGATGGAATACGTCTTGCAGGCTGCGGAGAAGGAGAAGGAGAGCAAGATCGTGGAGGCGGAGGGCGAGGCGGAAGCCATTCGGCTCCAGGGGACGGCGCTAAAGCAGAATCCGCTGCTGATTGACTATGAGTATGCGCGCAAGGTGGCGCCGCGCGTGGGAGCCATCATTGGCAGCGAGGACCTGATACGCCGGTAGCTGAGCGGCTGGAAAGAGAGCGAAGGCCCGAAAGGGGAGCGAACATGAGTGTGGTCAGAGATCAACGCGGTCTATCAGGAATAGCGCTCGTGGCGGCGGTGGTAGCCATCATTGTGCTGGCGATCATCGTCGTCAGGACTTGCCTGATCGTCGTGCCGGCAGGACACCGCGGCGTGGTGTTCTCTCGGACTGGTGGCGTTCGGGGCAAGCCCTTGGGCGAGGGTCTCAACTTCGTCGTGCCGCTGGTGTGGTCGGTGGAACTGTTCGACGTGCGGTCGCAGACCTACACCTGTGGCGCTCAGCCCTATGCCGGCGAGATTCCCGGCGGCGAGCCGGTGCACGCCAAGAGCAGGGACGGTCAAGAGGTGAGTATGGACATCTCGGTGCGCTACGCGCTGGACCCGGAGCAGGTGCCCTGGATCTACGAGAACGTGGGGATAGACATTATCGGGAGGATCCTGAAGCCGCAGCTCCGCAGCCATGCGCGAGATGTCGTTGCCGGTTACGAAGGGGTCACGATCTTTTCGCAGAAGCGCCGGGAGATCGAGAAGCAGATTGGTGAGCTGCTGGCCCAAAGCCTGGCCAAGAATCATATCTTACTGGAGCACCTGCTGGTGCGCAGGATCGCGTTCAGCACCGAGTTCCAGAGCGCGATTGAGCGCAAGCAGATCGCGATGCAGGACGCACAGCGCATGCAGTATGTGCTGGACAAGATGAGAAAGCAAAAGGAGGAGCGGATCATCCGGGCCACGGGCGAGTCGAAGGCCATCGCGCTCAAGGGCGCCGCGCTGGCGGCGTTCCCGGAGCTGATCCGCTACGAGTACGTCCAAAGCTTGCCGGAAGACATCAAGGTCGTGATCGCGGACACGCGCACGATCATCAACATGTCCGACCTGGCGCCGACGACGGAAGTACAATCGCCATCCGCCAGACGCTAGCGTTCTTACGAAAGGAGCTTGCTTTGTGCCTCAGTATCGGGTTGGTGCCCATGTTTATGTCTTCAGTCAGTACGGATTTGACCAGGTGGGCCAGTTTGAGGAGATCGTGGAGACCGTGTCTCGGGCAGGTTTCGAGGCCGTGGAGTTGATGGATCCCATGCTTGAGCAGCCCGGCTACAAGGAGCGCATAGATGCCGCACTGGAGGCGAACGGGCTGGCCCTGGTGGGCGCCTCGCACGGCTATCAGCTCTGGGACCCGGCGCAGGAGGAGCAGATCATCGCCGAAGGGACGCGCAGGGCGGAGCGGCTGTCCGTCTGGGAGGGGATGAAGGCAGGGACGAGCTGCAGCGGGAAGCGGTACGCCGACCGGACGGATCAGGAGAATGCCCAGGCCGTGAAGATGTGGACGAAGCTCGGCGAGATCTTCACGGAGCGGGGCGTGCGCCTGAACTACCACACGCATGGCGAGCCGGTCGAGGACGTGCGCCTCGTCACAGACAATGTGCCTCCCGAGGTTCTCGCACTGGGGCCGGACCTGGACTGGCTGCGCGTGGGCGGCATTGACCCGTACGAGTTCTGCCGCGAGTTCGGTGACCGGCTGGACATGCTGCACATCCGGGACTATCACCTGGGCGGCGATCGGACGGAGGCGCTCGGCGAGGGCGACGCCGACTATGCGCGACTGGATGCACTGCTGCGGGAGATCGGCTTCACCGGCGATTTCGTGGTCGAGCTGGCTATCCCGGCCGGCCACGAGCCGACAAGGCCAGTGAACGAGCTCCTGAAGGCTTCCGTGGATCATCTCAAAGCCACAATAGGGTATCAGCCGCCGCGCGAGAAAGCGTGATGCGACCTGATTGACCGTCCCCTGTACGGCGCGAGCGCTGTGGTCGGTTCCTCTGGATGCCGCTCTCGACGCTGCGGGCGGAACCGTAAGCCCCGGTGCGAACGTCAATACTGATGCGATGAGCACTTCCCCATCCGGACAGAGCGGTTGGCGCACCAAGTTGCACATGTGGCTGGACCGGGCCCTGCGGTGGGCCGGCGCCAACCTGAGCCTGACCGCCATCGGTCTGGCGGGGATATTGGTCCTCGGCTGCGCGGGAGCCTATCGGTGTTCGCACGCGCCGGCACGAGTCGGCGGACCGGCGGGCGAGTTGCGGCGTGTCGTAGAGCGAGCGGGCACGCAGGAACAGCGGGTGAGGATCATCGAGGAGTGGGGCAAGAAGAAGCGCGCGGGGCGGCTGCGCGAACTGGAGCAGCGCTTCGCCGCAGGGAAGGCGAGCCGACAGGAGACGGAGGAGCTGGGGCGGCGGCTGGCCGATAAGGGGGATTTCGCAGGCGCGGGGCCGGTTCTGGCGGACCTGGTGCCGCCGTTCAAGCCGACACCGGGACCGCAACTGCGGGACTATCTGTGGGGGCCCTCACGGTGGCTTAAGTACCTCAAGGGCCGCGTGCAGCACCGACGCGACATGCAAGCCGCGCGCCGACAATACGAGCAGAATGCCCCCTTCGGACTGGCTGAGCAGAGAGGGCGCCCCGGAGTGACTCACTCGGAGAGCGACACGAATATGGCTCTGGCATTATACGAGTACTGCCTGACGCGCTACCCGAAATCTCCCCACGCCCAGGAGTGCCGGAAGGCAATCGCCGTTCTGGGATCGCGCACGCCGCAGGGGAAGCCAGTCGGTCGGCCGCTGGCAGTGGATCTAGTGAAGCAGGCCGATGGGCGCTTGCAGAGCGCTCGGACGGCAAAGGCGAAGGCCGAGGCACAAACCGCGAAGGCGGAGGCCCTGGCGATTCTGGCGGGATACGAACCGTCGAAGCGGGCCGAGAAGCTGCGCGCGCAGGCGGCGGTGCTGAGACAGGAGGCCGAGAGGGATTTCTACCGGCCCGAACGGGAGGCGAGCACGCGCCAGAAGCTCGAACGTTACCGACGCATGAGGAAACAGGGCCTGGGTCCGGAGGAATGGGCGGCAACCTGTCTGGGCATCGGGCGGTGCCTGGCCAAGCTGGGACAGAGAGACGAGGCGGCGAAGGAACTGCGCAAAGCGGCACATGCCGGCAGTGCCAAGACCTCGCTGGATGCGGTGCGCGAGCTGTGTCGGTTGGCGCCCGAGGGCATTAGCTATAGGGACGCGGCTCGCGAGGTGCAGAGGGCCTGGAAGTCGCACGAGGCCGAGCTACGTGCCGACAAGCAGCTCCGGCATTACCTTGGCTCTGCCTCCGGCGCGGCGCGAAAGATTGCCGAGAAGCTGCAAGAGCAAGGCGACCGGGCCGAGGAGGCGGAGCTGCTGGAAGTGGTTCTGGAGCTTGATACGCTTGGTCAGGACAAGTGGGACCAGCAGCGCAATGCCATGCGGCTCTTGACCAGTTATCTGGCGCAGAACCGCGAACCGGAGGCCCGCCGGACGGCCGAGCGCTGCGCTGAACTCGCGCGCCAGGACCGAGTCGAGGGCTGTACGGCACAGGACGTGCTGGCGTACGCCCGGACGAAGCCGGCCGCCGGCGATAAGGTGCAATGGAGCAGCTATGAGTTGAAGCGGATGGCCGAGCAACGCGCGCGGCGGGAGGAGGACGGTGTCCCGCTGCCACAGCCGGTTGAGTAGACTGGAAGCGGCTCCAAAACCCTAACAACAGTCCCGAATGACTTCGCTCCTGCAAGGCTGTGAAAGCACCCCATAATATAGTATCTTAATATCTCTTGGTCGCGTTCTCCCCTCCTGGCCCGTCCACAGTGATACTGCCCTGGTCCGCCTTCTGGCGAAGAGCCTCGGCGCGGTCCTTGCGGCCCAGGCGCTCGTAGCAGCGGGCCAGGTTCTCCGTCAGACCCTTGATCTGACGGGGGTCGGCGGCCTGAGAGAGAGCCTGCTCGAGAACGGGGATCGCGAGGTCCCAATACTCTCGTCTCATTAGCGCGCGGGCGCGGCGTTCGAGCTGCCCGTCGGCCATGGCACTGTCGCTGTACAGCTCCTCCGCTTCAGCGACAGGCGGGACGTTGCCGACGAGATGTGTGAC
Source organism: Candidatus Zipacnadia bacterium (assembly GCA_029820995.1). GTDB lineage: Bacteria > Armatimonadota > Zipacnadia > JALGUG01 > JALGUG01 > JALGUG01. Next base: position 4,884 of record JALGUG010000041.1, read on the forward strand.
GGGGACGCCCGCGGCGTGGGCCTGGGGGCGGCGGAACTGGACGGTGGCCTCGCCGGGGAGCCCCCGCGAACCGGGGAAGTCCTGCAGGGGCGCCAGAAGCTCCCAGGTGTACTTGCCTTTAGTGATCGTGTTCCCGCAAGGCGCGAAGGTCAGGCCGACATCCGTTTTCACGCGCTCGACCTGGGTGCGCGGGTCCGAGCGACCGTTCGCGAGCGGGCGCTCGCCGGTCCACTGGAAGGTCGCCAGGAACAGGTCGCCGCCGGGGTTGAGGTACAAGCCGTGGATGGCGATGGTGAGGTCGTCGGCGTGAACGGTCGCGAGGGGCTGGGACATGTTGTCCAGCTCATGGTCCAGTTCAATCACCCTGGCAGTGGGGAGGAGCTGCGGCTTGAAAAGCGTGTCGGGCAGGTCGGGCCCGAAGTCGTACTCCCAGCGTGCGGTGCGTTCGTTCGGCCCTGTGGGCCCCATGTGCTCCTCGATGAACAGCGGCAATTCGGTGCGCTCCAGCAGGCAGACTGTTGCGCTGCGTGCGCCGGAGCGGAGGCGGCCTGTGAGCTCAATGGTCTGCAGACGGCGGCCCTGATCGTCGCGCCGGCGACTCGTCTTCGCCGAGACCTCGTCCGGCAGGGGCTCGTTCAGCCAGGTCGGGCCCCAGGCGCGGCGCCGCCGTGCTTGAGGGGCCTCAGCCGCGCGCTTGACGACCAGACGCCCGCTGTCGCGGACGCTCCAGAGCGTGTCGCCATCGCAGACATCCGTCTTGGTCAACCGCCACTTGCCGTCGCGCCGGTCGAGGAACTCGGCGCGATATCGCCCGTCGGGTGCGTGCCACTGACGATAGCGAAAGGCCGGCCCCCCTTGGCTCCGGGTGACAGCGTGCTGGAGGAAGAAGCTCTGTTGGCTCTGCATAGCGGCCGTCATCGGCTCGAAGGAGAGGCAACGCGTGGAGAAGTAGTGGAAGGCCTCAAGCCCGGCCCACAGGGCACTGGTCGCCAGAACGAGGGCGAGAACAGGATGCCACCAGGTGCTCTTCTTGGCCGGCGGCTGCTCGGACATGGCCGGTGACTCTCGATCGCACAGAACGACGGTCGGTCTTCCTGCCGGTTACGGCCGGAATCGCACGTGCTTTCGCCGGCCGGAGGAGCCGTTCCAGACCTTGGCAGAGGCGGCCCAGTCGGGCGGATCAACTACGTCGGCGCGGCCCTCGACGATCAGCCGGACGGCTTCGATGTAGCACTCGTGCTCGTGCGGGAGCAGGCGGGCGGCGAAGGTGTCGGGCGTATCGTCTTCTTCGATGGGGATCGCGCGTTGGATGATGATGGGGCCCTGGTCGTACTCCTCCGTCACGAAGTGGATCGTGCATCCGCCGACCTTCATGCCGGAGGCGAGCACAGCTTCGTGTACATGATGGCCGTACCAACCATGGCCGCCGAAAAAGGGCAGTAGTGCAGGGTGGCTGTTGATGATACGCCACTCATATTCGCGGATGATCGCCGGAGGAAGTTGCTTGAGGAAGCCCGCCAGGCAGATCAGGTCAACCTGGTGCGGCCGCAGGAAGGCGCGGAAGGCCGCGGTTAGCGCCTCGGGCGAGGCATAATCCTGCCGCCGGAGCGTGACCGTGGGGATGGCTCGGCCCGCAGCGCGCCTGAAGGCCCCGGCCTCGGCCTTATTGCCAAAGACCACGGCAATCCGGGCGTTCAGCACTCCGGTTTCGCAGGCATCCATCAGGGCCTGCAGCGTCGTTCCGCCGCCGTCAGCACCGACCGCGAGATTGAAGCTGTCGGACATGTGCTTTGCCCCCTTGCGCCGTGGTCGCAGCGCTTCTTTGCAGAAATCCGCATGACGTGGGGAGGCTGAATACGGCCCCTGCGGCCGGAGCGCTCCGCTCCCCGTGGAGGGCAGACCGGACTGCGAGCAGAGCTCGCAGTGGCACACATGCTTGACGGTTGCGGACCAACCGAACGAGTTGGCCGTGCTCAGGCTTGCCCTTTCAGACCGACTGCGCTGTGGCAGAAGCCCTTCACCCGATCATCCCTCACGGGGCAGTCGGCTGGATCGCACTTGTGCTCGTATCCACATGCCGCAAGTGCGACGGAGCACTGGAGGCCGGACTGCGCGTGACACACCTCGCCAACTCCACTGCCGAACAAGCACGTGCCGCACATGTTACGCTCGCACATCGCGGGGACGAAATCGAAGGTGACGTCCAACTGCTCGGGGTAGAACGCGAGGTCCTCATCCTCCGTCAAGAGCTCATAGATCGCCCGAATGGTGCGCGGCATGTTCCAGGACTGGCGCTCCTGGCGAAGGTAGGGGCTGAACAGCCCGCGGCGGAAGGTGGGGCTGTTGTTCCACACGTCTCCGGGCAGTTCGAGGGCATGCAAGCCCGCTCTGAGGCACTGGTTGCCCCGCTCCCATCGGTCAACGTCCGGCCGATTAGCAGCCTTCAGGGCCCCGACAAATGCGTCATTGAACTCTGGGCTCTTCAGGTAGTCCCGGAGCGAGCACCAGAGACGCTTCCGCTCGAAGTAGCGGAAGTTGGCATCCCACCCGTCAATGCACGAGTGCGGATCACGGCGGAACGCTTCGGCGTCCTGAGTGACCTTCTTCTGCATGTCCTCAAGCTCGTCATCGACTCGCTCTGCCCGGACCGTACCCCCGGCGCTGTAGGTCAGCCCGTCCAGACCGGCCGCGATTCTTCGGATGGCGTGCCGAGAATCGTCGTTCCCCGAGGCAGCTTGGGCGATGAACCGCGCCAGGCTTCGGTCGGCGAGCTCATCGAGCAGCGCCAATGTGCGGAAGATAAGGACGAGATCCTCGGGCATATAGCGGGAAGCAAATTGCACAGGCCCTTCAGTGATTTCGTAGCGTTCCAGGCGGGCGTTGGCTTGTTTGAGATCGCACTCGAGCCAGACGTGGACGCGTCCCCGGCTATCCGGCTCCTGCCGTGTGTACTTCCGCAGCAGCGCGAGGACGTCCCCTCGATCGCGGCTGTAAGCCCGCGCGATATGGGAGAGGACATATCCGCCAACCTCCCAGATGCGCTGAAAGGGCGTCTGACGGTCTGTGATGTAGCAGAGCCAGTGCGTGAGCAGCTTCTCGTCGTCCGTGAGGTCCGCGGTGTAGTAATTGATGAGGTCGTAGTTGCCGGGCTCTTGCCAGCGAATCTGATCCAGCCAGGAGAAGGTCTGCAGAATCAGGTGCATCTTGTCCTTGCACGTGACCTCAAGCGGTCCCATCACTGCTCCCCCCGATACCGCACCGGTCGCCGCGCTCTCAGGAATCGCCCAGCGCGAAGCCCTTGTGCTTTTTGATGTGCTCGACCAGGCCGCCGTCGTTGAGGATCACGGACATCACCGGCGGAGGCGGCGAAAAGGCGAACTCCTTGCCGTTCGTCTTGTCTACCAGCTTGCCGGCCGCAAGGTCCAGCTCCAGCTCGTCGCCCTCGTCAATCTCGTCCGTGTCCAGGACGATCGGCGGGAGACCGACGTTGATGCTGTTGCGGAAGAAGATCCGCGCGAAGCTCTTGGCGATAACGGCGCTCACACCCACAAGCTTGATAATCGCAGGGGCATGTTCGCGGCTGGAGCCCTGACCGAAGTTCCGGCCGGCGACCACGAAGTCGCCCGGCTGGACCCGCGAGGCGAACTCCGGCCTGGCATCCTCCAGGACGTGCTGGGCCAGCTCCGGGAGGTCGCTGCGCAGGTGGAAGTACCTGCCGGGAGCAATGTGGTCCGTGCTGATTCCGTCGCCGAACTTCCAGGCTTTGCCGGAGGATTTCATAGCGTGCCTCTTTCGAGCAGAAACGGTGAGTTGGTCTGACATGGCTTTTGAAGCGCGTGCCGGTATCGAGCCCGTTGTTCCGGATCACAGGAACTCACGGGGGTCCGTGATGACCCCGGTGATCGCCGAAGCGGCGGCGGTGGCGGGACTGGCGAGATAGAGAAAGGCCTTGGGATTGCCCATGCGGCCCTTGAAGTTGCGGTTCTGCGTCGAGAGGCAGACCTCTCCGTCTGCCAGGACGCCTTCATGAATGCCGACACACGCGCCGCAGCCGGGCCCGGTGATGACGCAGCCCGCCTCGGCAAGGGCCTGGAACGTACCATCCGCCAAGCCGTCCAGGAGCACGGTCCGCGATCCGGGGGTAACAAGAGCGCGGGTGCCCTCGGCGACCTTTTGGCCCTTCAGAATGGAGGCACAGATGTGGAAGTCCTCCAATCGCCCGTTGGTGCTGGTGCCCATGAATACCTGGTCCACGTGCACCGGGCCCACGTCGCCGATGGGCTTGGTGTTGTCCACGAAGTGCGGACAGGCGACCGTCGGCTCCAAAGTGGAGACGTCGAACTCCAGCTCGCGCTCGTACTGGGCGTCCGGATCGGGGCCGACTTCCTGGTAGTCCGGTCCACGGCCGTGTCGTTGGAGGAACTCACGCGTTCTCTCGTCGGAGGGAAACAGCCCAGCCTTGGCGCCGCACTCGACCGCCATGTTGGACATGGTGAAGCGGGCCGTCATGCTCAGGCTCTCCATGGCGGGGCCGAGGAACTCAAGCGCCTTGTACGTTGCGCCGTCGGCCTTGACGGTCCCGATGAAGTGCAGCATGAAGTCCTTGCTGTACACGCCCTTCTGGAACTCGCCGGCGACATAGACCTTCCAGGACTCCGGCACGCGCATCCAGGTCTGGCCCAAGGCCATAGCCGCCGCGACATCCGTGGAACCCATCCCGGTGGCGAAGGCGGCCAGCGCGCCGTTGGTGCAGGTGTGTGAGTCGGCCCCGACGATCACGTCTCCCGGCCTGGCGTATCGCTCGCTGACCACATTGTGCGAGATCCCGCGGCCGATGTCGGACAGAATCGCGCCGGTCTGCCGGCAGAACTCGCGCAAGAACTTATGATCGTTTGACAGCTCCTGGCGCGGACTAGGCGAGGCGTGGTCCAGGAACACGATGGTTCGCGAGGGATCACGCAGCTTCTGCAGGCCCATCTCCTCAATCTGCCGCACGGTCAGAGGCCCGGTCCCATCCTGGACGTAGGCCAGGTCCACGGACAGGGCTGTGTACTCACCGCTCTTGACCTCGCGGCCGGCGTGCTGCGACAGGATCTTCTCCGTCATTGTCTGGCCCATGGTTTCTCACCTTGCCGCACAACCTCGGACGGGAGGGCGTATATTGTTTATTATTATGGCACGGACGCCGCGGTTAGGGGTGTGAGCGTCGGAACGGTGTGCGTGCCCCAGAGGGAGCGCCTCATGGGCAGTTCGTTGCCGCAAAGCGGATTCCTGCCAAAGGACGAGGCCGGCGCAGTGGGGAAACCTCCCGGTGTCGAGATGAGTTGCTGGGCCGAGCGAGGGATCGGAAAACGATGTCCTTGGTCTCCGCCGGGCTGCGGAACGCTTAGAGACCTCACTCCATTTAGTTTAGTGAGGTGTAGCATGTCCCTCGGGAGGGCATAGACTGATGGCCGGGCGCAGACGATCAGGGAGGGACAAGTTTCATCCAGGCAATACGCTCAACGACCTATCGGGGCGCGAGTGGATCAAGTTCACCAAGACTTGGTTCGAGCTGCCCAGCAGGGATGAGCAAGATGCATTGTCGAATGCTTCACAAACCGGCACAGAACAAGTGTCTGCCGGCTATGGCTTTGAGCAGTCGTGGACAGTGATAGATTCCAAAAGGTACTGGCAGAACAAGGATATGGAAATGCACCCGGCGAGATACCCGGAGGAGCTGGTGAGCGAGTTTGTCACCTTCTTCACCAAGGCAGGCGAATGGGTTCTCGATCCTTTCGCCGGCTCCGGCGCCACGGCTGTAGCCTGCGCCGAGAGCGGCCGACACTGTGTGGGCATCGAGCTGAGTGAGCGTTTCGCCCGCAAGGCCCAGGAGCGGCTGGCGCAGAGGAGCCCGCGCTCGGGTTGTGTCGTTCAGTTAGGTGACGCGCGCGACATCGCCGACGCCTCCTTCTGGGACCAGGCGCAGGTGCCCGATCTTCCGCTGGGCGACGGTGGCTTGCCACTGTTCGACTTCGTAATGACGTCGCCGCCGTATTGGGATATGCTGAGGCACAGCCGCGGCGGGGTTAAGTCTACGCACAAGCAGCGTGCGGAGAAGGGCCTAGAGACTGTCTACTCCGAGGACAAGCGGGATCTGGGCAATATCAGCGAATATGACGAGTTCGTGGCGGAGGTGGCGCGCATCCTCGGAAACCTGAAGGGCCTGCTGCGTCCCGAGAGGTACATGGTTGTTGTGGCCCAGAACATGCGGAGTCCCGACGGAGAGGTTAAGACCTTCGCGTGGGACCTGCAAAGAGCGCTCTCAAATTCCTTTGACTTCCAGGGCGAGCGGATCTGGTGCCAAAACTCGAAGGCCCTGGGCATTTGGGGGTATCCGAAGATCTTCGTGCCCAACTACCATCACCATTATTGTCTGATCTTCCGACGCCCACGGGAGCAGGTTGGGCCCTGAGGCTCGAACAGGAGGCATTGAGTGCCATGACGCTGGCGATTGACGGTGGCGCACCTGTACGGACGGATCCGTTCCCGGCACGGTTGCAGATTGACGACCGGGAGATTGAGGCCGTGATGGAGTTGCTGCAGCAGTGCAAGGAGGGCGGCGGCGCCTTCGATCGGTACGGCGGAACCCATGTGGATGCGTACGAGCGGGAGTTCGCGGCGCACGTGGGCACCAAGTTCGCAACGGCGTGCAGCGCGGGAACGGCGGCGGTGCACACGGCTTTGGGCGCTTTGCGGCTGGACATCGGCTGCGAGGTGATCTCCTCGCCGATTACGGACCCCGGCGCTGTGGCGCCGATCCTGTGGAACAACTGCATCCCGATCTTCGCCGACGCCGATCCGGACACGATGAACATGGACCCGGCCTCGGTTGCCGAGCGCGTGAGCGACAAGACGCGCGCGATCATCGCGGGACACATCGCCGGGCAGCCGTGTGACATGGACCCGATCATGGAGATCGCGGAGGAGCACGACCTGAGGGTCATCGAGGATTGCTCCCAGGCCCACGACGCGGAGTACAAGGGGAGGAAGGTCGGCTCCATCGGCCATTTGGCGGCCTTCAGCCTGATGAGCGGCAAGCACTCTACGGCCGGCGGCCAGGGCGGGATGGTGGTGACTAACGACGAGGAGCTGTACTGGAATGCCAAGCGGTTCGCCGACCGGGGCAAGCCGTTCAACGCCGAGGGCCGCCGGAACCTGTTCCTCGGGAACAACTACCGGATGACGGAGCTGGAGGCGGTGATCGGCCGCGTACAGCTTCAAAAGCTGCCGGAGATTGTGGCCAAGCGGCGGAGAGCCGTCGCGCGGCTCGAGGAGGGCATTCGGGACCTACGGAGGGTGAGGCTGGGGAAAGTGATCGAGGGGGCGAAGTCGGCCTATTGGTTTGTGCTGCTGAAGTTGGACCTGGAGGGCCTCAAGGTGCCGAAGGCGCAGTTCGCCGCGGCGGTGGCGGCCGAAGGAGTGCCGTGCACGGCCAGTTACGACCACATCGTCTATGAGCAAGATTGGATCCGCGATCGGCAGACGTACGGGCAATCGAGGTGCCCGTGGGTCTGTCCGTTCTACGGCAAGGAGGTCAACTACGAGGGTTCGTGCCCGAACGCCCGCCTGGCCATTGACACGCACATGCTCACCTCGGTACACGAATGCTACACTGATCGCGAGGCCGACGACATCGCGGCGGCGCTGGGGAAGGTGGAGGCGGCCTATCTGAAGTGACGAAGGTGGAGGCGGCCTATCTGAAGTGACGGGCGGCGCTGGGGCCGAGCCATCATGTTCGTCAAGTGCAAGCCCAAGTACATTCGAGGCGGTCAGGTAGAGGACTGGTGGACCCATGAGTGAACTCACGACGTTCGAGCGCATGAGCCGCGTGTTCGATCACGAGGAGCCCGACCGTGTGCCGATGAGCGACGGCCCGTGGGCGAGCACGGTCGCGCGGTGGCATCGCGAGGGCCTCCCCCCGGGCGTTTCGCCCCACGGCTTCTTCGGCTGGGACAACATCGCCGGGTTCTCCAACGACAATAGTCCCCGCTTCCCGGTGAAGGTTCTCGAGGAGACCGCCGATTATCGTATTCACACTACTGCCTGGGGCGCCACGATGAAGAACCTGAGCGGACGGGCCAGCGTGCCGGAGTTCCTGGACTTCAGGATCAAGGATCGGGACTCGTGGGCCGAGGCCAAGGCACGTATGACTCCCAGCGAGGACCGCATTGACTGGGCATCGCTGGCCAAGAACTATCCCAAGTGGGAGGCCGCGGGCGCCTGGATCGTGGGGAGTGCGTGGTTCGGGTACGATGTGTTCGCGAGCTGGCACGTGGGCTATGAGCGGTTCCTGATCGCGCTGGCGGAAGACCCGGAGTGGTGCCGGGACATGGTTGAGACAGCGTTGGACCTCAACCTGGCGATGCTGAGCATGGCCTGGGACCGCGGCTACAAGTTCCACGCGGTACGCTGGCCGGATGATATGGGGTACCGCAACGGGCTATTTTTCTCGGTAGACACGTATCGGCGCGTCATCAAGCCCGCTCAGAAGCGGCTGATTGAGTGGTGCCACGAGCGGGGCGTTAGGGCGATGCTGCACTCCTGCGGGAACATCATGGCGTTGATCCCCGACCTGGTGGAGATCGGGCTGGACGCACTCAATCCGCTGGAGCAGAAGGCCGGGATGGACGTATTCGAGCTGAAGGCCAAGTGGGGGGACAAGCTGGTGCTGGAGGGCGGCATTGACGTGCGGAACATGACGGACGGCGAGAAGATCGAGGAGGAGATCCGCACCAAGTTCGAGGCGGTCAAGAAGAACGGCGGATACATCTACCACTCCGACCACTCCGTGCCCGACAACGTGAGCTTCGCCGACTACTGCCGCGTGATGGAGCTGGTACGGTACTACGGCAAGTACTGAGCGGGGCTCCGGCAGGGAACCGCGAGCGGCGCACCAAGATGCACCGCGCTGACGGGAGGGGAGCCATTGTGCGCACTGCGATTCTGGTGCTGGCCACAGTTGCGGCGGGCCTGGGCCTGGGGCAGAACTTGATCGGGAATCCCGGCATGGAAGCGCCGGCCAGGGACGGCCTGGCGCACGGATGGGCGAAGAACTGCTGGGGCGAGAATGACGTGGTGTTCAGTCTTGATCCCGACAATCCGCACGAAGGGCGGGTATCGCAGAAGGTTGAGTGCCGCTCGATCACCAGCGGAGCGGCGCAATTCCTGTATCCGCTGAGGATCAAGGCGGGCCGTCGCTACGTGGTGTCCCTGTGGGTGCGGGCCGAGGGGAGGGTCCCCTTTATCGGCGGCTGCCTGCGGCATTCGCCGCCACCATACACGCACCATGTGCCAGGCCAGTACGAGCCGAGCCGCCAGTGGGAGAAGTTCGAGTTCGAAGGCGTGCCGCTGGAGAGCGACGATAATGCGGGGCTGTACATCTGGTTCCAGCCGGAGGGCCGCGGCACGATCTGGGTGGACGAGGTCTCGGTTCTGGAGACCGAGCCCGCGCCGCCGGCGGGCGAGCGGCCCACGAGAAATGTGCTCCGCAATGGCAGCTTCGAAGTTGACCCGATTCGCGATTGGGAGAACGAGGGGGTGCAGTTTGCTGCGCTCGACGAGGCAGAGAGGGCCCACGGGCGGCGGAGCTTGCGGTTCGAGCTGGAGGCGGGGCAAGGCTTCAAGTTGGATGCGCCCTGTCTCCAGTTCGACAGTGCCGACCAGCCCTTCGTGCTCTCGTGCTGGGGTCGCAAGCAAGGCGGCGGGGCGACGCTGGACCTGATAGTCCGCTCCGCGGTGCAGATCAAGGGCGCGAAGGCGCTGCTGCGGCTCCAGTCGGTCCTGACGGATGAGTGGCAGCGCTATCAGGTCAAGCAGAAGCTGCCGCGGTCACTCAATGGAGCCTATACTATCGAGGTGCGGGGACAATCAAAGGAGGGCGGGAAGCTCTGGATTGACGCACTCAGTCTGGCGCCGGCGCCGGACCGGCAGGAGTGGCAGCCGCGGGAGGCGGTGGAGGGATCGCTGGTCTGCGACCGCGCCCCGGCGAACCTGTATCGGCGGGGCGAGCCCGTGCGGCTTACGCTCGAAGTCTACAACGGCGGAACCACTACTGCCACGGAGTTCGTGTGGCGCATCGTGGACTACCGTGAGCAAGAGGTCCATCGGGAGCCCCTCGCCCTCTCCGTGGCGCCCGGCGCCCACGTTACAAAGGCCCTGGCATTTCAGCCGCAGTTGCTGGGCGCCTTTCGCGCGGAGGTGTTGCTGGAGGGACAAGAGCATCCCGTAGCGGAGGTTTGCTTTGGATCACTGCCGCCGGTCAGCAAGGTGCCGGCGCCGGATTCGTGCGTGGGCGGGCATTTCTCGCTGGCCTCCGACTTTCAGCTCGAGACGGCCAAGTTCATGGGCTTCAAGTGGACGCGGATTCACGATTGCTCGAGCATCACGCACTGGCGGACCGCCGAGCCTGAGCGGGGCAAGTTCGTGTTCTTCGACGACCAGGTGGAGCGCGCCAGGAGGAACGGCCTGAAGATCCTGGGCGAGTTTCTGCGCACGCCGGAATGGGCCTCGACCGCGCCGGAAGGCGCCGATCGGACGGCCTCCGGGGCTGCGCCGCCGAAGGACCTGAGTGACTTCGAGAACTACGTAGCCACCGTCGTGAGCCACTATAAGGGCCGCATTGATCACTGGGAGATCTGGAACGAGCCCTACGGCAAAGGGTTCTTCTCGGGAACGCCGGAGCAGTACGCCGAACTGGCCCGGATCGCTGCGCAAGCGACCCGCAAGGTCAACCCGCGGGCGAGGGTGTTTGCGCCCAGTGTGTCGCCCCACGTTCCTCCCTGGGCCAAACGAGCCCTGGCCGCCGGCTGCCTGGATGGGGCGAACGGCTTTTCCTTCCACGCCTACGGATGCTACCGCAAGAGGCCGTACGATCTGGTTTCCGAATGGGCCACCACGGGCGCAAAGCGGCTACCGATCTGGCAAACGGAGGCCGGCGTGACCTCAAGCTGCTTCTATCCGGATCTGCCGGACAAGCTGCTGAACTCATATACGAAGAGTTATCGGGGCCTGCCCATCGAGCAGACGGTCTCCGATGTGCTCAAGCTGCTGGCGCTCTCGCTGGCCAGTGGCAGCGAGAAGTTCTTCTACTACTGGACGAATGTGGAGGGCCGGCCACTGCCTCGGATCAGCGCGATGTCCATCTTCCAGTATGACCTCACCGTTCGGCCCTGCGGGGTCAGCTTCGCGATCGAGGCGGGCGCGATGGACGGTGCCGGCCCGGGGGGCATCCACGAGCTGGAGAACGGCATCACCACCTGCGTCGTGCGGAAGCCCGAAGAGATCATCGTGGTCGTCTGGGTCAGTAGCCGGATGGACGAGCGCGAGGCGACGCTGCTCAAGCTGCCGCGAGGAGTCGTGCTGCGGGACCCGATGTGGAACGTGCTGGCCCGGCCCACCCACGGCGAGCTGGCGGTGCCACTGGCGAAGGCACCGGTGGTCCTGACGGGGCCCGTAACAACCGAGGGGGCAATCCTGGCGGCGCTGAAGGCATTGTAGGGCAGTGTTGATAGCCGGGGACGGAACGGTAGGGCTAGAACGAGCGGGGCTCGCCCGAGGGGGCGAGAACCTTGACACTGATTCCGCCCGGGGCCCGGCAGCAGGCGAAGGGTGAGTTCCTCAGCCTGGGGATCTGCGCTGCCGGTTGGGAGAAGGAGGACCAGTTCCTGCGCTCAGCCGCCCAAGACACGACGGCCGCCGGTGGGGTCTTCCGAGCGGCCGTCGTGCACAGCGGGGCGAGAGTAGTCAGCTTTGGCCGGCGCCGCGATTGACGTAGACGCCGGCGGCACGGTTGGCCGGAGCGACCTCCACCCGAAAGCGCTCAGGCAGCCGATCGCCCCAGCCTCGGATGCTGTTCTCCTGTTCGCCACACAGGGGGCAATTATCCTGCTTTTGGAAGGCGCCCGATAGATCTGCGAGCTGGAGGCCGATCTCCTCGTATTCGATGTAGCTGGGCGTGGGGGCATCAAAGCCGCCGAAATACGACAGTATGGCTCGCCAACAGAGGTTGGCCGCGACGCAGTTGATCGTCACCACATTGGCCGGGGTGTCTCCGTCTCCGTTCTCAACGTAGCCCGGGTGCACGCGGTCGGTCACGTAGTGGGGATTGACGAGGTCGGTGGTGTCGAGGCCGTTGCAGACGAGACACTTGCCCTCCGGGGTCTGGACTCGAACCTGGCAACCGGCCTTTAGCCGGCCGTTCTTGGTGCGGCGCGTGCCGGCGCCCATATCAAACAGCGGCTTCTGGTAGCGGGCCGCGAACTGAGCCAGCTCATACCGAGCGAAGTCGTTGTCCACGGCGCCGATCAGAACATCACAGTCCTTCAGCGCCGCCTCGGCTTCCGGCTCGGGGTACCAGACGTCTACGGTGCGCAGGTCGGCGCCGGCCCCGAAGAAGGAGGTCAGCTCGCGCCGGGCGATCTGCGTTTTCCGCTCGCCGAGGTCGCCGGCGCGCCAGCCAAACAGCCGGTTGGCGTTGTGAATTTCGGCCCGGTCGGCGTCAATCAGGGTCAGACGCTGCAAACCGAAGAACTTGGCCAGGGCAATCCAGGCGCTGCCCGAGCCGCCACAGCCGACCACTCCCCAGCGCAGAGTTTGCATCAACCGCAGCGCGCGCGTCCCGTGCTCACCCAGCATGCCGATAGTGCGGTCGTGGAGAGCGGCATCCACGTCAGCAACGTAGTTCATGCTTGGAGCGCGGCTGCCGACGGTCAGGAACATCTGCAGCGACTGCGGCCCCGCAACCTTCACCAGATCAATGGGCTCCCAGTCCGTCTCGCGACTGCGGACGAATCCGCGAATACCGTTGGCGCCCCAGATCGCCTCGACGTGGTAGCCGTCGGCGATGAAGTCCAGCGTGTTGCGGGCCTTCATCGGAGCCTGGATGGCGTCGAGCACGGAGAAATTGGCCGCCCCACCGTGATTGTGAAAGGCCAGCAGCCCGCTGTGCTCACGCGTACGCTGGAGTAGCGCCAGTACACGATCGGCGTGCAGGCTGGCGTGCACGGGTGTTCGCTCCTCGTACTCCTGCTCCTCGGGGATGTACGTGTCGCGGACGATGAACTCCCGCTGGTGGTCGGTCTCAGACAGGCCGAGCAAGCCGAAGAACAGGCGCTCGTTCGGATCGTCCCCGCTGAAGTGCTCTCGCAGGCGCTCGAAGGCGCTCTCCGGGAACGACAGGACATTGCGTTTCACGGGCGATCACTCCCTTCTGCCCGTGCGGGGGCCGGTATCCCCCACCTCGGCGGCGCGGGCTAGCTTGTCCCCTGGAGTCGTGGACACTAGCCGACGCGCCAGTTCTCAATGACTCCGTACACCTGGCCCTCCTTGTTCTGAATGGTCTCGTTGTCGCGCAAGGCGGCACCGGTGCGAGCATCGTAGAGGACCTTCTTGTTGGACAGGTCGGCCTTCTCGCGCAACTCGCGGACGGTGCAGGTCTCCGGCACGCACACGCGCTCGTCTCCGACGATCACTTCTACCTCACCTTTAGTCTCAATCTTCGGATTCGACATGTGATCAGCTCCCGTTGAGTGGTCGCCTCAGCGACCGGAATGGAGTTGCCGGCCCCGCGAACAGGGAACGCTCTTCGGCGCCCGACGAGACAGGCGCCCACAGGCGTACGCCTCAGTAGAAGCGGCGATAGTTGTATTTGAGGCATGACGCCAGGTACACTTGCAGCATTCGCAGATAGTCCAGTACCGTTGTGTGCTCGTCGGCCCGCGGAGGATGGATCGAGATGTAGCGCCAGCCGTCGTCGCCCGTTCTCCGACGCGGGCGGTCGCCGTAGAGAGGGATGGTAACGAACTTCTTTTCGGCCGGATCGAACACTTTAAGGCCCGGGTCAATGTAGATATCGCGGTAGAAATAGTACTGACCGTCCGCCACGGGATCATAGAGATTGCTGGGCACAGGGATTCTGACGTTGGTATGATCCTGGTTGATGTTGTCCGGTAGTTCCACGTTCTCGATGACGAGGACGCGGTTTGAGGCGTCGTCATTCCAGAAGACGTGCTCCTGAATGACCTTGCCGTTCTCGTCGCGCTCGTCGTACCGCGCCATGGCCAGTTCCAGGTCACGGCGGAAGCGTTCGGCGTTCATCCCGCATTCCTCCTGTTGGCGCGAGGGGCCCGACGGTTGGCCGGCGGCGTTACCGAGCCACGGGTCGGCAGCCGCTCGCTCTCAGTGTCCGCGTCGGACTCCTCGATGAGGCGCTCGTAGCCCGCACCGTTGGTGGTGATGTCGCGCCACAGGGTGGGCGCTTGACGGTCGCGTTTGCGCCTCGTTTCTTGGTCCCGCAAGTTGAAGGGCAAAGGTCGCATCTCATCCTCCCAGGTGGTGCGCAGTGTTTCATCCCAGATGGAGCTCAGCCGCTGGTCGTCGGCCAGCCGGACCTCCGAGGCGCCGAGCCACGGTGGGTGGTAGAGAGCACGCTCAGAGCCGAGCGGCTCGTCCGGCTCCAAATGCTCGTCAGGGTCAGCGACGTCGTCCTCAAGGCTCCAGAGTTCGCCCGAGAGCAGATACCACAGAGCATCACGGAGATTGATAGTACGGGCTGCAGCGAACTTGACGTATCTGCCCAGGACGAAGCCACAGAAGAAGATGAGGATCCAGGTCCAGGCCGCCAGAGCGCTCACCGCTTTTCCCTGCCTTCCCGCACAGCTTGCAGGATTGTCTCGATGATGCTCTGCGCGCTTTGTTCGGCGACCGGCTTGGCGCAAAGGGCATCAATTTCTTTACGCAGACCGACTCCGGCTTTCGCGGCTTGAAGCAGCACAGGCAGGCACAGCGTTGCCAGCAACTCGTCGGAGGAACTGGCGTTCGCGATGCGTTCTTTCAGGGCCTGTGACTTGACGCAGGCCACTAGGGCCCATGCGAGGGCCTGAGACCGTGGATCGAGCCCTGCGCTGGGCAGCCAGAAGTCTTCTCCGGCCTCACGGGCGCGCAAGATGTCGGCAATGGTCGCCCGCAGTGGTCCGATGTCCCAGGATGAACTCACGGGAGCACACCTTCTTCCCTGCTGAAGCAGTCGCACGAGAAGCGCGAGCGAAGTGGCTCGAACCGAGCCGGCGATCGGCTGTCGTATTCCAGCACGCCATCGAATGCGAAGTCGGGGTCGCGTAGGGCCTGGCACAGGTGGAGCATCAGGCCGGCGGCGAGCCAATTCGTGCTGACGACGCTGCCCTGGGGGCGATCGCTGCAACTGACTGCTTCCCGATGCACCAGAGCCGCGAGGTCGGGGCGGCGGTGATGCAAACAGGCCGAGCCGCGTCCGCAAAGATGGGTGGTGGCACCGAAGGGCGAGCAGCCGCCATTGACCATGACGAGCCGGCCACCGACGCGGCGGGCGGCATCGTCACAGATTGCGCGGACGGACCAGTTGTCGCCAGCCGCCAGCAAGACAGTGGCCTCGGGATGGCGGTCAATGAACTCCGGCCCCTGCACGAACTCCGGTATCGGCTCGACGATTAGGTCGGAGGGCGCGAACTGCGGCAAGCGCCGAGCGAGGGCTTGTACCTTGGGCTCGCCGGGCACAAGCAGCGGGCAGCGGGCGAGATTGCTCTCTTCGGCGACATCCCCGTCATAGATCACCAAGCGGTCGGTCAGGTCGGCGAGTCCCAGTGCCAGAGGATTCCCGAGACCGCCGGCGCCTACCAGGACAACTTCAGGATGGCGCGCCGGCACAGGCACAGGACGATGCAGTGGCAGCATGTGCCGTATCAGCGGGGGCTGCGGCGGCAGATCGCCGTCCAGTGGCATGACCAGGCGCCGCACTTCTTGGAGCGCGGTCCCGACCGCAATTAGCGCAGTGGCCACGTTTGCGCCGTGATCGTCGGCGGCGAATTGCTCAAGCTGTTGCAGAGCTTCCCAGTGAGCCCCACCGGGCATGCTGGGGATGTGAACGACGCCGGCGCCGCGCCAATTGGCGGCCAAGATCAGAGTTTGCAATTCGCCCTCGACGGTTGCCCGCACGCTCTCGGCGACGGCAGGAAGATGACCCGTGCAGTCCACGAGGACGTGCGGGCGATCGAGGAACTCCCCCACTGCGACCAGATCTGCGGCACTACCGTCGGGGAGTATTCGCACCGGTACATCAGCATAGACCTCAGTGATGATCTGACTGAGTGCCGCTGCCGGCGTCTGACCGGTTCGGTGCAGGAAGGGGTCCGGCAAAGACAGCTCCGCGGGCTCCAGCAGGCAGACGCGGCAGCCCAATGCCGCGGCCCCGAGCGCCAGCAGCCGGCCAGGTCTGGTCTGGACGCCGCGGACGATGATCGTGGTCGCTGCCAGAGGGAGCTGATCCCAGCCGGGGATCAGATCGTGCCGGCTCCGGTCAGTTGTCTGGTTGTTCGTCGCAGGTCGCGGCAGGGCCATCGGTCGGGTCCTCAAGATCGGTATCGGTATGAGCCTGAGTAGCGTCGGTGGAGGCTACATCGTGTTGCTGAGCCCGCTCGTACATCATCTGCTGCAAGGCCTCCACGAGGTGTCCGGCGGCCGCAATTGCAACCGCCAGCGGCTCCGGCTGCTGCTCCGCTGCCGAAGCGCTCTCTGCGGATTCAGGTTCTTGCTCAGCGGGCGAGGCGTGAACCGAGGCCTCAGGCGCGGCGGCCAGCGCCGCAGGCGGTTGCTCCTGAACCGCGGCGACCGGGCCGTCGTCCTCCCACTCGCGGGAGGAGTCCACTGAAGAACCGCTGTTGCGCCAGTTCTTCCAGATCCAGAATCGCGTGGGCTCGATGCGCTCGTTCACCAAGGCTTCCCACAGGCTTCGGTCCACCCGGAGTTGGGCCTTCTCCGACGCGGATTCGACCTCGATGGTGATGGGCTCGATGGTCCGCTTGGGCGCCCGGCACACAATCGAGGGGCAATAGCGAGTGACGAGACATCTCCCGAAGTAGTTCTCGCCGGCGTTTACGATGGCGTGCACGATACTCTGCGCCTGTGGCTCCTGCAGGTGCACTTCGCTGACGCTGAGCACGGCGCTGTGGTCCGGGGTCACGCCAAGCAGCGAAGGAGCGATGGGGTCGCCATCGAGGCGCAGTTCAGAGTGCGGAGTGAGCCGCAGGGAGCACTGCTTGACTGGTCTTTCGGCGGCGGGGATGAATTCGAGGAGCTGGGGCGACATCTCCTCGGCCATGGTGTTGAGCAGTTCCATATCCTGGGGCGACAGAAAGCCGGTTCCACTGAGCGCACCGGGATGCCAGTGGGCACTGCCGATCAGAACCTCGCGGTCGTTCGATTCTTGCAGGCGGGCGGCGATCTGAGCCACTGACTCGCTGTCGGCAGTGACGCGACCGTGGCTCGCCTGCTGCGCGGGCAGCTCGACGCGCGTCACGCGGTCAAGAGCATCGCGCTCGGCGACTAAGAGGACGTAGAACTCGCGGCCCTTAAGGCGCCCGTCCTGCTCCATGATATCATTGATCAGGCGGAACTCCTGGTGGAAACGGGGGGTCAGCCGTAAGACGCGCGGCAAGGGAATGGGCTGACCGAGAAGCTGCTCCGCTTCGGTTTTTGCGTCTTTGGAGAAACTCATGCTCGTCCTCCTAGCGTGCACGTTGACGCTGCGGGTTCCCCATGGGGCGCTCAAAGCGATAGACGGGCAGGCCGCTGCTCCGGGCCTCCGCGAGGGTCATTTTGCGGCGGCCGCAGCGGCGGGCCTCGCGATGCGGGCTGCACTTCAGGCGCCCCGCGTGGCCGACGTACCCGCTCCTCAGGATGTGTCCGGTTTGCTCAGCGATCTGGATCATCGCCACGGTGCTCCGCGCGGGCCATTGGTAGTCGTCGCTTAACCAATCGTCCAGGCAGACCGTGCTGCCGGCGTCCACAAACATGTGCGAATAGCGCGATGGTTTGGTCACTTGGGGCATTAGGCGATGCCTCAGGACGAACTCCGGGCCGCATAGGCACGACAGGGCCGCCAGGCCCAACTGGAATCCGACGCGGCAGTCGGGGAACTCGTAGAAGGCGCCGTGCTCGTCCTCCACGATATACGGACCGCCTGAGCTGACATCGAGGGCGACATAGGGCTCGCCGGTTTCGGGGACGCCGTAACGGATTTCCCAGGTCGAGGGACTGGTGTAGAGCAGATACTCAACACCCTCGCGCGGGCGATCCGCGAGGTGCCTGTCGAACTTGCGCAGGGACCGCACGATTTTCCTGCGCACTCGCGCAATCCGGTCTTCGCGGGCTGCGCGGGAGGGCAACCAGGACGCGACCCAGGCGGTCCAGGCGTCGTGCATCTCGGCCGAAGTCAGCGCTCCGTTCTGCTGAGTGAGATACTCGCCGCTCTCGAGCACGACCCGGAGCGCCTGGGAGTTGCCTTTGGTGCGGGGGGATTTGCGCACGAGCGGATAGACGCGATCGAACCACAACAGGTGTGGGCCGCGCAGGACTTCGGGCCCCGGGGCGCCGGCGGCAGGGGGATCGCCCATCAGAGTGCGCATGGATTCGGGCAGCGAGGACTGCAGTGGCTTGCGACCATCGAGGGGCTCTCCGGCTTCGACAAGGTCAAGTTGTTTCACCAGATCGTCTATGATTTCCAGACAGCGTGCGAGCTGCAGAGCACGCTCCATGCCGCCGGGGTCGGCGGGAGGCAGGCAGCGTTCGAGTTCGGGAAGGGCGCCAATCTCGCGCGCCCAATAGGCGTGC
Organism: Candidatus Zipacnadia bacterium; assembly: GCA_029820995.1. Classification (GTDB taxonomy): domain Bacteria; phylum Armatimonadota; class Zipacnadia; order JALGUG01; family JALGUG01; genus JALGUG01. The sequence continues at coordinate 23,565 of JALGUG010000041.1, forward strand.
CAGCAGTCGCTGAAGACCTGGTCCACGTTGCAGCAGGGGCGCAGCAGCACGCGCCCCCCGCCGATGGCCACGGAGAAGGGGTCCGGTCGTCGGCGCGAGAACCGTATGCCGACCTGGTAGTACTTCGTTTCGTCCCAGGCGGCGATGCCGTTCTTGCACAGGAGGCCGAGGGTTAGACCCGTGGGGTTTTGGTTGCGGTTCCGTCTCATCGTTTTGCACCGCCAGGCGCAGATGGTCGGCTGGGCCAGGTACCCGTCGGGGGCGAATTGGCCACCGCGTGCGAGCGGGCAACGTTGGCTTGTGCGCGGTGCGGCTCAAGCGCCGCCCACGTGGTCCATGCCCAGGCGGTAGCGCAGCGTCCGTCGCTCGCCCAATCGCACTTCGCTGTCGCGCGTGGTGGGAGCACAGGGGCCGCCCTCCATCTGGATTTCCACCGACGCGTCGGGACGGCGGTAACGTGCTCGGGCGTGATCGCCGAACACGCGGGTATCGTAGTCGGAGGCGTTGTCCAGCATCTCCAGCGCCAGACCGAAGATCTGGTCGGCCGACCGACCCTCCACCTGATCCGCGGGCAACTCTACGGTGCGTCGGCCACCGGACCCGAGGTCAATCGTAACCGACACCGTATCGGTCGGGAGCTGGATCGCCGGGCGGGCCGGCCGATCGGCATCACGCTGATCATCCTGCGGTTGAATGTGCTCCAGGGTCATGCTGTCATGTTCCATCGTCTTTGTGCCTCCCATCAATCTTGGCTGGACGGGGCGGAGTTATCAGCACACCGTCTCGAGTTCATCCTCCTCACCGTTCGGCGAGGTCGCCTCGAAGGTCACCTGCCCGTTCTCGACGGCCAACTGAACGTGATCGCCGGGTTTCAGGCTACCGTCACAAAGCGCTTCAGCCAGAGGCGTCTCGATGTCGCTCTCCACTTTGCGGCGCAGATCTCTTGGTCCGCCGCCCCGCACGTCGTAGTCGTCGGGCACGAGATGCGCCAAGAGCTCTTCTTTCCAGTGCAAGCGCACCTGATAGGGGAGCCGTCCCAGGTAAAGTTCGCAGACCCGGCGCAGTTCCGGGACGGTCAGGAAGTCGCAGACGGCGATGGTCAGCCGCGTGAACAGTTCGGGGCGGATCTGCTTGCGGATCGCCGCGATCATTTTGTCCACTTTGACCGTTGGCTGCTCGCGTTGGGCCAGGGTGTCGAAACCGATGTGGCGCTCTTTCATCACGGCCTCTGCCCCCAGGTTGGAGGTCATCAGGACCACCGAGTTACAGAAGTCGGCGGTCCGCCCGGTGGAGCGGTCCGTCAGACGACCGTCTTCCAGGATCTGCAGCAGGACGTTGAGCACCTCCGGGTGCGCCTTCTCCACCTCGTCGAGCAGGACGACGCAGTGGGGGCGGTGGCGCACCGGCTCGGTCAAGGCGCCGCCCTCCCCGTAGCCGACATAACCCGGAGGCGCGCCGACCAGCCGGGAGACGGTGTGGCGCTCCATGTACTCGCTCATGTCCAGCCGCACCATGGCTTGTTCGTCGCCGAACAGGCCTTCAGCGGTTGCTTTGGCCATCTCAGTTTTGCCGACATTGGTCGGGCCAGCCAGCAGCAGCGAGAGCGGCCGGGCAGGCTTGCTGTCCAGGCCGGCCATGCCGGCCAGGTGGCGTGTCACCCCCTGAATCAGGACGTCTTTGGCCGCGTCCTGGCCGACGATGCGGCGGTCGAGCACCTCCCGGAGACGATTGATGCGCGTGGCCACGTCGGAGCTCATGGCGTCCACGGGGATGCCGGTGAGTTCGGCCACTAAGCCGCGCACGTCGGCTTCGGTGAGCCGGCGGTCACGCTCATCTTGATCGTTAGCCGCCAGCCGCACGGTGGCTGCTCCGATGTCGACCAGGTCAATGGCCTTATCCGGCTGATAGCGGTCATTGATGAACTGGTCCGCGAGCCGCGCCGCGGTCTCCAGCGCCTCGTCTACAATGTCCACATGGTGGAACTCCGCGTACGCCGGCCGCACCCCTTTCAGGATCTCAACGGTCTCAGCGGGCGTCGGCTCCGGGACATCCACACGGGTAAAGCGCCGGACGAAGGCGCGGTCCTTTTCGATCTGCAGGTAGTCTTCGGGCGTGGCGGCTGCGATGACTTGCAGCTCGCCGCGGGCAAGCAGAGGCTTGAGCATGTTGGCGGCGTCGAGCGTCTGGTTCTCCGCCGAGCCGGCGCCCAGGACCGTGTGCAGCTCGTCCAGGAACATGATCACGTTGTTCTCGGGGCGGCTGGCTTCTTTCAGGATGCCTCGGAGTCGCTCTTCGAACTCACCGCGATACTTGGTGCCGGCCAGCAGTGTGCCCATATGCAAGGCAATGACGCGCTTGCCCTTCAAGCACGGGGGCACCTCGGCGGCCGCAATGGTCTTGGCCAAGCCGCCCTCCACCAAGGCCGATTTGCCGACGCCGGGCTCGCCGACCAGGACGACGTTGCGCTTGCGGCGGGACATCAGTCCGCGGATCAAGAGGTGAAGCTGCTGCTGGTAGCCGATGAGGACGTCGAGCTCCTGGGCGCGATAGGTCAAGTCGTCGCCGTACTCGTTGAGCAGCGGCGTGTCAGGGAACAGCTCGTCGAGTTGCGCCACGCCGGTTCCGCGGCAGACTTCGAGGGCCCGGCGCCAGAGGTCGTCGGGTGAGCGCTCAACGTAGTCCGCGAGCCAGCGGCGGATGCGGTGGTCCTGTAGGCAGGCGAGGAACAGGTCGGGCAGATCAATAGCGGTCCGGCCGCTGCGTTGGGCGAAGCGTCGCGCCTCGACGAACAGTATCTTCTGGTCCTGGGAGCCTTGGGAGCGATGCAGGACAACGCGGTTTGTGCGGCGATCGAAGCGAACGAACACGCGGTCGGCGCCGGCCTGTTTGAGCAGCTCATCCAGAGAGCGGGCCCGCTCGATCTCCCAGTCGCGCAGTAATCGGCCCAGCGGCGTCTCCTCCACACTAGCCTCGACGGTTCCCGCCAAGAGATGGATGGCGGTGAAGTTCATGTCGCCGCGCTCCACCTGGATGGTGTGGGCGTTCTGCAGCGCCGTCTGAGCCTTATCGGTGAACTCGAATTCCTTCTTCTCGTTGTCGGGCATTGCAGTAGTACCTCGTCTTGGTGCGGCCTTATGCCAGAGCGGCTTCTGCGGCATGCTCCTGCCAGACGACGGTGATATCGGTGACGCGCTTACCTTGGAGGTCCGGCAGCATCTCATCCAGGTTGCCCCGGTTTTCGCGCAGCCGATCGCCCAGGGCCATGACGCGCTCGTCAATGGCGGCGTTGATGTGCTCCCAGCGCACCTTGCGCTTGCCGTTGTCAGCATCATGTGTGGCTTTCATGTTCGCCGTCTGCGCGACGCCATAGATCAAGGCGGGCGAGAGCATGTCGGGGAGGAAGACGTGGTGGTCTTCACCATCCACTTTGCACTCGACCAACGGGCACGAGCGGTCCGTCAGCCGGTCGGCGGCGCGGAGACATGCCTCCTGGTGGTCATCGAGCTCGAGGCGTTCGAAGTGAACCTCCAGCACCTCGTGCACCTCGTCGGGTTGGAGGTATTCATATTTGAGCGTCGCGGTGAGGCGATGATCGTTGCGCAAGGCAAAGTCAATCTCCGCAGGGAGATTGGTTGTAATGGCCAGTACGACCGGAGCAGTCGGGTAGTGGTACCGCAAGTCATCAATCACGTTGAGCAGCGCCGAGGTGATGGCCTGGAGGGTCGAGCGGACCGAGGAGAACTCATGCTGGGTGCGACTGGTGGCGATGACGTCGCCCTCGTTGATCACCCACAGCACCGGGCGTTCCTGCGCCATCTCAGCCACATAGTAGCCATCGGCCTTGACCGCACCCTCACTGCTGCCGAAGACGGGCTGACGATAGTGATGAGGAGCACGTTCCAGCAACAGACAGTCGGGTATCTGCTGGGCGGCCCATTGCATGGAGTATGTCTTGCCCAAGCCGGTGACTCCCTGGCAAATGATGAAGATGGGGAAGCCCATCTTGTCTCGGTCGAGGAAGTCTTTCGGTCGGCTGAGCGGCTCGATGACATATTGCTCAACCTGCCGGCGCACTTTGTGACAACCGCCGAAGCGGAGCGCCCGCTGGACCCGCCCCTTGGCGTGGGATTCCTCATCAATCTTCGGTGCGAGGGCGGCGGCAAGCCCGTGGCGGGAGCTGCCCAGGATGCGCGTGCCGCGGCCGAGCTTTCCGTTGATCGCGACCAGTGGCTGAGCCAACGTGACCCACTTGGTGCCGCCACTTTTGGCGCCCCAGTCCACTTTGGCACGTGTGCCAGTGTCGTCCAGGCCCAAGATGATGCCTTCTTCTTCGCACTCAAATACGTTCGCGTCGGCCTCGATAGCCAAGGCCGAGGATGGATCGAGCCACACGGCCTGGCCCACAAAGGGGTCTTGGATGACCGGCTCGCCGTTTTCGCCGGTGAGAATGCTGACCCGGTCGTACTCCCCGCGGTGGGAGACGACAAGCGCGTTCTGCCCCGACAAGACCCGCTTGATCGGCACCAGCGTGTTTGGACCCTTCTGCAAGTCGTCCAGCAGCTTGGCGAGCTGGGCGCGCTCCTTTTGACCGCGCGCATAGATTGCGTCGCATACGTCCAGCATCGTAGCGAACTGCTCAATGCTGTTGATCTGTGAGAGGATCGCTTTGCGCTCCCGAGCCTTCCGGGCGGCTTGCTCCTCCGTCATCTGCACATAGGCGATCAAGCGTTCGCCGAGGGGCTGGTCCGGCATGACACACCTCCAGTGAGAACCTGCTCAGCAGTACGATCGGGGACAACGGCGAGGCCTGGCTCGGCGACAACTTCGCCTCTCTGCCACGAGTAGAACATGTAGGCGGTGGTGCTGTCGTCCGTGCCGGCCACGTTGATAATCAGTGAGCCTTTCCAGGCCGCGGCCAGGCGATGACGAATCAGGCGCTTGTCGGTCGGCGAGATGGCCGCGACGCGGATATTCTGAGGGTCTTCCACGATGTGCGTGTGGTACACGCCGAGTAGAGGGAGCTCCTCGTTGACGACCTCATCGAGCGCCTCGGGTGGCGCGGTGACGCTGGTCTCGTCGGCTTGTACCGTCGCGCTCAGAAGCGGGTGTGCTTTGAGCACAACGGTGAAGGCGCGTTGGATCTGGCAGTCGTAGAATAGGCGGCCGTGGAGCGTGCCCATGGCCTCTCGCTCGATGTCGCTGTGGACGTGCTCCTTGACCTGGTCGAAGGCGCTCTTGATGAATAGCTTGGCGCAGTTGCCGCGGGAGATCGTGCCGATGAGCTGGGCGGCTTCAATCAACTCGGTCAGCGGGCGGTGAGGCACGCCACTGAGCTTCCAGGTCCGATCAGTGACGCCACCGCTGAGGATGCGCAGGCCGCGCGCTGCGCGGGGCGCCACTTGGGGTGGGCTACCATCGAGACCGATCTGGTAGACAGCACGCGCTTTCTCATCGAGGCCCTCGTGCTGGATGATCTCAAGCCAACAATCCTGTGCGCTCCCCTCCAAGGCCTCACACTCAACGGGAATGGGCTGGCGGGTCACCAGGTGCCCGTTCACGTGCACACAGGCCAGCAGCGCGGCGACCTCGTCGGGCTGGTCGGGCGTGACCAGCGGCACCACTGTTGCTTCGCTTTCGCCGTCGCAGGGCACGAGGGGCAGGGCGATCAGCGCTTGCTCGGTGGCCAGAGGCTCCAGGGCGTACTTGGGCACCGGCCGGCGGAATTGCCGCTTGTCGGGTCCTCCGGTAAAGGCAAACGTGAGGTACTGCTGCATCGGTGCTTTCTCCGGCGACGCCGCCATTTGAGTCCCCTCTTTCCGCTTTCTACTCCTTCAAACGCCCTTATGCTGCTCGGTCTTACAGAGCACTGAGCGCCCCGGGGAGCCGGGAACCTGCGCCGCCCGGGAAGGAGGCCGGCGCCCGGCTCCCCAAGGGAGGTCAGTTGCCGGTGAGCTCGGGCGCGAGCGTGAGGTCCACGCTTGGCTGCTCGCCCAGGCCGACACCGGAATCGCTCAAGGCGTTTCCCAGCGTCTGACCGGGGTCGAGGCGCACGGACGTGCTTCCATCGTCCGGCGGCCGCGCGTAGACGCCATAGGTCCCGCTCGGCAAGCCCAGTGCCGGCGCGTCGGCGGCGATTTCGGAGACCTTCAGGTCTCGGTCAATCGCGGCCGTGGCGATGAGCTTGCCCGACTCGTCATGGATTCGGGCCTCAATTTCGTCCACGTCCTGGGCGCCGACTTCGTCGAACGGCTGATCGTATTTGCTCACCTTGGTTCACCTCCCGTTTTGGTGGATGTCCCGGCTGGCACAGGCTCTTTGTGCAGAGCCAGGAATTCTTCGGCGAGCGTTGAGCTGGTCAGGAGAGCCTTCACCAGCGGCGCGATCAGACGAGCCAGGTCGCTCAGCGTCGCCAGGCGCTCGGCGAACAAGGCGCTGTCGGTGGCCGGCATCTCGACCCCGAGGACTGCCCTGGCCGCCGTGAGCTCCAAGCGAAAGGGAGCTCGCAACTGCTCGTTGAGTCGCGTCACAAAGGCCTCACACGCTCGCTGCCCGATCGGCTGCACCTCCTTCCCGAGCCGCTCCCGGGCCACAACCTCGACCAGAAGACGCAGCACGGACTCGTCGGCCTCGGCGACCAGCTTGCACCGCTGATTGCCGGCGAGCAGCGAAGCCGTCCAGCGCGGCGGCTGCTCGCGGACCTGCTTGAGGCCCTGCAAGGCACCGGAACGCGCCAGCACCTGTGCAAGGCGGTCCACGACGTGACGTGCTGCGGTCGAAGTGTCCGTCATGTCAGTCCACCTCCCGGTGCAGTACCCTGAGACCGGGCGCTCGGGGAGCCACAGGGCGCCGTGCCAGGTTGGCCAGGGGCAGCTCGAACTTGTGCTGGCGGGCGAAGAACTCGGAGGCGGCCGGATTCAGAGCATTCCGCGGCGCCAGCGAATAAGTGCCCGGCGTGAACACGAGGCAATCGGCCAGGTTTTCGAGCAGTTGGCGTACAGTCATGTCGCGCCGCCACTGGTCCACGATGCAGATGTTGTGGCCAATGGTGTGCGGGTGGGCAATCGTGGCTGAAAGGCCGACCATCACGACCTCCGGGCGTTGGTCCGGGTGGTCCGGCAGCCGAACCGCAACGTGGACCGGACCTGCATCGAGGCCGACCATGCTGTCGTGGATCTTGGCAGCGCCCAGCCGTAGCAGTGCCCCAATGTTGCGCTCGCGAGCTAATCCGCTCAGCTCGTCGTCGGTGTATCGAACTGTAGGGATGTCGAGTTCGACGCCAAAGCACTGGTCGCCGGTCTGGGGCAAGCTGCCGTGTTGGGCCAGACGAACCGGACTGGAGGGATCGTTCGTCGCGGCCACGACGGACTCGAAGTGCCGACGCAGGTAGCTTTGCCGCTGGGCTTCAATGTTATCAGGTGTCACGCCACTCAGCTCCCAGCACCGCGGGTGCATCGCCGCGGAGCTCGTAATGGACCTGCCGGCGGCCCGCGCGGAAGGTGAGAATGGGCCACAGGGGCAGGCCGAGCGAGGCTGGAGTGCCGTCCGGCGGCAGGAGATCCTCCGTGATCTCCGTCGGCCCCCGCGCCGTGCCGATGACACTGGTTCCGCCACATTGAGGGCACTCGAAATGGCGCTGCATGGCCCACAAACGCTCCTCCACATGGCCACAGGGGCACTCCAGCCTCTGCTCGGTGTGCTCGAGGAGCAGTACGGGCTGCGCTCCCAGGTCCTCTTTCGCGCGCGCGAAGAATTGGCCCAGTGGGACCTCGCTATTTGCTGCGCAAACGTCGCGTTCGGCCAGCCACTGTGCCGGTCGGTGATCGCAATCCGGTGCCGCCGGGATGGTGCTGCGCCACACGCTGAGGCCGTTGGTCAGGTCGGCGCGAACCTCCACCGCCTCAGTGATCCGCCCGGTGATGAGGCCGGTCGCCATCTCCACAGCCAGCGCGCCGGCCAGCGCGCCGGCGCCGATGACGGCAATCGTGGGATCGGGATCGGGCAGGTTCAGCGGCCGCCCGGTGCAGCTTTCGCTCTCCAGCGAGTCCGGCAGCCCAAGGCAACGTGCGCAGGCCGCGTGCGGATCTGCCGGCCAAGCGCGAACGGCCACGCGGCGACCTCCGAGTCCGGTCGTGACCATGGGCAACGATGCGAGCGTGGCCATTCGCGCCAGGAACAGCCGCGTGGCAGCTCGGTCTACACAATCAAGAATCACTGCTCCGCGCTGTGCGGCATACGCCCAGAAGCCCTGCCCGAGCCACTCGGCTCGGCCGACGAAGGCCACGGCGCGACAGTGCGGCAGCTTGTGGTTTCGGCGGCGGGCCAGCTCGGCCGCTTTGGGCGCGCCCGGCTCCGTGTAGGATGGCACCATAAGCGTGGTCTCGGTGATGATGTCGTCGTCAACAATGACACTGTCACCCACCGGGCAGGCCTCGCTAAGATGCGCTCCACTCATGCCTGCCCCGACGAGTATCAGGAGGGCGTGCTGGAGGCGATCGCCACCCGCTCTGCGGACGCGGTCTAGACGGTCGTTGCCATGGCGCACAATCTTGCGCAGATGCCGTCGCACGGTCCTTACTCCTGCCTGGCCTGACAGCGGAAACACTTCTCGGTGCTCTCGACGCAGAATTGGTGGTGGGCCACGGCGCCGCATGAATAGCAGAAGACTACCGCGTTACCCGGCTGGAAGCGCTTACCGCAGACGGCGCAGGCTTCCTGCGTGTGCCGAGCGGGATCGTACTCCTCAACTCGTGGCCCGGTTACCCGTTCGAGCACCAGCGGTTCGCCCCCCAGCCGCAGGCGGTTCCTTATTCCGGAAAGCACGCGCATGCCCGCGATGAGCGCCCGTCCATCCACCGTATCGTCGTCGCACGCTGAAATGAGGATCTCCTGTCCTTCGGCTTGCACGATTGAGGCGTGGTGCTGCAGTATGCCGGCCGCATCGAGAACGATGTCGTTGCCGGCACCGGAGCCAATGCGCGTCAATGGCTTGAGCCGTAGAACCTGGTCGCCCGCTGTGGCTCGAAGCATGATGAGCACCTACCTGTCTATCGTCGCTCGCCCCGGTCCGGATGTCCATGCGAATCAGCATGGAGCAGCCGGGCAACAGGCGCACGTGCTTTCACGCTAGTGCGCATAGAAGGTGTTGTCCCGGGTGCGCACAAGGGCGATCTTGGCCTCTGGTTTGATGGCGTAGCCCTGGCCGCGAGAGGTCACGACCAGGTCGCGGAGCGCCGAGTGGGTCCTGCGCAGGGCAACGATGTCCTGCCGGATGGTCTGCTCGACATCGTCGCTGGACCGGCCTGGTCGCGAACGCTCGTAAAGCTCCTGATGAGATACGACCGCGTCCGCGAAGTCGAGGGCATGTTCCACAAGAGCTTGAACCACAATGAACTTAACGTCCTTGCGCTCGATGATCTTACGCCCGCGGACATAGGCCTGGCCCCGGTCGTAGACTAGGAGGTCGAATCGCTTCGCGCAATCAGCCAGCTCGTCGTGCCGGATGACTTGCCATCCACTTCTGGTCTGAAGCTTAAGCACGGAGCTGTGGTGCCGATACCGCAGGAAGAGCTCTAGTGCCAGTTTGCAACTGAATAGGACTGTGTTATCCGGATAGCGGGCGAGCAATCCGCATTCGAGGGCCTCTGCAACACGGTCCAGAGGGACGACGAAACGGTACGGGGGGGCCGTTAGCAGCTCAAGGTCGGGCCATAGCTCTCGGTGATCAGTGATGATCTGCTTCCACCAGGAGACCGGTGGCCGTTCGGCTTCAGCCAGCAGTTTCTGACGGGCCAACTGAACGTGCTCCTGTTCGATCCGGCCCCCCGGCGAGATATCTTCAGCGGCGAGGCAGATGAGGTGATCAATGAGTACCGGGGAAGCGCCGACCAGTTCCCGGATGTCGGCACTGGCGTTGACCCCGATGCGAAATCCATGGGCCCGAGCGAGTTCCGCGATGCCAGTCTGGTCGGCAACAACAAAAGGGAGGCGCCGCCAGCCCGAGGGAGTGCGCGGGACGGTTGGGCTGATGGCCGCGATGACCTGAAGGTCGGGTTGGTACGGTACGAGTAGGGCTAGATCGCGGAGGAAGTGGTACAGTTTATCCCCCAAGCAGTCGAGTCCGATCAGGATCCAGTGCGTCTGCACGCCCCGCGAAGGGCCAGGCCGAAGGAAGCGCTTGAACTGTTCGATTCTTGCGCTGGGGCTGCCGGTCGCGAGCCGGAAGTCGAACACGCAGAACCGCGTGTCGGCTGTGGCAATGTACACGAGGGCGCGTTGGGTGCCGCCGTCCTCTCCAACGTTGACAGCGATCAATTTGCAGTTCTCCAGCAGAGGCACGAGCTCCTGACACAGATCGGGCACTGCCATCGCTACCCTCCTCCATTCAAGTACAACGGCCATCCAGGCCATTGTCTTACAGGCTGGAGTCGAGGGTTTCGTGCGCCGGGCGGTACGGCCCATCGGTGCGTCGGATCAGGTCAAGTGCTGCAGGGGGAACTTCCGCCGAGGTGTGGCGCTCCGCTTGACGCGGCTCGCCACGCGTGCTAATATGCGGTTCGGCGAAAGGCAGCTCGCCTGTCCGATAGGGTGGGCGAAGGTCTCGGCGCGCGTAACCGGGGACCCTGTCTGACGCCAATTGGTGAGGCGAGCTGCCCCCACAGCTCGTCTCACTTACGTTCCATGGTATCTTCTCCCGGCAACGCCACATGTGCCGGCGGGGTCAACACTGCTCATGAGTTGTTCGCCGCGCGTGGCGCTCCCTCCTGCACCTGTTCTGTTAGGCCGTCCTCTGCGGCAAAGCCCAGCATGAGTTCTGCGGTATACGAATCGCAGAAGAAGGCGTTGAAGAATCCGTGTTTCAACGCCACATGTGAGGCCCGCGCTTTGTCCTCTCCACCGCTGCAGACACCGACGATGTGCCGCGGCCGCGACACGCTGCGTCTAGCGCCGGCCTCATCAATCCACTCGTACTCGACGTTGTGAGCGCCGAGCCACTTGAGCTGCTCCAGGTTCAGGCCGACGATGCGCTCGCGCATCTGGCGGAGCGCTGCCGTCTCGTCGCCAGCTTCCTTGGAGTCGGCAAACGGGTGCACATTGAGATCACCGCACATCCGGCGGATGACTTCGCGTTCGTCTGCAGTTAGCTGGTTGGTCAACCGATGCCACGCCGGGTCGCGCGGCGTACCCACGCCCATGAGGACCGCCATGGCATGCGCCATCAATCCGGTGGGTGTGCCCTTGACCCAATCCTCCCGGCGGCCGAACACCAGCCTGTGGCTGGGCTCGTCCCAGATAAGCGCTCGCGTGACTTCGAGAGCCGTCTCCGTCTCAGTGGCCTTGGGAGGCAAGAGCCCCGGCAATGAGAGAGTGAGGCAGCGTTGGTGCGCTCCGAGCCCGGAGGCGAGCTTTGCGGCGATGGTGTTGGCATCGTCCTCCTCATGCCGGAACGGCGAACGGCGCAGATCAACGCGCGCCTCGTTGGCTGGAGGCTTGACCGCATTGGCGCCCAGTGTGGGAACGACGATGAGGTTCCCGTAGGTGCGGGCCGACCGCACTTGCTCGGCCACCGCGAGAAGGTGTTTCCCAAAGCTCGTGGCGATGACGGTCGGTGTTGACTCGCCGAACTCGCTCAGCAAGGCTTCCAAGAAAGAGGCAACCTGAGAGCCGATCAGTCGCAGGCGAGCTTCGAGTGGAGGCTCTTCGCCGGAGTTGTAAGACGGCGCGTCAACCACCACGGCCTTCTTCAGGCCGAAGCGGGAATAGACCCCCAGGAGCTGTCGTTCACGACGCAGTGAGCGAGCGTGGTCTGCGACCAGCGACCGATACTCGGCAGCCACGGTTTCGATGACACCTAGTTCGCGCGCCCTCGCGATCAAGCGTGAGATGGTCGTCGGAGAGACACGGAGTTCTTTGGCGGCCACCTCGCGGGGGTAGCCGCCGACCACTGCCAGGGCCACAGCCCTCAGAACGCGGTCACGTCCGGCCTCGGATCCAGACTCGCGGTCACTGGCGCGTTCGAGCGGGTGATGATCGGTGCGCATGGCCAGGTCAGGTATGCTGTCGCGGTGGGTTCAAGCTTGCGTTACATCAACTCTACTCGAGAGTCGGCACTGGAGTCAAGGGGTGGTTTCTGGTATTTAGTGCCAGCCTCGTTCGCATTTGACCATTTGCCAGGCGACTGGCTGGTAAAGTGTGCATCATGGTGACATAATGTGGAGTCGTTAAGGCTCAATTCGAGGACAGATTGTCTTACAGAGCGGCGGCTTGGCAGTTATCCACAGTTTGTCAACAGTTATATCCCCATATTTGGTTTGTGCTCCTGCAGTCGCCATTGGAGGGCCGAACCTACCGAAATCCGATCGGCTTTGGCCCCTGGGCAGCGCGTGCTGGTGTCGTTTCCCAGCGGGCAACGACCGGGGCCCGAGGCCGCGAGCACAGCGACCGCAAGGGCGACTTGGTCTGAGCAAGAGAAGGGGGCGCGAGTGAGTGATCCGGTGCGCAAGGGATCTTGGACCAAAACTTCTGCAGCGTCAACAGGAACCGGCGCGACGGCGGCGAAATGAGAATTGGCCAGGGACGACACGAGGCTGCGACGGAGCGAGCGGGCAGCCCGAGGGCCAGGGCTGGAAGCCCGGGGAGGTGAGCTTTGGCTGTTGTCTTGTCTAGAGGGATTGAGGAAGTGACCAAGTTTGTGCGGAGGTGAGCAGGATGCCGACAGCCAGGGACATTATGACGACTGAGGTCGTTAGCATTGACGGAGAGGCGACTGTGGCCGACGCCGTAGCTCAAATGAAGGCCAAGGGCGTGCGTGCCCTGGTCGTTGACCGTCGCAATCCGGACGATGCCTACGGCATCATTACGCAGCGCGACATCGCTTATGCCGTCCTGGCTCAAGGGCGGGACGCTGCAGCCGTCAAAGTGCATGAGATCATGTCCAAGCCGCTCGTCGTTGTGAACCCGGACCTCGATGTCAAGTACGTCGCTCGACTGATGGCGAATTTCGGCCTGTCACGGGCGCCGGTGATTTTCGAGGGCAAGGTTCAGGGGATCGTCTCGGTCAGCGACATCATCAACAAGGCGATGTAAGTTTGTGGGGGGACAGGCCGGCTGTTGGGCCCCAAGGAGACAATGACGCTTCCGGGCAGGCGGGCGTTGCAATCCCCGCCTGCCCGGCACGGTGGAGGTCTGCCATGGGTCAGCGAGGCTTTACGCTGATCGAGCTCTTGGTCGTCATCGCGATTATTGCGATACTCGCCGCTATTCTGTTTCCGGTGTTTTCTCGCGCCCGGGAGAAAGCGCGGCAAGCTTCCTGCCTGTCGAACCTCAAGCAGCTCGCCCTGGCGTGGGAGATGTACGCGCAGGACTACGATGAGGTCTGCCTGATTTATACGCTCGGCACGACGCAGATGACATGGCCGGACGGGTCAACGGCCGAGGGACGTTGGCACTCGGTGCTGATGCCGTATGTGAAGAATATGCAGATCTTCAACTGTCCGTCGAACCGCTTCCGCTGGGACGGCGGGTACACGCAGGCGCTGCGCCTGGGGTACAATCGTTATCTCGGCCAGGTTGTGGCCCTGTCCCGCATCAGGGAGCCGGCGGTAACCTTGCTCTTTGCGGACACGGACCACGATGCCTCTTCGACGGCCCCGAGAAGCTACGTCGTCGAGGCCAACCGCTATGTGGACGGCTTCCTCTCAGACCGCCACAACAAGGTCTGCAACGTCGCCCTGGCGGACGGGCACGCCAAGGCCTACAAGCTGCGGCAGCAGACTGCGTGGATGATGCCGCAAGGCATCACGGGCGTGAAGATCTGGGACTACTGAGCGTGCGCGAGCACCGCTCGAGGAGGAGGGTTCGTGAAGGCCAAGGCTGTCGTGCTAGAGCGTTTCAACGAGCCGCTGGTGGGCCGTGAGTTCGAGGTCCAGCCGCTGGCGGAGGGCGAGGTGCTGGTCAAGATCCTCGCGGCGGGGGTGTGCGGGTCCGATGTGCACATGTGGCGGGGCAAGGACCCGCGGACGCCACTGCCAATGATCCTGGGTCACGAGGGGATCGGCCGGATTGCGGACACGCAGGGCGAGAAGTTCGACGTTTTTGGCCGGAAGCTTGAGCCGGGCGACAAAGTGGTCTGGGAGCGCGGCATCATGTGCGGGAAGTGCTACTACTGCGTGATTAAGAAGCAACCCGCTCTGTGCCCGCACCGCCAGACCTACGGTATCTCGCTGGGCTGCACGGACCCGCCGCACTTCGTGGGCTGCTACGGGGAGTACCTCCACCTACGGGCCGGCGCGCACATGATCAAGCTGCCCGAGGAGGCCGATGCTGCGGTGCTGGTGCCGGCGACGTGCTCGGGCGCCACCGCGGCGCACGCGGTGGAGCAGGCGGGCATCCAGGGCGGCGACAGTGTGTTGATTGTCGGCCCGGGCCCGGTGGGGATCTTCTGCCTAGTTTTCGCCTTGTGTGCGGGGGCGAGCAAGGTGTTCGTCATGGGCACCGGAGCCGACGCTGAGCGGCTGAAGCTGTGTGAGGACTTTGGCGCCACAGCGACAATCAACACCGGGGACCTTGACGCCGATCAGCGGCGTCAGTTCCTGATGGACGCAACCCACGGCCTGGGTGTCAACGTCGGGCTCGACTGCACGGGCGCTGTGGCAGCCTTGTCCGAGGGAC
>JALGUG010000267.1 GCA_029820995.1 Candidatus Zipacnadia bacterium
TCCAGCGCCAGCGCGCCTCCGACGACGAGGCCGTATTGCCACTTGAGGAACAGCGTGAGCAAGAGCGCGATCCCGGGCCGGAGCCACGCGCGCGGCGCCTGCTGAGGGGCCGCACGCAGGTACAGAGCGTACGTGAGAGCCATCAGCAGAATCCCGGGGACCTCGAGAAACACGCAGGCAGCTAGCGATACGAACAAGGGCGAGCACAGCGCCAGGGCTGCCGCGATGAAGGCGGCCAGCCAGGCTAGGCTGGTGGAGCCGGCGCGCGCGGCCCGGCGGGACGCGACCCAGGCGAGCCAGTATAGGGCGAACACCGCCAGGGGCAGATAGGCGAGCGTCGCAGCCCGATGGCTGGCCGGCGCCACGGGCAGCAGGAGGAGGAACGGCGCCTGCAGGAAGTTGAACACAACGGGCCAGCGCCCTTGCGCCCACGTGTCCCGTAGCAGCCCCCGCAGGTCGCCATGCGCCAGGTCGCGCGCGGTGGCCAAGGCCCAGGTCGCGTGCAGGCCTTCATCGGAGCCGAAGGGGAAGTCCGGTGCCTGGGCGACCTGCGTCCAGGCGGCGTAACACACCGCCGCCGTCGCCGCCAGCAGTGCGGGCGCCGTAACGAGCGCGCCCAGTGTGCCAACGTTCAGCCCCGCCCGTGCGCCGGGGCCACCGGCCTGCTCGCGGGTCGAGCTCATGGCTCCGCGGCCGCCCCGTCGCGCCCGGCTGGCACAACGCGCCGCACGGTGTAGATGTGTTTGTTCTGGGCCTCGTAGTATGTGCGGGTCAAGAGCTCGGCCAGCAGCCCCATGGAGATGAATTGGATCCCGATCAGCATCAGCAAGATCGCCAGCAGCAGGGCCGGGCGGCCGGCCAGCGGCGCACCGCGGAACAGTTTGTCATAGCTCAGATAGAGCGCCAGCAAGAACCCCACCAGGCCGCTGAGAAGTCCCCAGGCGCCGAACACGTAGCTCGGCTTGGTGGCGTACGACAGCAAGAACTTGACCGTAATCAGGTCGAGCATCACGCGCACGATCCGCGATAACCCGTACTTGCTGCGGCCGAAGCGCCGCGGGTGATGTGTCACGTCAATCTCGGCGATCCGCGCCCCGGCCCAGTAGCAGAGCGCGGGCAGGAAGCGGTGCATCTCACCGTACAAAGCGACGTCGGCCAGGATTTCACGCCGGTACGCCTTCAGCGAGCAGCCGTAGTCGTGCAGGTGCACGCCGGTGAGGGTTGAGATCAGCCAGTTGGCGATCATCGAGGGCAGGCGCCGGGTCAGGAAGGGGTCCTGGCGCTTCTTGCGGCGGCCGCTGACGACGTCATAGCCTTCGTCTAACTTCTCGAGTAGTCGCGGGATGTCGGCCGGATCGTTTTGCAGGTCCGCGTCCAGCGCGACCACGATCGCGCCGCGTGCATGATCGAAGCCCGCGGCCAGAGCCGCCGTCTGGCCGAAGTTCCGCCGCAGGTGGACCACGGTCACCCGGTCGTCGGCCGCGGCCACGCGGTCCAGCTCCTCCGCGGTGCCATCGGTGCTGCCGTCGTTGACCAGCACGATCTCATAGCCGGCCGCTCCGACCGCAGGCAGAGGGTCCAGCGCCGCGCACAGGGCCTCGTGCAGAGGTGCGACGTTCTCCTGCTCATTGTACACGGGGATCACTAAGGATAAATTCGCGGTCGAAGGCATCTCTCGTGGTCCTCTGTATTGCGGCAACAGGGCTGCCCTGCCCTCCGTGTGATCGGTGACGCCTCAGCTTGAGCCGTGCACGAAAGTATAAGGTCGCGCGTGAACGCGCCCCTACAACTAAGGAACGAATCCTGCGGCTGCGGTTACGCCGACTTCTCCTCGATCGCGATCCCGACGAGCCGCCATTGACTATGACGCGCCTGCAAGGCTGCCCCCACCACCTTGCGCAGCTCGCCATAGCGGTCGGCGGGGCGCTTGCCTATTTGCTTGAGGGCGCCAGTTGACTGCCAGGCGTCATCGCAATCGCGGGACACATGCCCCAGCGGCCCGCAGTGGGAGCAGTCGTGAATGTGGCTGTGCGTGCGTTCGCACATAGTCAGCAGCATTGTATACAGAATAGACTTGGGCTTGAGGGGCACTGACCGCCCGTCAGCCAGGAGATCAACCACTGCACCATCGTCTTTCACGATGGTCATCTTGTGCGGCACCGGGACGAAGGGGGGCAGAGGGTCCCAGTCGAGCCCGTTCCAGGAGTAGTCGCCGCAGTATACGTGCGGACACGCGATATCGCTTTCCAGTTGCCAGACGTTCGCCGCGGCGTTGCAGGTCCCCTTGACCAGGGCCTCAAACCGCAATTCCGGGTCGGTCGGGTCTACGGCGCGCGGGAGGCGCGGTAGGTCCGGCTGGGTAGCCCACAGGGCGCCGATGTACGTGCCGGCGCTCGAGATCCCGGAGATCTGCAACACCGGAACGTGCCGCTGCTCGACGTCTATCGTGTAGCGCCGAATCACGGCATAATCGGTGCGGTGCGTTGCGGGCGTCACCTTATCATTGCCGGTCCGCTCGTGCAGGTGCGGCTCTTCGCGCTCGGTGCGAATCTGCCGGTACTCCCGCTTGCGACGCCGGACGTTGCAGACGAAGTTGATCCAGTACGGCGGATCGTCAAGCGCCTTGACCACCACCGGAGGATACAGCCCGATGCGCCCCAGCACCAACGCGGCCGAATAGCCGGTGGGCATCTGATCCCACTCGTGTTTGCGTTTGTCCACATCGGGGAAGCAGAATGTGACGTCGCCGTGGGGCAGGATCGGCAGCCGCCGGGCCACGCGCAACAGCGCCTGGGCGTCGCGCACGTGCCGCGTCATGTCCGAGGGCGTGAGCACCAGGCTGTCGCGGTGCGCGAACGGCTCCCACAGCCATTTTGACAGGCTGGGCGGCTGCCGGAACAAGTGCGCGATCTGCTGGTACGACGTGCTGGCCACATCCTGCACAGTCGCCTCCTTGTCCGTTAGCAAGTGGTCCCAGACCTCGTCCAGCGCATAGCACCAGGCCTCCAGGGGCTCGGGGTCCTCGGCACAGGCTGCTAAGAAGGCAGCCAGCCCCCGGGCCAGCGCGCGCCGGCGCAGCGGCGCCATCGCCTGCCGCGCTCGGGGGCGAATGTAAGCAAAGTACTCGCCCAGCCGTTGACGCAGATCGGGGGGCAGCGGCCATTTGCGCTGCGCAGCCTCAGCAGCAGGAGTGAGCTGGTATTTGTGGTTGGCCATTGGCCTCCCCTCGGCGGTCCCCTCCCGAAGACACTGTATGGGTTCGCGCCCCAAAGCCGCGGTCCTCTACGGTCACTCTATTCTGGTTAACTTAGTAGTGGGCTATGATGCCCGTAATGACGAGGTGCTCCGGTTGCTCAGGATTGGCTGAGTGGGGGCTCGCCGGTCACCGGCTCCGTCGGCGGAACGGATTCCTTCGCAATCCGAACAACGACAGGAGGGCCGAGGGAGCCGGAGCACCGCAGCCGTACACACTAGGCGAACGGCTGGAGAGCCGTTCGCCTCTAGCGCTGCAACCCTGTGGATCGCCGTCAGGAGCATTCTGCACGATTCGCTGCACCGGGTGTTTACACAAGGCCCATTCTGTTGTATAATATCTACAACAGAGGAGGTGCTACACATGGGAAGCAAAGCCTTTGGCGAATTGTTCAAGCAACGCAGGATCGCTCTGGGGCTGACCTTGAGGCGGTTCTGCGAGAGGCACGGTCTCGATCCGGGGAACATGAGCCGCCTGGAGCGCGGCAAACTCCCACCGCCGCAGTCACGAGAGAAGCTGGAGCAATATGCTCGCGCTCTGGAGCTAGAGGAAGGGAGTGATGATTGGTACCAGTTCTTCGACCTGGCTGCAGCGTCGCGGGGGCAGGTTCCCGCGGAGCTGCTGGCCGACGAGGACCTAGTGCGCAAGCTGCCGATCCTGTTTCGGACCCTCCGCGGTCAGAAGGTGCCGGATGAAGAGCTTGACGAGCTGATCGAGAAGATCCGGCGGGCGTAAACGCACAGCGGCACAGACCACAGGCAAACAGAGGAGGAAACATGGTGATGGACGTGATTTGGAGGAAATGAACTAATGGCTGACATCCAGATAGCGTGGTTTTCAGACAAGGACCTGCGCGAGCAAGCAGAAGCGTTTCTGACGAAGTACCACCCGACGAGGACTATCCCCGTACCGATCGAAGAGATTGTCGAGTTCCAGTTTGGAATTGATATCGTGCCCCTCCCGGGCCTGCAGAAGGCCTTTGAGGTAGATGGATTCATCTCCCATGACCTGACGACGATCACTGTTGACGAGTTTGTGTATCAGAACCGCGAGAACCGGTACCGCTTCACGTTGGCGCACGAGCTTGGTCATGTGGTTCTGCACCGCCAGGTCTTCGAGCAGCTCGACTTCCAGACGATCGAAGACTGGAAACGGTGCGTCTGCAGCATTGACGCCAGGAGCTACGGCAGCCTGGAGTATCAGGCGTACAGTTTCGCAGGTCTGGTCCTCGTACCGAGGGACGAGCTCGACGAACGACTCCGCGCAGCGGTGGTGCGGGCCGCGGAGAGTGGCGTGGCGCTGCACGAAATGGCTGATGTCGCGAGGGAATACGTGGAGCAGTGGCTCGCCAAGGACTTCGTAGTGTCGACAGAGGTAATTCACAAACGCCTTGACAAAGAGAATATATGGCCGCCGCGGCGGCCCGGCACCACGGGCTAGGCGGGAAAGGGAGAACAGGGGCCAGACGCGCTGAAGCGTACACACTAGGCGAACGGCTGGAGAGCCGTTCGCCTCTAGCGCTGCAACCCTGTGGATCGCCGTCAGGAGCTGCCGCCCCAGGGCGTGGGGCTATATTCCACAATTACCTGCGCCTGGAAAGCATTCCGTCCGCCGGCGTTATAGATGTACAGCCGGCAGTTGTAGCCGAGCATGTTGGCGTGGACGTGGTTGTGACCGTAGGCGACCACGCGGCCCCAGTCGTCCACCAGATACATATGCCACTGCGGCGGCGGGTACATCGCCGTGCCGCCGGTGATCCGCACGTCCACGGGCGTGCGTGTCCCGGGGTTCGGCCCCAGCGACAGGGTCTTCACGTACCAGCGGCCGCTGTTGACCATGCCGTTGAGCGAGTTCACGTAGGCGTGCGCGGCAGGAGCGGCGAGCACCACCAAGAGGGCCATCAGACCGACTGTGAGAGCGAGCTTGTTTTTCATTTGAGATCACTCCTGCGGTCTCTTTGACCGCTTGGGAAAGTGTCGAGTATCGTGTGCTACTATGGAGAGTATCGGCCCCGGGCACGCCGCGCACACGTGACGGGCGTCACGGGTGACGGCGGTCACGGGGCCGATGATGTAGGAGAGGCTTCAGCCGCGACCGGATTGCTCAGCGCTGATCGCTCCTTCCGGCAGGCCTTCGGGCCGTCGGTGGCGAACAGACAATCCGTCATGGCACCGTACATTCGCCGAGCGACGATGGTTGATCAAGATGGAGTCTTGGGGCTCTTGAGCGCGCTCTGCGGTGGTTCCGGTGGCGGAAAGGAGGGTGGACAGGAAGCGCAGGCACAAGCGGACACCGCGGGCTGGGTCGAGGCCTTCCCGTTGGTGATGAACTCGCCGGACCACGCGCTGTTTGTGGTGGAGGATGAGGGCCTGGTGGCGGGGCTGGTAAGCGTGTGCGCAATCTTGAGCCTGGTGGATGGGGGATACTACGGGGCTGTGGATCTGCTGCTGCTGCTCCCCGATTATCGCCGGCAGGGACTGGGCGCGCGGCTGATCGAGTCCGCGGTCGCCTGGGCGCGCGATCGCGGCTGCAAGCAATTGCGCCTAGAGGGTACAGGTCCCCAGGCCGCGACGTACTACCGCCGCATGGGCTGCCGGGAGATCGCACAGCAGGTCTTCATCTGGGAGCTGCAGTAGTCAGTACCCGGGAGGGGCCGAATACGTGCGACCGCTGCGCGGTCGCAGAGTATCCAGCCCGCCGGCGTGAGGGCGGGCCGGAGGGGCTGCCGGGAGATGGCACAGTGGTTCGGTCGCGGTTGAAGCCGCTCCTACGGGTGAGTTGTCAATCTTCGCATCGGGCGCCCGACGGTCGCGAGGCGACCAGCTAATCGGTGCGGCCACTGCGCAGCCGCGGCCGCAGTGCTGCGAAGGGGGCGCGGCGCCCACCGCAGGCCGCGGTTGCCGCGCA
>JALGUG010000268.1 GCA_029820995.1 Candidatus Zipacnadia bacterium
TTCTCTGCTTGCGCCTGCTCAAGCTCTTCGGCCTGCGCCAGTGTCTCGCCGATGATCTTCACGTCTTGATGCTCGGATTCAAGGTTCCTGAGATAGGCGACGATCTCGGCGGCCATCCAGCCTTTGTCCGCCACTTGCAGCAGCCGCTGCTGCGCTTCGGGGAGCTCCGGGTCGGTATTGGCGGTGGCCTGAAACTCCTGTGCGGCCTCCTTCCAGCGCTCGAGGTGGAAGTTGGCCACGCCCGCGTAGTAGTGAGCATTACGGGAATCGGGCCTCTTGCGCTGGGCTTGCTCGAACTTTTGCAGCGCCTGTTCGTACTTCTCTTCCTTGAGCAGATCCCGGCCCTCGGTGATCAGCGCGGCCGCCTGGCGGGTTCGATAGGCCTCCGAGCAGCCCCCCAGCACCAGTGTGCCCAGGATCAACGCTCCCGGCAGCAAGCAGCTCATCCAAGGTCTGTGGCGGGCTCTGTTGGCGGTCATCGCAGCTCACCTGGGTTCTCATACGACGGGATCTCACTAGCGATAGTATTGCCGTTACGGGTGCAAGCTATTCCTCCGAAGGGTGTGACTCTCGTCTCAGCGGGGGAGACCCCTTTGCCGAGAATGCGCGAGCTCATGGAAGGAGACACTAGATGTGGTTTCACAACCTCAACGACCAACGGCAATCGCGCCTGAAGGCGCTCGTACAGTGGCTATGAAACCGCTGCTAGTCCTCGGACCACGCGCAGCGGAACCCGATGTAGTCGGCCTTGAGGTCCGGCGCGGCATAACTGCGGGCCGCGCAGCGCGCCAGTGTGATCAGATCGGTCTCGAAGCACCCGCCGCGCACAGCCCGGTGGGTCATGCCGAAGGCGTCAAAGTGCACCGGGGCGCCGGGGTAGGCATCATACCAGCTATCGGTCCACTCCTTCACGTTGCCCGCCATGTCGTAGCAACCGTAGGGGCTGCGATCGGTCGGCTTCGACTGCACCGGCGCCGGTTCCGGCGCGTCGAGCACCGCACTGTCAGGGTCCGGCTCATTGCCCCAGGGCCACTTGCGCTCGTCCGTCCCGCGCGCCGCCAGTTCCCACTCGGCCTCCGTCGGCAGCCGCTTGCCGGCCCATTCGGCGTACGCCGTCGCGTCCTCATGGGTCACATTGACAACGGGGCAATCCTCGCGGCCCTCGGGGAAGTCGGTACCGTGCCAGTGGGGGGGCGGCGGATGGTTCGTCTCGACGACGAAAGCTCGGTATTGTGCGTTGGTCACCTCGTGCTCGTCTATCCAGAAGGCCGGTACGTCCACAGGGTGCGCCGGTTGCTCGTCATTCTCACCCTCGTTGTCGCCCATGATGAACGTGGTCGCCTCGATCGGCACCATTCCCTCCGTCTGCTCCTCCGGCGGCGGGTTAGCATCGGTGCCCCCCTGTCGCTTGGGCCAGAAGAGATACAGCGCCGTGCTTCCGCCCGCGATCGCCGCGAGGACAAACAGGGCCAACAGCGCTGCCGACCACCTCCGGCGCCGAGGCCGCGTGAGGCGCTCCGTGGGCGGCGTTGCGGGAGCCGGGGTCGCCGGAGCGACAGCAGGCGCGGACGGCTCCGAAAGAGGCGAAACGGGTGCGGGGACTGCCACGGGGGAGGAGGGGGCGGTTCCGGCCCCGGGGCTCGTGGCCCAGCTCTGGAGCGCTTGCCTCATCTCTTCGGCGGATTGGAACCGGTGCGCGGGGTCAATCTGAATCGCGCGTTCGGCGATGCGGCTCAGCGGCTCGGGGATGTCCGGATACACTTCGTGGGGCGGCCGGGGCACGGTCTGCAGCCGCTGCTGGGCGACCACAAAGGGCGTGTCGCCGGTGAAGGCCCGTCGGCCGACGAGCATTTCGAACAACACGAGGCCGAGCGAGTAAACATCCGACCGACCGTCCACCGGGTCGCCGCGCAGGGCCTCGGGAGACACATACGGGGGTGCGCCGACGGCCATGTTCGTGCGCGTGACACTGGCGGCTCCCAGGGCTTTGGAGATGCCGAAATCAGTCACCTTTACCAGTCCGGTCTTGGCGCTGAGCAGAATATTCTTGGGCGAGATGTCGCGATGAATGATGCCCTCTCGGCATGCCGCGTCGAGCGCCGCGCAGACCTGGCTGGCGATCTCAGCCGCTTCCAGCGGCGCCAGGCGCCCCAATCGCGCAATGTGCGCCTCCAGCGTTTCGCCCTCGACGTACTCCATGGCAATGTAGCGCCAGCCGTCCGCCTGGCCGGTGGAGTAGATCGTCACCACATTGGGATGATTGAGCCGCGCGGCGTTCTTGGCCTCGGCCTCAAACCGAGCCAGGAAATCCGGGTCCGCCGACAACTCGGGCAGAGGAACCTTCAGTGCCACCTTCCGGTCGAGCAGCGACTGTTCCGCCAGATAAACGCGGGCCATGCCGCCGACGCCCAGCTCACCCATGATCTCAAACTCGCCGATTCTCATAGCAACTCTTGGCGTGCTCTAAGAGTTCTCGTTCAATTGGGCGCAAAAGGCGAACTATTCCAGCCACCTCTACTTGATGGTGTTCCGGAGATCCGGCGTAGAGGTCCTTAGCGGCTGTAGGGTTCGCTGCGCGATAGCTCAGTTCCTACCGTTCAGCGAAAGCGCATGCCCCCTGACCCGAGGATGCGCCACCAAGCATAGAAGGAGGAGATGCGTTCTCCCAAGCCGAATCTCGAGGAACGTGAGACTGGCCGGAGGATGCCAATGCCGCGGCTACTGCTGGTTGGCGCGTTGGTTGTGAGCCTGCCGTCCTGGGCGCAAGAGGGCTTCGTGTTCCGCCCGCCCGGAGGCGACTTCGAGACCGTGGACGTTGGGGGGTTCCCAGCAGGCTGGGGACGCTCGGGAGACAAGCGCGTCTCGTGGGAGGTAGTCGCTGAGAATCCGCACTCGGGACGACACTGTCTACGCGGCGTGTCCGCCGGAGAGAGAGCCTACATCACCTCTCCGCGCACGGCCATCGTCCCCGGCCGGCGCTACAGCTACTACTTGTTCCTGCGCAGCAACCCGCCGGGCGTGCAGGCGCGGCTCTATCTGGATGCCGGAAGGGTGAAGGGCCGACACCGCTACTGGAGCGCCGACGTTGTCCCCGGGCGGGACTGGCGCGAGTTCGAGCTATCGCTCACGATCCCCGTCGAGCCGGGGTTCGCCGAAGCTCGGCTGGCAATGCGCCTGGACATTCTGAGCGAGGGACAGCTCTATGCCGATGACCTCGTCCTGGAAGACACCACGGACCAGTTGACTCGGGGCGAGCAGGCGGCGCTGAAACACGCACGTGAGCGCGCGGGCAGGAAGCCTCGGCTGACCTTTTACCTGTCGTTCGACGGCTCTTTGACGGCGAACACGGCGCAGGGCTCGCCCGAGCCGCTGCAGGCCGAGGGCGTGACCTTCGCGCCGGGCCTGATGGGCCAGGCCGGAGTCTTTGCCGACGCGCCGCGACTTACCTATGCTTGCGCCGGCAATGTTCGCAAGGACCACGGCACAGTTAGCTTCTGGTTTCAGTCGCGGTGGACCGAGGAGCAGCCCGACCGGGTGGTGTGGTTCAGCGAGAGCCCGCCCAATCAGCCGGGCAGCAACCGACTGTGGCTGTGGAAGTGGGGTCCGCGCTTGCGGTTCGACGTGCGCGATCCGTGGGACCACTACCTGACGACCGCCTGTCCCGCGTTCAGCCCGGGTGAGTGGCATCACCTGGCGGCCACCTGGGATTGCGAGCGGGGCAGCCGGCTATTCATTGACGGCGTCGCCTTCTACAGAATGGAGCACGCCGGCGAGGCGCGTTTCACTTGGCCTCCGATCGAGCACGAGTTCTTTATGCTCGGCGCCGACCCTACGAGCGCCGGCCGCTCGATTCGAGGACTGATGGACGAGTTCAAGCTGTACGACGACGTGTTGTCCCCGATGGACATCGCGGCTGAGTTCCGCCAGGTGATGCCCGTTGATCTGGCCCTGGACGAGACCATCTTCCAGGCGCACGAGAGCCCGACTCTCAAGGTGACCGCGCGCAATCGGTCGGATGGCCCTGTCGCGGCCTCCGTGGATTGGCGCCTGGTTGGCCCTGACGATCAGGGGCTTAGCGCCGGCACTTCGAACGCGCTGTCGGTCGCCGCGGGCGGCCAAGCGAGGTTCAGCGTGCGTGCGCCGGCCCTGAACCCGGGCGAGTACCGTCTGGACTGCACGTGGCAAGGCGCCCGGCCGCGGTTCACCAGCCTACACTTCTACGTGCGGCACTCTCGTCCGGTGCGCGACACCGTGGAGCGAGCCGAGCTCGATGACAGCCGGCTCAAGCTGGTGGATGAAGTAGACTGTACTGCGAACCTGTCGCCGGAACGTTTTGCCCAGTGGGGCACGTCGCGGGTGGTGACCTCCCGGGCCGGGAAATACCGCGAAGCCGACGCGAAGCGGTGGGGGCGGATGGCGTTTCGGCTGCGGGCGGCGGCCATCGGCTCGCCGCACTTGCTGGTGGTGGAGTATCCCGATGACAAGGAGCGGATCTTCGATGTTCTGGTCAACTCGAAGGAATATCCCGCCACGCAGGATTGCCAGAGCGGCGTGATCTGCGGCCGGGAACTAGCGAATTCGGACCGGATGATTGATTTCCCCCTTCTGCTCTGGCCGCGCGAGCGGGAGTGCGCCGTCACTCTGACGACGTGGGAACAGGACTGCCCCGCGGCCGTGAGCCGGCTGCGTCTCTATCAGATTCAGGGCGAGCTGCCACGATTGGCCGTGAAGGATTTCGATCCGCGTCAGCCTCGGAGAATTGGTCTGTATTGGGAAGACCCGACCATCAACAACTGCTATGGGCGCACCGGCCCTTCCACGGGGCTCGGGGCCATGCCGTACTTCGAGGACACGGTCAACCGCTGCCTGGATCAGCTCGCGTTCTCGGGGCAGAATCTCGTCACGTACCCGCTAATCTGGTACACCGGCCCGCTGTACCCGTCGCTTGACGTGGAGCTGGGCAAGCGCGGCCTGGCCGCGGACCGCCATCCGGGCGATTTTGTCGAGTTCATGCTCGACGCCTTCGCGGAGGAGAACGTCGGGCTGATCGGCGAGATCCGCTGCTTCGTCACGCACTCGCTAATCGGACGGTCGCAGACCAATATGGCCCTAGTCCGGGCCGGCGCGCCGACGTACAATATGATTCGCGACGACGGCTGCCTGGTCACCAGTACGTTCCACGGTCGGGACCCGGTGTACAATCCGCTCGCGCCGGAGGTCCGCGAGAACTACCGGGCGCTGATCGGCGAGATCCTGCAACGGTACGGACGGCACCAGGCGTTCCTGGGAATCAACCTGATCTTCCACACCGCGCAGCCAATTTGGTTCGGCAGCCTTCATTCGGGCTACGGCGATGCGAACTGCGAGCGGTTCGCCAGGGAAAGGGGCCTGAAGCTGCCGTTTGAGGCCCAGGATCCCTTTCGCTTCGCCAAGCGGGCCCGGTGGATTCTGGAGCATCACCGGGAAGAGTGGATCGCCTGGCGCTGCCGGCACGTCACCGACTGGATTCTTCAGCTCAACAAGCAGGTGCGGGAATTCGATCCACGGCTAAAGCTGTACTGCACCATCCGGCGGCCGCAGAATCCCGACGAGCTGGCGCGCATCGAGGCCGGCGAGGCGACGGCTGAAGACTTCGTGCGCGAGGCGGGGCTCGACCTGCCGCGGCTGCGCAACGTGGAGGGCCTGGTGATTGACTATCTGCTGAACCCCTGCGACGGGCGGTGGTGGAAGGCGAACGCGCGCAGGATGCCGGAAGCGTGGCTGAAGCGCGACATTGATTTCGATCCGACGCGGCTTGAGTTCTACGCCGACCCCGGGCGGCAGATGGCCTGCTTCCACAACCGCTACTTCGAGAGCGCCATTGGGCGCACCGAGCCGATCCCCGGCTTCTGGTGGCAGTGTTTCCCCTGGCGTGCGGGGGCCAACACGCCGGCTCGCGAGCACTTCCTGGAGTACTACTCGCAGGCGCTGAACGCCTTTGATGCCGACACGATTGCGTGCGGAGGGTTCACCGTGGGCACGGTGGGACACGACCGGGAGGTGGGACGCTTCGCCCGGGCCTTCCGGGCGCTGCCGAAGGTGTACTTCGCGCCCGACCCAGCCTCCGCGGAGCCTCTGACTATCCGCCATGCCACGCTTAACGCAA
>JALGUG010000269.1 GCA_029820995.1 Candidatus Zipacnadia bacterium
AGCTTCTGCGCCGCGTCCACTTCAGGCCCCTTCATGCCTTTCTGCTTCAGCTCCGCCAGCCGATCGCGCAGCATCCGCAAGTACTCGTAGTCCTCGATGCCCTCGCGCACGGCCTCGAAGTGCTTGCCGTCGGTGACGGAGTTGCGGTCCAGGTACACGGGCGTGTACGAGGTCCGCCCGGCGAGCAGTTCGTTCCACGAATTGCCGCTCCCGCCCGCGTCGCCGTAGGCCCAAAAGCCGCTGCCCTCGGCGCCGTACTTCCAGGCATACCAGTGCTGCAGCCGATGATAGTAGTAGGGGTCGAAGGTCTTGGAGGGCCCGCTACACTGATAGAACCACAGCCTCTTGCCCCGCCGGCGATAGCTTTCGTAGAACTGGCGCGACGCCTCAGTGCCGCTGCCGAAGATGCCCAGATTGGGGCAGAGCACGTCGCAGATGGCGAACATGGCCGGCAGCGCGGTCTTCTCCGGCGCGCGGTGCGTGGGGTCCTCCCAGATGTTGAACGTCGGCACCGCCGCCTTAATGGCCTGGGCCCAGGTCAGGATTACCTGGTCCTGCTCCGACCTGTGCGGTTCGTCAACCAGCAGCAGGTAGAACTGTTCGGGCTTGACCTTCAGTTCCTTCAGCCCCTCGGCCCACGCCGTCATCCAGGACTTCACCGCGGTCGGGAAGCGGGGATCCTCTATCCCGATGCCGCGCAGCGAACCGCGGACGGCCAGGAAGATCGCGTAGTTGCGCGAGCCCTCCCATAGATTGATCCAGTCCTTGAGCCGCGTGAAATCCAGCTTCTCCTTCAGCTTCCCCTGGGCGTCGAAGCCCTTCGGCCAGGGCGCTGTGCCGGAATGGGCCCAGGGCGTATCCACGAAGTGGCTGCGCATGTTGGCCACCGCAGCCGCGATGTTCCCCTCGCCGATGTCGTAGGCGCCCTTGCCGTCCGTGTAGTCCCACAGGCCCAGCGAACAGGTCGGCTGGTCTGGGAAGCGGAAGGGATAGACCGTGAGCTCCAGAGGAACCTCCAGGCGCTCGACCTGGCGGCCGGTCACCCGAATCGTGCCCCGATGTGTTCCCGGCGGGAGATCGTCGGGGTGGAAGGTGATCCAGACCTGCCGCGTCATGCCCGCGGGACAGACGATCTGCCAGCCCTGCTCGGTCCTCGACGCGACGGGGAGGGCGTCGGCGACCGGGATCCGAAGCTGCGTCTCGATGGTTTCCACTTGATGCACGGTGGCATAGTCCGGATTGCGCCCACCCGGCAGCCCTTCCAGATTGACGAACGCCGAAAGCTGCGCGTCGGAGCAATTGCTGAGATTGAACGCGCCGGCGCGGTATTCATTGTTCATCAGGGCCACGCGTACTACCGGAGGCTTGGCGGGAGCTTTCTCCGGCACTTCTGCGGGCAGCAGCAGGTCCCACCGATTCTTCTGCCAGGCAAAGAAGCGTGGCAGGTTCCGGGCCGCAAACAGAGGCGCTCGGGCGGCATAGATACGGGCATGAAGCTCCGTCAGCGGGTGAATCGCCCGGTAGTCCGCGGTCGCGGCAGGCATCGGCGCCGTCGGCACCTCGGCCTCCAGCACCTCGACCCGTTGGAGCGCCTTTTGCTTGGCCGCGTCACTGAGCTTCGAGTCGGCGATCTCGCCCTTGATCTTGTTCAAGTCGTCCAGCAGTCGGACCTTGATCGCTGAACTCATGCGCTGCTGCCGGAAGAACTCCTCCGTGTCCGAGATCGGCTCGCCGCGGTTCGCCGCCAGCAAGCCCTTGTCGCCCTGGTACACCTCAATCTCGTCGCAGAACGTGTACGAGCCCGAGGGGGAGATCATCAGTCGCACGTACCGTCCGTGAGTCTTCAGCTCGGGGGCCACGTAGCGGAAGGTGCTGTACTTGTCCGCCTCGGGGATGCCGTACTGGGCCGCAAGCGTCACCAGGTCCCCGGCCAGGTACCACGCCTTCTGGTCGTCGCTGACCAGCACCTGGATGCACGCCGGCCAGCCGACGCCGGCGACGCCCGCCGCGGTGCTGTACGAGATCCCACTGATGGGCTGCGGCGAGCCCAGGTCAATCGTAATCACCACCGGGGACTTCCCCGACCATCCGACAGTGCTCTTCTGGGTCCAGAAGTACCCCACGCTGTACTGCCCGTCCGTGAGCTGGGTCTTGTCGCCCGGATCACGGGAATACGAGTAGTTGGGCGGCGTGTTCCAGGAGTAGGAGCAACCCTTTGCGATATTCGGCCCCGGCGGCGGGCCCGTGTAGCCGACGGTTACTGCTCCCCTCTCTCCCTCGACTTCGGCTGCGGCAACGATCTCCACGTCATCCACCCACGCCGTCCCGGCCGGGACCGTTCCGCCGCGGATAGCGGGCGCGTGGGCGTCAACCTCCAGCACAAGCTCCTGCGCGGTCCCGGAGTTGAACCGCGCCGCCGCGGACTTCCACTCCGGCAGGGCCTCCCCCACGATCCGTGCCGCGCGCACATCCTTCCCGCCAACCTTCCCTTGCAGACGCACACCGGGGGTCAGCGTTCCATCGCTCTTAAACCACGCTCGTAGCACGTAGTCCGCATTGGGCTTCAGTTTAACCTGCTGCGTGACGGGAGCCCGCGGCCTGGGCACGTCCGACCGATAGCGCAGACAGTCCTTTCCGCTGTGCCCGTCGTCGTCAGCGACGGACCACGCTCCGTCCTGCGCCGGCAGCTCCCAGCCCTGCGGAGCACGCACTTCGCCCCCGGCGACGCTGGAGAAGTCGGCATTCTGCACAATCTGCGCGCAACCCGCTGCAGCCACGAGCAGACCAATGGCGATAACTGCACTCGTACGCACGCTGTTCGCCTCCTTTGCGCCCTGCTATTACTTCGTCAGTTCAATCGGCTGCCGATCCTCCGGCACCACGTAGATAGCACGCGTCGCCCGGCCGCCCTTCGGCCCGGGCCCGGGCTGCATGAAGCTAACCGTGTACTCGCCCGTCTGCGGGAAGATGACCTGGAAGCGTGACACGACGCCCGACATCGGGCCGCTCAGCTCCTGCCGCAGGAGCTCCTTCCCATCCGCCGCCTTCACGCTGAAGATCCCCGGCTGGCCCCACGTTCCGTGTCCGAGATAGATCGCGTACCGTTTGCCTGCGCCCTCGGGCGGGATTGTCACCCTCCACTGGGCGCCCTTGGCCGGCGCCTCGCCCCGCTCGTTCTGGCCGAACTCGAACGCGTTGTACTTCTCCTGCTTCGGATTCCAGAACCGTTTCACCGTCTGATAATAGGCCTGGATCCCCCGGCCCCACACCACGCAGTCGGCATACTCCCCCACAATCTTGCGCACCATGCGCCGCTGTGCGCCCTCCCGGGTCAGCCGTGCCCGCCAGTCGGCCAGAATCCCCTGTGCCACCCGCTGGTCGCGTGCCTGGTATCGAGCTTCAAGCCGCGCGGCCAGCCGCTCGTCCGATGCCACAAGATACAGCTCTGCTACCGCCACCGTTCCGACACTGAGCTCCTTCGCGTTGCTCACTGGCCCGACCTCTTCGAAGCCCTTTGCCGACACGCGCCAGGCCCGCTTCGGCTTGATCCACGGCAGCGCGGGCAGCCTCAGTCGAACGTCCTCCAACGGCTGGGAGACGAAGCGCATTCTCTCCTGCCGATAGTCGTCGTTGACCGCTACCAGCAGCAGGCCGTCCGCACCGCAGATCAGCGTGCGCAGCCACAGCTTGTCGCGGTTCGATGTGGCCAGCGTCGTCGGGTGCGCCAGCGCCAGCAGCGGGGCCACATGTTCCAGCGCGCGGTAGGTCCGCCCGATCTCATCCCACAGGTCCGGGAATTCCCGCGTCCCGCGCGAGATGTGTCGCCCGGTCTTCTCGGTGCAGTGAATGTAGTTATACAGCCCCCGCGCGCCGGCACCGATGGCGTAGTGCAGCATGATCCGCTCTTCCTCTGCCAGCGGCGGTCGCGGATACTTCTGCTTCTCTTTGCCCTTCGGATCGAGCGGATCGTGATAGACGCCCTGGAAGGTGAAGCACAGCGGCCTCGGCCCCGCACCGTAGCGGGCGGTCTCCACGACCTCGCGAACCATCTTCACGCCCGCGCCAAACAGCAGCGGATAGCAGTCGCAGTTGGTCACGTCGGCGATTGGGCCGTAGATGTAGAAGTTGGCCGGTTTGTAGGTCAGGTCAATGGTCAGAAACGTCAGATTGCGCGCATCGGCTTGGCGGCAAAGCTGCGCCCGACGTTCCATTTCCATCGCATAGTGACCGATCCGCAAGGGATGAGGCAGCTCCTTCACGCCGTAGTCGCGGCAGTCCGGCTCGTCCATTAGGCAGTAGCCCAGCAGCCCCGCATGTCCAATCTCATAGTCCCGAGGCGGCCGGTCGCCGACAGTGATGATCCCCCTCATCCCCAGGCGCTGCTGCGATTCCAGGTCTTGTTTGCCGCCCCGGCCGAAGTTGTTGTAACCGTTCACGCCATTTCGTGCGTACTCCTCGAAAGTCGCGAAGCCGTACGAACCCAGCGGCACCCAGCCGTCATAGGCGCGCACGCAGCACGCCGCCGCCGGCCCTTCGGCGGCCGTAACCTTGAGCACGTGATAGCTCCCGTACTGCAGAGGTTGCTTGAGGCGGACAGTGAGCGGCGCCAGACCGGTCTGGAATGCCGGATCAAGCAGGCGCGCTGAAGCCGTGACGTTCCGGCCGTCCAGCCATACGCTCTCCACGCGCGCCGGGCCGTCCCGCAGCTTCTCGACGACCACGAATACCTCGTCCAGGGCCTCGGCAAAGCCTACCGTCTCGATCCGCAGCGGACAGGCACGCGGCTCCACCGTCGCCTGCACCTCTGCACCGCCTTCGAACTGCACGCGGACCTGCGCGTTCTCGCTGAGCGCCTCCCGGAGGCGGATCGTCACCTCTCCCACCCGCCCTGGCGGCAGTGGGTTAGGCAGGAGGCGCCACCAGACAACGGAATGCTCCTGCTCTCGCAACTCGGACAAGGGCTTGCCGTTCAGCGCAAAGTCCGTCGCCTTCAGCGGCTTGCGGCCCTCGTTGCGCAGATAAAGATAGAGCGCTCCTGCCGCCCGGTAGTCGTCCTTGAAGTACGATTGGATCTCCTTGGCGCCCTCGAACCACTGGTAGGGCGTCCCGCGGTCCGGCGCCCAATACGCCAGATCGAGGCTCACGCTTCCCGCTTGTACGACGCCGGCAGTCACAGCCATCAGCAAGACCAAAACGGTGCAGCACATCATAATCCTCACCCGCCTCAAGGAGCCACCTGCCGGGCTGCTAGTCCCGAGCCCCTTCGCCGGCCCGCGCGGCCGCTCCTGCCCGGCACATGTCACCCCCAGCCTTGTCTCCTGCCATGTGTCTTGGCACGTTCCTCATCAGGGAGACGCCTGTTATCCGGGCACGGGGAAGGATGAGCGAGCGCATTGGCGACCCGTCAGCAACCCGCAGGCCAACTGGCGGCACTTGCGTGGCGAGCCGCAAGCGGGATAATACCCACACTGGGGAGCGGCGCAGCCGAACCTCCCCGGTGGTGGCTTGGATGTGGCGGAAGCTGGACTGGTTTGTGGTGGATTGGCGCAGAGGTGGCAGCGGGGAATAGGTCGCTGTGGCGCCGAGGCGCTGTGGCAATTGTGGTGGGCCGAGGCGCGGTGGTCTCGTGTAGACGTGTGGCACTGTCGGCGAAGCCGGCACTGTGTAGCGCTCCTACCGACAGTGACGCTCGGCGCCGCGCCACTTGCCGCGGTGGTGGTCCGGAGGTGGCGGAAGCTGGATTGGGTTGTGGTGGATTGGCGCAGAGGTGGCAGCGCGGGATACGTCGCTGTGGCGCCGAGGCGCTGTGGCGATTGCGGTGGCCCGAGGCGAGCTGGCCTCGTGGAGACGTGCGCCACTGTCGACGAAGCCGGCAGTGCCTGTTGCTGGTGCTGAGGTCGGCGCAGTTACCTGGCAGGCCGAAACGGCCATGGCACCAAGTCTGAGAGCCTGCGCCGCGGAACTTCTCCGGTGGTGGTGCGGATGTGGCGGAAGCTGGACTGGTGTGTGGTGGATTGGCGCAGAGGTGGCGGCGTGGAATACGTCGCTGTGGCGCCGAGGCGCTGTGGTGATTGCGGTGGCCCGAGGCGAGGTG
>JALGUG010000270.1 GCA_029820995.1 Candidatus Zipacnadia bacterium
CGGCACCACACCGGTGCTCGGTCCGGCGGGCGCCGCTCGTTCACGTCGCGCCAGCGTCGGCGCCGCACCTCGTATTCGTCGCTGCCGGCCAGTTCCATAACCTGCGCAGCCAGCCCGCGGACGACCGTGACATCTTCGGGAGGAAAGCCGCCCGTGGTGTCAATCATTGTCATGAGCCGATCTCGGTCGTCAAGTTTGCGCCCCTGTGGCACTGTCCCGCCGTCAACTAATCAGCCGGCGCGAACTCCAGCTTCTTGCCGACCCCCACGCGGACATAGTTCGCGCCGAAGGACTCTGCGAACAGCTCCCGCGTGCGGTCGCCCGAGCAGTGGCACGGGGCGGCCCTCTGGACCCCCAGCTCCTTCAACTGCGCAATGACCTTCTGCACTCGCTTGTCGGGCACCCCGGACATGTGAAAGCCGCCGATGACCATGTGGATTGGGCCCGGCCGCACCTGCTTGGCCTTCTTCACCATGTTCACCACGCCGGGATGCGCGCAGCCGGTAATCACCACGAGGCCTTTGGCGGTCTCTACGGCCAAAGCCTGCTCTTTGATCATGGTGCCCAATTGGCCGGTTGAGAAGGCGTGCTCGCAGATTTGGGTGCTATCCCCGACTTCGACGTACTCGGCCCCCGCCTGCTTGACGGTTCGCTTGAACGAAGCCGGGAATGACCGCGGGAGGAACACGGTGACCCGCGGGTTGCGGTCCAGAAAGGCCTCCAGGCCGCCGGTGTGGTCGCCGTGGATGTGGGACAGCACGACCAGGTCCACATCCTGAGGCTTGAGCCCGAGCTTGTCCATGTTGGCGAGCAGCAGGTTGCCGTCGCCGCCGGTGTCAAACAGAATCGTCTTCTCCAGGCCCTCCACCAGGCAGCCGAAACCCCAAGCAGTCCGCAAGCCCGGCTCGTACTGGTAGTTGTCGTACAGAATTGTCACCGTTATGGCCTCCTTCGGACTTTGCGCGCGTGGCGCAGTTGGCGCCTGGGCGAGCAACTCGCCAGGTGGCTGGTTGGCCAAGGGCGTAGACCTACATCCAGCAGTGCTGCAAACGGTCAGCAAGACAATCATCACACACAACTGCACGCAGCGCATAATACACCTCCTCTAGGTGCGCCTCATCCGCCAGTACATGCTTCGACGTGGCACGGTCCTCACCTCGCTGAAGTGCCAACGCTCGACAGGCCGGACAGCATACGTGGCTTACATCAGCGCTCAGAATCTAGTATGATATGTGCGACTTGGGCCGACGCCGGAAATCCTTTGCCACGCTTGGAACGGGCAATCAAGAGGACGGTGAGCGAGGATGAGTGACTTGCAGACTCGGCGACAGTTCCTGGCCACGGTCTCCAAGGGCGCAGTCGGAGTGCTCGCGGGCTTTACGCTGGTAGATCGTCTCGCCGCGCAGGCCCAGACTACTCCTGACCACCGACCCAACGTGCTGTTCATCGCCATTGACGATCTGAACGACTGGGTCGGATGTCTGGGCGGCCATCCGGACGTGAAGACCCCGAACCTGGACGCCCTGGCCAGGCGCGGCGTCTCGTTCACCCACGCCTACTGCTCGGCGCCGGCCTGCAATCCGTCGCGCGCCAGCTTGCTCACCGGCATTCGCCCCTCGACCTCCGGCGTCTATCACAACAATCAGCCCTGGCGGCCCGTGATGCGCGACGCCGTCACGCTGCCTCAGCACTTCATGGCCCACGGCTACAAGGTCGTTGGCCGGGGCAAGATCTTTCACGGCTCGTATCCCGACCCCGCCTCGTGGCAGGAATATATCCCCAAAGGCCGGGACCCGCTGCCGCCGAACCGACCCCTCAATGGGATCCCCAACACCGCCCACTTCGATTGGGGCCCGCTGGATGTGCCCGACGAGCAGATGGACGACACCAAGGTCGCGCACTGGGGAATCGAGTTTCTTCGGCAACAGCAGCCGCAGCCCTTCTTCCTGGCTTGCGGCTTCTTCCGGCCCCACCTGCCCTGGTACGTGCCGCGGAAGTACTTCGAAATGTATCCGCCCGAGCAGGTGACGCTGCCGAATGTCAACGAACACGACCTGGATGACATCCCACCAATCGGGCGGCGCATCGCCAAGCCGGACGGCGACCACAAGCGGGTGATCGAGACCCACAACTGGCGCCGGGCCGTGTCGGGATACCTGGCCTCCATCACGTTCGTGGACACCCAGGTGGGCAAGCTCCTGGACGCGCTATACAGTAGCCCCTATGCCGACAATACCATCATCATCCTGTGGGGCGATCACGGCTGGCACCTGGGCGAGAAGCTCCACTGGCGCAAGTTCGCCCTGTGGGAAGAGGCGACCCACGCGCCGCTCATGGTGGTGGCGCCGGGAGTGACTCCGTCGGGAGCAAACTGTGATCGGACCGTCAGCTTCTTGCACATCTACCCCACGCTGGTGGAGCTGTGCGGCCTGGCGCCTCTGAAGGGCCAACTGGAGGGAGTGAGTTTCGTCCCGCTGCTGAAGGACCCAACTGCGGCCTGGGAGCGACCGGCTGTGACGACCTACGGCCGCAATAACCACAGCGTGCGCTCTGAGGGCTGGCGCTACATCCGCTATCGTGACGGCACTGAAGAGCTATACGATGAGGTTACCGATCCACTGGAGTGGACCAACCTGGCCGGCCAGCCCGAGCACGCGGCCACCAAGCAGGAACTCGCTGCCTGGCTTCCGAAGGTGAACGCCGAAGAAGCGCCCCGCGATACCAGAACCCGGCGCCGGCGCAAGAAGCAGCGAGCCAAGTGACCGCTTCTCCGCGCTTGGGTGGCTCTACCGATCTGTGGCGGCCCTCTGCCCTTTCACATACACCTCGGCCTCACCGACCACCAGGATCTTCTCCAGCTCATCCCCCCGGTAGCGCAGCGCCGCGGCCTGCCCGCGCAGCTCAAAGGTCTCCGCCTTCAGCCTCCCGCCGGCCGGGTTGATCAGCAGCACGTCGCGGATTAGCCCGTCGCTTACTTCGAGCGCCACCGGCCGCTCGGCTGCCTCCGCGTCAACGCCGTCCAGGGCTAGGGGCCGCACGGACAGATTCGTCGGTGGCTCGTTCTCGAACATCTGCAGTGCCGTACAGTAGAGGGCGGTCTTGCCGCGCCGGCGGGAGACGACGAACGGCACCTTGATCCGCGTGGGGTTGCCCATGCCCACGGCCGACAAAACCTCCCGGTCCCCCTGGGCCGGCGCCTGCGCCAAGAACACGCCGGGGCCCTTCTCCTGCCGCCAAATGGCCTCCCAGGCCGCCTGCGCCTCCGCCGCTCGCCACTCCTTGGCCCAGCCATATCCGTCGCCCTCCGGCGCCTGGTCCAGTGCGGCCAGCGGCAGCCGTGTCTCAAAGGCGCCGCGATTGTGGTAGACCCACTCAAAGGTGGCATCCTCCTCGGCCTGGCAGAGGACAACGTCTATCACGCGGTCGCCGATGAGGGCGATGGTCCGTCGCAGCCTCACGCCGGGGTAGGCCTCGTCCGCCCGCGCGCTGCAGAGCCCGATGCCGTCCCCGAAGGCGGAGAATTGCAGACTGCCGGTACACGGTTTCTGGCTCTTGCCGTTTACGACGATAGTGTTGTGGCTCAGCGTCTGTCGGAACCACCCCCCATGGGCCGGATTGCCGTACGCGATGCACCCGGGGTCCTCGGCCAGCAGCGTGCTCTGGCCGTACAGCACGAACCCCAGCTTGTCCGGGTGGCCGTGGCCGCCGCCGTGGGGGCCATAGTCCAGAGCCAGGTAATTCTCGGGAATATGCCGGTCCGCCGCGCCGGTGCCGGTCCCGCCGCTGCGCAGAATCACGTACCCCGCGGCGGGGAAGACACGCGACGCCAGTTTGAAGTCGGGCGGCTCGCCCAGGCTGACGCCGAACAGCAGCGTCTCCAGGCTCCTCCTGCCGCTGTGCAGGATCGGCAAGAGATGCCGCGGGTCCTGCCAGCGGGCATAAGCGATCTCGTACATGCGCCCCTGGCCCAGCACATTGGCCGTGCCGCTGTCGTTGAACGCCGGCAACACGCCGCCCGGGCCCATAAAGGCTAGCGGCGCATCGTACATGCTCTTGTAACGCTCCGTGTACAGGTCAATCCCCACGTTGCGCGCCGCGATAGCCAGCGGCTGCAGCGCCATCATCGTGTAGAAGTGATAGCCCCAGGCGCTCTCGTACCAGAACCCGTCATCGGTGACGCCTTGCTCAATCTGAGCGCGGAAGCCCTTGGGGCCGTTGATGGCGTCGGCCGCGAGCTGCTGGTTACCCAGCGTCAGGCCGACCAACCCGTACGCCGAAGCGTGCCAGCAGCAGATGTTGTGGATGCCCCACTGATGGTCGTGGATCAGCCTGGCGGCCGGTAGCAGCATCTTGTCCGCGATGGAGCCGCTGTCTTCCGGGCTCAGGGCGTCGTAGACGCAGTCGAAGCCCTGAGCCACGGGAATGAGCCAGGTCGCCTCGTCGAGCGTCTGCGGGCCGACGTGGCCGCCGCCTCTCTTCGCCTCGCCGCGAACGTTATGCAGCGGATACTTCAAGTAGCGTTCCGCGTAGCCCAGCAAGATCTCCCGTGCCTTGGCGGCATAGGCCGCGTCGCCCGTGAACTGGTACATCAGGCCCAGGTCGCGAATGGCCCCGGCGAGCGCGCTGTGCCGGCGGCTCAAGACCACGTCATCGTACGGCCAGCCGGAGTAAACTGCGCCGCAGTCAGGGCAGACGTGCCTCGTGGGCGATTCGGTCTTCAGCCGCGCGCCGCACTTCTTGCAGGTATACCAGTGCCACCACTGGCCTCCCCGATCGGGGAACTCGGGCGTCTTCGCTAGCCAGGAATCAGCCCTGCGCTTCAGGCTTTCGTAGGCCGCTCTCGCCTGCTCCGATTGCTCGGCCCACTTCAGGATGCGCGGCACGTCCTGCTTCGTGATCAGCAGGCACGGATGGGGGATCTCTCCCAGCGGTACCGCCAGGCTCAAGGATGCCGTCTTCTTGGTGTCGTCCATGTCGGTCACCTGGGCAACGAAGGTGGTGGACAGGCGCGTCAAAGGAGGTGGAGCGTGCTCGCCGTCGAGGTTCGTCGAGAGCCGGACTACGACCACGGCAGTGTCCCGAGGCGGTATTGTGATCTGGCGGCTCTCCACCGCCACGTTCAAGGCTTCCGAACTGTCCCGCGCACCCACAGTAATCCGCGCCGACTGGTCCAGCGTGTTGGCCAGCGTCACCCGATAGCGCACCGTCAGGACCTCGCCCTCGCGCACCGGGTCATCGGCCTCCACCCTCCGGATCCGGACCGGGTCGCGTTCCACCCGCACATTGTCAATCAGGATCGCCGTGGTCTTCCCCTGATCCATCTGGCACCGGAAGTCAATCCGCTGCGCGGTCTTGTTCGGCTTATCGCCCCAGAGCCACTGGGGGTGCTGCAGGTCAACTATCGCGGTCTGCCAGCTTCCCGGCTTGATCACGCTCTTGTCCGCAACCTGCCACGTCGCCTGCATCCCCTCGCCCAGCGGGAAATCGGTAATCTTCACGCCCCACCAGTTGCAGCCCGGGCCCTCGAACCTGTAGTCAAACACCAGCCGGTCCCACTCGATCATCTCGATGCCGCGGTCCGTGAAGTTGAAAGGCAGGAACTTCGGCCCTTCCTTCGGATCCAGCTCCCAGCGAAGCGCCTTGGCCCCCTGGGAAGCGTCGGCTGAAAGGGACACGCCCTTGGGCCATCCCACCAACTCGCCCTCGAAGTCCTCCAGAACCTTGGTAACGGGCCCCGCCCAGGCCACACATTGACTGAGGACCACGATCAGTCCCCACACGGCCCAGATCATCGTCCTGCGCATGTCATTCTCCCTCCCTTCGTCCGGTCCGCTCCGCGTCGTGCCTCCGGCTATGAGGCTTCAGGGGGAACGCCGCCCGCCAAATGGCATCGGCATCGCCCCGGGTCATGTTCAGCCACCGAGGGTGGATCCGCGTTGGCGGAGGCTCATGTTGGCCCCGCCTGAGCGTTTGGACCGGGTCCACCGGAGCGCCGATCCACCCCACGAGCAGATCCATACCCTCCACACGCA
>JALGUG010000271.1 GCA_029820995.1 Candidatus Zipacnadia bacterium
ACCAGCCAGCGGCCGCCGTCCAGTAGCGTGATCGCGGTCGAGTAGTAGACGCTTTCCTTGCGCTCGCGGATGAACGGCCGGTTGTGGCGGTCGAAATAGACCTCATTGGCGACATAGTCGGGTGCGTATCCGAACTGCGCGTTTTCGTGCCGGTAGCGCTGGAGCACAATTGGCAGCTTCAGATTGCGTGAAACGGGCGACGGCCCCACGCGGACTTCGAGCCCGGCGCTTTGGGCCACTTGGGGATCGTTCGTCGCGACGGCAGTCAAATGCGCAGTAAGCCTGCTGCCGGCTTTGGCCTGCTCCGGTACGCGCACCGCCACTCGGACAACCTGCTGCCCGTTCTTCTCGAGCGCCACCGGCGATCCGGGCTCCACCAGCCGGCACTCGAGGCCCGGATCGTGCTGCAGCTCGAGCGCGAAGTGCGCCGCCTTGCCGGTACGGTTGCGCAGGGCCGTCTCGATCAGCGCTGTTTCGCCCGGCTGCAGGTACCGCGTCGTGTGCCGCGGCAGGAGCATCCAGTGCATCTTGTCGGCGGGGAAGTACGCGGACCGCTCCGCGGTCCAGTACGTGACTTTCTGGAGCTGGAGCTTCACGTCCGACTTCTCGATCTCGAAGCGCCACAGTCCGTCGCGGGCGCCGACGTCAGCCGGGACCTGGAAGACGAGGTCCTCGCCCGGCTTGGTCAGGTCGAAAACGTGGACCGCCTGGCCCCGGGCATCCAGCAGGGGCAGCTTCTGCCGGCCCGGCTCGTGGAGCGCCTGCGCCGTCACCTGGAACGCTCCGGGCGGCGGCATGAACCAGGGCCGGCTGTAGATGCTCCCGTCGTTGAGCATCAGCGGCCCCTCCACGACGCAGTGCACACACGAGGTCTCAAGGCCGAACGTGAGGTCGCCGCCACAGGCGATGCCGAGGCGGTAGATGCCCGGCGCCTCGCAATTGACCTTGATCTCGCCCGACTGCAGCTCGTTCGCGCGGCCGCTCTTCTCGGCGCTCCCGTCGTCGGGGAGCGTCAGCGTGGCAACCTCTCGCCGCTGGGGATCGAAGAGGCGAGCGACCAGCTCATCGGCGCCCTCGTAGATGTTCAGGTCGCGCTTATAGACGCGGATCGTCAGCGGCCCGGGGTCCGGACGCAGTAGGATCGCCCGCCCGCCGCGCACTATGGGCGGCAGCGTGGCCCCGAAGACGTCGGGGCCGATCAGCATGAGCGCAACTGCCGCCGGTCCCAGCAAGCACCGGCTGATTGAGTAAGTCATCGCCTCGCTCCTCGGCGGTCTTGCGCGGACCTGTTCGCCGCCGTAAGGCGTGGCGCCTCCGTGTGCGCTCTAGCCCTGCGGGCTATTCGCCCGAGTGGAGCCGCACCAGGGCCAGCAGGACTTCTCGCCGAGCCGCCGCGAGCGCCGCGGGCGTTTGCGCCGCAACGACCTTGCCGACGCGCTCTTCCAGCAGCCGCCGCGCGGCTATGCGGTCGGCCTCGGAGCCACGTCCCGCAGCGATGGCCTCGCGCAGCATCCACAGATACGTGTAGTCTTCGATGCCTTCGCGCCAGGCCTCCCAGCGCTTGCTCGGAATCAGCTCCTCGGCATCGCCGTCGTACACGACCGCGTAGTCGGTGCGGCCACCGTCGTGAGCGTTCCAGACACTGCCGCCGCAATCGGCGTAGTCCCAGAAGCCCTGCCCGGTCATGCCCTTCTGCCAGCAATCCCAGAAGGACAGACGGTAGCGCGCGAAAGCGTCGGCGCCGCGGCTGAGGACCTGGTAGCTCCAAAGCATCTTCGAGCCGCGGCGGAAGAACTCCAGCAGATCGCCCTGCGCCCACTTCAGTTCGGGGCACCACACGTCCACCACGGGGTCCATCTTCTCCAGGAGCGCCCGTGGTGCGGCGCTGTACGGGTTCTCGATGATCTTGGCCTGTGGGTCGGCCTTCCGCAGGGCCTGACCGGCGGCGACCACCGCGTTGGCTCGCGCCGCATTGCATGGCTCGTCCGCCAGATACCAGGCCACTCGGTCGTGTCCGAACCCGCGCTGCTGCAAACCGGCGACAACGGCTCGAAACCAAGTGACGAACTTGTGTTCCCACTCGGCCGACCCGACCTCGAGCCCCTGCCTGAGCTTCAGGTTGTCCTGCCACTCAAAGCCGGGCCAGAGCAACAACCATTGGATCGGCCCATGGCTTTGGACACCGCGGTCGAAGGCCGTCCAGTCCAGCGGTTGCAGCTTGCCCTGGTCGTCGAACGTGGGCCACGGCAGGTACTTGCTGGGCCAACAGTAGGTGTTCGTGTGGTGTGCGACCAGGTCATCGCGGGCCTGAGGCCACCGATCCTTGATGAGCGGCCAGTGCTCGTAGGAGTAGTTCCAGGTCGCCACGGGCACCTGTTCGGGGAAGCTAACCGGCAGCACGCGGACGCGGAGGGGCACCGTCACCCTCGGTCCGCCGGCGGGGCGCAATTCCAGAGCCGCTCGGTACTCGCCCGGTGCACTGTCCTGCGATGAGATGTCCACCCAAATCTGTTTGAACAAGCCGGGGGGAAGCGAAAGCGAACCCCGACCCGCAGCAAGCTTGAGCCGGGGGAGCGGATCGGCCACGAGCGGGCCGGGTCCGGCGCCGGCCTCGACATGGAACACCTCGCGCAGAACGGCCCTGGGTGCCCGCCGGCCGGGGAAAGCCGTCAAGGCGATCCCCACCGGCAGGCTCTCGTTCCCGAGATTGCACAGGGTGACAGCCACCTGGTCCCGCTCCTGTTGGCCCATCAGCACCTCAGCGGCTAGAGGGCGCTCCAGGGGCACCAGGCCCAGTGCCGGCAGGGGTGCGAAGGGATCGGTGACCCACGCCACCATCTTCCCGGGAACGCTCAGGCGCCGGGCGTTCAGCCGGGCCATCGCCCCGAATAGCTCTCGGTGCAGCGGCAGATATGGTGGCCCCGCGCGGTAATCGAGCTCGGTCGGCAGGTCGGCCGCCGCGATCCGTGTCGCGAGCTGTGTCAGCGCGGCCTCGCACTCGGCGTCAGACGCCTCCCGGGCAGCGGCACGAGCCTCCTCGAGGTCAACCTCCAGGCGCCGACGCACGCGCTCCTGCTCCATCCGCCGGCGCAGCTCAGGTGTCACTTTCACGACCGTCAGATCGTCGTACCACACCGTGCCCGTCGCCCGGTGCAGGTAGCCCATGATGGTCATTTTGGTGGCGCTCTTCGTGTTCAAGGGGCCCACTCGAATCTGTTTCCAGCCAAACGTTCCTGACTGCCGTTTGCTCGCCGTGTCACCGCCGGCCTTTTCGATATACAGCCGCGCGCCTTGGCTGCCCTCGCCGAGCTCAACGTTCTCGGCTTTAACCCAGCCGGTGACCAAGTACTCCGTGTTCGGCTCGACGGGAATCGTCTGTTGAGCGCGGGAATAGCTGGTCGCGCGGCGGTGTGTGATCCGAAGAGAATGGCCGCCCGCATGAGCGACGCCGGCATCAATGGACACAGCGCCCGCTTCCGGGAGCGTGTGCGGCCAGATCTGCCAGGCGGTCGCCCAGCCTTGATCGTTTAGCGCCTCAAAGCTGGCGTTCCTCAGTAAGTTGGCGTTGTCCTGAGCGAGAGCCAAG
Source organism: Candidatus Zipacnadia bacterium (assembly GCA_029820995.1). Classification (GTDB taxonomy): domain Bacteria; phylum Armatimonadota; class Zipacnadia; order JALGUG01; family JALGUG01; genus JALGUG01. Next base: position 3,587 of record JALGUG010000271.1, read on the forward strand.
CCGGCGGTTGAGAAGAACAGAGCCCAGACGAAGGCAAGCAGTGGCATGGACGCCCTCCCGTGCAGTTAGCCGGTGCTGTCCGAGCGATCGGGGGCGACAGATTGCCGGGTCCGATCCGACCGGGGCCTTTCGCCGTGGCCCGCCGGGCCGCCTTCTAGACCATCGCGGCAGGAACCTGAAGGTGCCCGGCGGGATCACGGCCAACAGGGAACCTAGACAGGCTACGGTCGCCGACGCGTGCTGTTGCGATTGGGCTCGTTCGAACAGAGGCTCAAGCCCGAGGTGCATCATGAAGGCAGGTGCGATCATGTGGTTTGCGGTCACCATGGCCGCCGGCTTGCCGGCCGGGGCGCAGTTTGAGACCGTCTTTTCCCGGCTGGACCTGAGCCGACCGGGGCTGGAGAAGGTCCGCGCCGCGGTCGAGGCGGGTAACATGCAGGTCGCGGCTGCGGAGCTTAAGACCTACTTCCAGCAGCGCACGGAGCCGCACTACATCTCCGACCGTGCCTCTCGGCCCGCCAGGAACGAGAACTATAGCACGGCCGGCGCCGACAAGGTGCTGCAGCGCGAGTTCAGCTTCGTGGGGAAGACCGCCACTCTGACCCACGACATCAACTGGAACGCGGATCCGCTGAAGGATCCCGAGTGGCCCATCGAGCTGAACCGCCACTACATTTGGGTCACGCTCAGCCGGGCGTACTGGCACACGTACGATGAGAAGTACATGCAGGACCTCGCCTTCCAGTTAGCCGACTGGCTAAAGGACAACCCTCGCCCGCGCTCACCCCGGGAGGCCCGGTGGACGTGGCGCACGCTCGAATGCGGCATTCGGCTGCGGGGCTCGTGGCCGGAGGTCCTCTTCCGCGCCATCGCTTCGCCGCACTTCACTCCCGAGCTGCTCTGCAGCATGTTGGAGGCCATCTATCAGCAAGCGGATTACCTGATGCAGTGGCACGGGGGCGGCAACTGGCTGATCTGCGAGAAGAGCGGCCTGGTGACGACCGGCGTGGTGTTCCCGGAGTTCAAGGACGCGGAGAAGTGGCTCTCGAGCGCCTGGGAGGTGCTGGCGCGGGAGCTGGACTCGCAGGTGTACCCCGACGGAGCACAAGTCGAGCTGACCCCGCACTACCACAGCGCGACCTTGAGCAGCTTCCGCTCCGCCTATGACATTGCCGCTCGAAACGGCGTCGAGCCGCCGCCCACGTACCGCAACGGCATGGAGCGGATGTACGAGTACCTCATGTACGTGGTCAAGCCCGACGGCTACATCCCGATGTTCAACGATTCGGACCATGGCAACATGCGTGGCTGGATGAGGGACGGCGCGCAGCGCTTTGAGCGCAAGGACATGCTCTTCGTTGCCACCGGGGGCGCAGAGGGCGAGCCACCCGCCGGGCCCTCGCACGCCTTCCCGTGGGCCGGACAGTATGTGATGCGCAGCGGGTGGACGAACGACGACGTGTACCTGGCCCTCGATGCCGGACCCTTTGGGCTGGGGCATCAGCACGAGGACAAGCTGACCATTGACGTCTGGGGCTACGGGCAAGAGATGATTCTCGACCCGGGGCGGTACACGTACGCCCGCGGCAAGTGGCGCAGCTACTTTCTCAGCACTGCCAGCCACAGCACTATGCTGGTCAACGGCCGCGGGCAGCGCCGACGCCGAACGCCCCGTGCCACGTGGGTCGTCAAGCAGCCGCTGGACAACCGCTGGCTGTCCAACGAGGACCTGGATTTCGCGGTCGGCAGCTACGAGGACGGCTACGACGGCGCCGAGGATCTCATCCACGTCCGCAAGGTGCTGTTCGTTCGCCCCGACTACTTCCTCGTGAGCGATCTGCTCCTGCCGTATGGGCAGGATGACCGCGAGCAGGAGGCGATGATCCAGTTTCAGCTCGCACGCCCCGGCGCCCAACTCAACGAGCAGACCCTCGCGGTGAACTCAGTCGGCGAGCAGGCCAATATCTTGATTCGTCCCGTTGCCGGGCCGGAAGAGACGCACGTGAAGCTCCGGGAGGGCGAAGAGGACCCGCCGGCGGGATGGATCGCCTGGAGCCTTCACCGCGCGCTCAAGGAGCCTGCGACGCTGGTGCAGTACTCGCGGAAGGGCCGCCCGCCGATCTCCTTGGACACCGTGTTGTTGCCGTACAAGGGCGAGCAGCCGCCGAAGCTGAGCGTCAAGCGCCTCCCGGTGGTCCTCGGCGGCAGCGAGGCTCCGGTCGCAGCGGCGACGGCGCTGCAGATCGTGGGCGACGGCTGGCGCGACGTGTGCTACCTCTCCCACTCGGCGCCGCGGCGCATGGCGCGCTTCGCCGGGATCGCCACCGATGCCGAGATCGCCGTGCTGCGCTTCACGAGCGGGCAGGAGCCCGACAAGGTCGCCTTTGTCGGCGGGACCGGAGTGTTCAGCGACACTGGCGGCTCAGGCGCGATACCACGGGCCGGC
>JALGUG010000272.1 GCA_029820995.1 Candidatus Zipacnadia bacterium
GAGCTTCAGGCGATTCACCAGTACATGTACTTCCATTTCCACGCCGACGATCAGGGCTACGATCCTCTGGCCGCCCTGTTTCGGCAGACCGCCATTGAGGAAATGATGCACGCGGAGCGCATCGCAGAGCGCATCCTGTTCCTGAAGGGCGAGGTCGAGATGGCAGTAGCGGCCGGGGTCGAGAAGATCAGCGATCCGAGGGAGATGCTCGCCAAGGCCAAGGAGTTGGAGGAAGGCGCCGTCCGAGCCTATAACCAGCGGGCCAATGAATGCGGCGCCAACGCCGACTCGGCCTCGAAAAAGCTGTTCGAGGACCTGGTGCTTGACGAGGAGCGGCACTTCGACCAGTTCGAGGTGCAGGAGGAGAACATTGCACGGTTCGGACTGCAGTTCCTGGCGCTGCAATCTATGGAGCGCAGCAGAACGCTGGGGGCACCAGGCGCAGAGGGGCAATAGTGCCGCAGTCGGGGGGTCGAGAGGCGGCACAGCGCGCGCTTGTTGACTGAAGCGGACGCCGAGGCTTGCGGGCGTCCGCTCTTGGTGAGGAGCCGTCAACCGGTTATCGTGATCATTCGCTGGACGGCGTGGAGGGCGCGTTCCCGGATCTCCGGGGGCACTCGGACCTCGTACTGCAGTTCCTCCAGTGACCAGAGCACTTTCTCCAGCGTGATCTTTTTCATGTCCGGGCAGATGGCCCGCTCCGTAGCGGCATAGAAGCGCTTGTCGGGGTTCTCCTTGCGCAGGCGGTCGAGGATACCCGTCTCCGTGGCGACGATGTACTCCGGAGCGTCGGAGGCGCGGGCGAACTTGACCATGCCGCTGGTGCTCAGGACCTCGTCGGCGATGTCGGTGACCGCGGGCGTGCACTCCGGGTGGCAGAGGACGACGGCATGGGGGTGGTCGGCTTTGAGACGCTCAATGTGCTCGGGCCGGATTGCCACGTGGACGTGGCAATAGCCGGGCCAGGGGATGAAGCGCTTGTCGGAGTGGGCCTCGGTCCAAGCGCCGAGGTACTGGTCCGGGATGAAGATGACCTCCTCGGCATCCGCGAGTGAGGCGACGACCTGCGCCGCGTTGGCGGACGTGCAGCAGATATCGCTCTCGGCCTTGACCTCGGCGCTGGTGTTCACGTAGGCGACGACCGGCACACCGGGATGGCGGGCCTTGAGCTCGCGCAGCTTCTCGGCGGTGATCATGTCGGCCATCGGGCAGCCGGCCTCGGCGTCGGGAAGAAGGACGAGGCGGTCGGGGCACAGAATGGCCGCAGTCTCGGCCATGAAGTGCACACCGCAGAAGACGATGACCTCGGCCTCGGTGCGTTCGGCCTGGCGACTGAGGCCCAGAGAGTCGCCGAGGAAGTCGGCGATTGCCTGGACCTCGGGGCGCTGGTAGTTGTGGACCAGGATGACCGCGTTACGCTGCTGCTTGAGTTCTAAGATGTTCTCAACGAGCGGACTGGGCTGATCTGGAGACATGTGGGAGCTCGATTCCGGCCGGGCCTTCGCCTTCGCGGCCAGTGCTGAGTTGCGCAAATCCGCGTTAGCTGAAGGGGCCCCATCCGGCCCCTCCTGACGACTGACGGTCCTCAGGGTGGTTTCATAACCTCAACGACCAAAGACAATCGCGCCTGAAGGCGCTCATACAGGGGTTATCAAACCCCTTCCCCAGTGTTTGCCCCGAAGATTTCGGGCAGGATGTGGCGTGGACCGTCAGCCGGCGAGGACATTCGTGGTCTCAGGGGCTTTTCCCTGCGTTCTGATCGCGCAGGAAGTCGGCTTCGTCAGGGGGAAAGAGGCAGCATGCGCTGCCCGGTTGCGGGGCCGCGCGTGAAGGGGGTGACAGCATGACGCCGGACAAGCTGCTGGCCTTGCTGCTGGTGCTCACCGCAGGCTGAGCGGCCACCTGCGGGATAGTTATCCTGCATGACCGCGAGAGTTCGTTGGCCAAGAGACTGCGCACGACGCACATTGTGGCGGGCGTTGCGACGCTGGTCTTGGCGCTGGTACTGGCGGGGAAGCTGTGGTTCTTTTAGACTACAACAAGAGTTCGCGTTGGGCCGCCCTGGCGGGCCGAGGAGCACGCCATACGGCCCATTCGAGCTCGGCGACTTCGGGCTGGATACTTGCTCTCCGGTTGGCGCCGGAGCCTCGTATTCGGCCCCTCCTGCGAGGGTTGTGAGCAATGAAGGCGGTACACGTGTTGGGCAATCGGCAGATTGCGGTGGAGGACTTCCCGGACCCGACACCGGGTGAGGGCGAAGTCCTGGTGCACGTGAAGGCCTCGGGCATCTGCGGCAGCGAGATGGGCGGGTACCGGGGTGATCGCGCTCAGGCGATGAACAGCGGACACGAATGTGCGGGAGAGGTTATTGACGCCTCCAGGGCTTCGCGACTAAAAGTCGGGGACCGGGTCGGGATTGCCGCAGTGTGGGGGTGCGGCGAATGCCGGTGGTGCCGGGCGGGGCAGAACACGTACTGCGACAACCGGCGCGGGTTGGGCGGCGCGCACGCGGAGCTGGTTGTCGCTCCGGAGATCTGGTGTCCGAAGCTGGACGACGAAACGCCGTACGATGTGGGTGTGCTGCTCAGCGGCGATGGGCTGGGCGTGCCCTACCACGTGTCGCGGCGTTCGCCGACGGTGGGCGGAATGATGGTCGCAGTGGTCGGCACAGGGCCGATCGGTCTGGGGCACTGTCTGGTGCAGGCGTTCCTGGGCGCCGAAGTGATTGCGCTGGACTTGTCACCCGCGCGGCTGGAGCTGGCGCAGAAGCTCGGGGCGGCGCACGTGGTGAACGTGAGTGAGGTGGACCCGATTGAGGCCGTCGGGGAGATCACGCGGGGAATGCTCTGCGACAAGGTCATCGAGGCGGCGGGCGGGCCGCAGGCGCTGAAAACGGCGCTGAGGATCGTGGGGAAGGCCGGAACGGTTGTCGCCTGCGGGGAACAGGGAGCAGTACCCATCAGCCCCGCCGAGGACCTCATCCGGCGGGACATCACGATGATGGGATCGTGGTTCTACCAGTTCCGCGAGCAGCCGGCGATGGTGGACCTGTATCACCGGGGCCTGCGGGTGGGCGACCTGATTACGCACCACTTCCCGCTGAGCGAGGCGGCTCAAGGATTTCGCGTGATGGACGAGGCGAAGTCGGGCAAGGTGATGCTGGAGCCGTAGGCTGGGGCGACGCCGTACCTGGCTCTCCGGGCCGCCCATATGGGCGGCCCGAATGCTTCGCCGAGCCCAAAGGGGCCTCAAGGCTTCTTGATTCGGGCCACCGTCTTGGCGTCGAGGCGCTTGATCAGTGCCGTAACTAGGCGCAGGGCGTTGTCGAAGTCCTTGGCGTGCATGATGGCGGCATGGCTGTGGATGTGTCGCGTGGCCACGGCAAGGAAGCAGGAGGGCACGCCGCGGGCATGGATGTGAATGCGGCCGCCGTCCGTGCCGCCGCGCTCGAGCAGACCGAGCTGGTGCGGGATCTGTTCCTGTTCAGCGACGTCAATGATGAAGTCCCGGAGGCGTTGATCGGGGATCATGGAGCCGTCGAGCAGGTTGATGACCACGCCCTGGCCCAGCTTGAGCTCGGAATCGTCCTCGCTCATGCCGGGGACGTCGCCGGCGATGGTGACGTCGAGGATGAGGCCAATGTCGGGATCAACAGTGTGCACGGCGGTCTGCGCGCCGCGCAGGCCGACCTCCTCCTGGGTCGTGCCGGCGCCATAGATTTGGTTGGGGTGCTGCTTGCGCTCGAAGGCCTTCAGGGCTTCGACCATGAGCGCCACGCCGAAGCGGTCGTCCCAGGCCTTGCCCAAGAGATAGTCCGGGTTGGCCAGGCGTTCGCAAGGGCTCCAGGGCATGATCGGCTGTCCGGGCCGAACGCCGAGCTTCTTGGTGGCCTCGTCGCGGTCTTTGGCGCCGATGTCAATGTACATGTCCTTGCGCTCCACGACCTTCTTGGCCTCTTCAGGTGTGAGGATGTGGGGCGGCTTGCAGCCGATGAGGCCCCTAATCGGGCCTTTATGGGTCTCGATGATCACACGCTGCGCCAGGAGAACCTGGTCCCACCAGCCGCCGAGCGGAGTGAATTTGACGAAGCCCTCCTTGGTGACCCGCTTGACCATAAACCCGATCTCGTCCATGTGTCCGGCCAGCATGATCTTGGGGCCCTCGGCGTTGCTCCGGGGAGCGGCGATGACGCTGCCGAGGTTGTCCCGCTCGATGGCGCAGAAGCCCTTGAGCTCCCGCTCGACCAAGTCGCCGACCCGGCGTTCGAAACCGGGGATACCGTTGACTTCGGACAGTCGCTTGAGCAAATCCCACGTGCGTGCTTTCATCCGGCCAACCTCCGTGTAGTTCTTGCGGCGTGCCGGCTCCCGTGTGGACTGTCGCAGGCTCGGACAAAGGTAGCGCCCCGCCGAAGAATCAGGGCGCCATCATGAGCCGGACTTCCCTAGCACCGTGACTGTCGTCACAGAGCCGAGACCAGCACCAACGCCGAAGGTCTAATGATGCAACTATGCCTGATAGTAGAATCCGAAGTATCGCCGAGGTCTACCGACATGAAACAGCATGCGTTGCATCGTCTGCTGAGGCTTCTGGTTCACATCCTGGTAGGGTTGTTGTTCGCCTGCTGGATTGCCCTATTTTGCTTCCTCGCAGCGACGTCGGAACGTTCCCGGGACGGAAGGCCGCAAGCCTCCCCCGCTTCCGCCGCCGTCGCGGCAGCCTGTAAAGCCGTTGCAGCCTCCCAACATCGCGACGCACCGCGTTAGGCTGGTCGGGATGTGGTGCGCTGCACCGTCAATTCGGCCACGAGCTGAATCAACTGGGCCGGCTCGAAGGGTTTCTGGAGGTATGCGTCGGCGAGAGCGATGCGAGCATCGAGTTCCTCGCGACGCCTGCCGGTGAGCACCAGGATGAGCGCTGTCCTGGTTCGCTCGCCGGCCCGGAGACGCTCGATCACGTCGAGTCCGGTTAGACCGGGCATGGAGACATTGGTTACGACGAGATCGGGCGCCTGCTCCTCCGCCAACTGAAGCCCGGTGTGGCCGTCAGCGCAGTCAATCACCTCGTGTCCAGAATTGGTCAGGCAGAGCCGAACAATGTGCCGCAGGTCCTCCTCATCATCAATCACCAGGATGCGCGCCATGGCACACCCTCCCGCTCTCCCTCCGACACGCTAGTGCTGTTCGCCGTGGCGGCGGATTCTCCTGCCGGCTCATTTGGCCGTGAGGCCGAGAATTGCCGGCAGCGCGGTGCCAAGAGAGGATTCCGTCGCGGAGTCTTGGAAAATGGTATCGGAGGACGTTGTCGAGAGGAGGAGGCATCATTCGGGGAACGGTTGCGGCCGCGATCTTGGCGTCAGGCACACTGGAGACCGGCGCAGGCGAACTGCAGAAGGCCACACTGACCGTACAGGGCGAAACGCTGCTGGAGCGAGTGGTGCGAGCGCTGCGGGAGGTCGGTCAAGTGGGGGAGATCATGGCGGTGCTGCCGTCAGAGCTGCTGGAGGCGCCCGAGGCGCGCGACCTGGATGCGCGGCTTGAGCGGGGGCCGGACGTGGCGGCGAATCTACGACTGGCGGACGAATGGCTCAAAGGTCGTCCGCACGGGTTGATCGTGGGCGTGGACCTGGCGCTCTTGACCAGCGAGGCCCTGCAGGAGTTCCTGGAGCGGGTACCGGACGGCGTCGGGATCGCGTATCCGATCGTCCGTCGGGAGGACGTGCAGCGGGTGTTTCCAGGGGCACAGTGGACCTACGTGAAGACGCGGGACGGCGAGATAACGGGCGGGACGCTGGCGTACGTGAAGCCCGAGGTGCTGAGCAAGTGCTTGCCGCTGGTGATCAAGGCCTTCGACGTGCGCAAGAACATGGTCGGCCTAGCGGCCATGCTGGGTGCGAGGTTCGTGCTCAAGCTGACCTTGGGAATCGCGCGGATTGCCGAGATTGAGAATCGCGCCAGTGAGATCACGGGGACCGATTGCCGCGCGATCGAGTTGAGCCGACCGGAGCTCGT
>JALGUG010000273.1 GCA_029820995.1 Candidatus Zipacnadia bacterium
AGGGCTTCCGCAGATCCGCCACTCCTCCGAGCGGACGATCCCGTCGCCGTAGGCGCAGATGTCGCGCGTGGAAGGCACGCGCTCAAACAGCAAATCGAACAGTTCCCGGGCCTTCATCGTGGCGCCGGGCATTAGGCCGAGCTTCTGGAACACGTCCAGATCCTTCTTGTAGTCTCGGATGAGCCCGCCCGAATGAACGCAGCGCCCCGTCTCGGGGTGAAAGCCGTCGCAGCAGTCGCACGCCTGGCAGCAACCTTCCACCAGCACGATCGGCACGTCCGGCTCAGCGCGGACCCTCTGCAGGATCTCGTACAGAGTGTCGTTGGGTCGGGGCGACTGCCCCTCGCCGCCGGCGTACCAGCAACACAGGCACATCAGGTGATGGGGCCGCACGTAGAGCCGTTCTCCCTGGGCGATGCGCTCGACATTGCGCCGGCGGTATTCCTCCCTCTCCTGATCGCTGCGGCAGTACACCACGGCCTGCCAGCCTCGGGCGCGGACACCCTCATACGCGCCGCTCCGAGCCAGAGGACACCCTTCCCATCCGGCCGTGTCGTACGCGCAGATGCCGTCGGGCGTCTCGATCCTTTCGAACAGCAGCGTATACAGATAGCGCGCTCGCCGGATCGAGCCGGGCACGAGGCCCAACCTCTGGAGCACGTCCAGGTCGCGCTTGCGGTTCAGGACCTCGGCCGGGTCGCTGCGGGCGTAGTCTTCGGGTCCTAATGCAGTGTAGTGCGGGATCTCGTCGGCGTTCGATTGCAGCTCGATGGTGATCGTCGGGTCACGCCGGAGCTTATCGAGGATCTCCCGTGCCTTGCTTTGTTCGAGCAGCGGGCATTGCGCGCCGCCGAGAATGCACACCGTGCTCAGCAGTTGGTGTGCCCGAATACTGATCGCCGCGTCGCCCAGCCCGTCATCTAAGGCCTTTGTCTGGCCCATGATCTCCTCCCCTGTGCGCGCCCCTCACGGATCGCGCCGGCTTGCCGCCGAGAATCGAACTGCGCGGTTCATGTATAGCCCACTCCGGATGTGGAGTCAATTCTCGCAGGTGTTCATAGGCTGGTGACGGGCGTGCAAAGGAACAGCCGCCCGCCTGACGAAGTGGTAGCAAGCATCCGATACCGAAGGAGCGCACGTCATGCGAAAAAGCAGGAGTGTTGCACTTGCGCTGATGGCTCTGTGTTGGTCCTCACTGGCCGCTGGGCAGGAAGGCAAGGTAGTCACGAAGCTCGAGGCGTGGGGCGACCTGAGCAACTCGCTGCACGTGCGGTGGATCACCAAGCCACCCACCAAGGCGCAGGTGGAGTTCGGACCCACGCAGGAGCTCGGCCGCGCCGTGGAGGAAGACCCAGATTCTCTGCGGGGCACTACGAACAACCGCGACTCCGGCGTCGGGTGGGCCAATAACCACCGCGCCGACATTCCCGGCATCAAGGCCTGGCCCGTCCATCTGCGCGTAGCGGGGTTGGCGCGCGAGGGCGGAGACTTCCAGAGCAAGATTATCGTGGCCCAAGCTCCGAAACAACCAGTCGGGAAAACCACGCGCGCGACAATACCGATTACGGTCCACCCGGGCGGCTGGAAGCTGCAGCGACTCCCGATCACTGTCGGCGTGCCCTTCCCCAAAGGCGAACTGGCGAGCCCGGGTAACGTGCGTGTGATGTGCGACGGCAAGGAGATTCCCTCACAAACGAAGGTAGTCACCCGCTGGCGTGAGGACCACAGCATCAAGTGGTTGCGGCTCGACTTCGTCGCGCCCGGCACGGAGCGGGCCGTGTTCCTGGAATACGGTACCGCGGTCAAGAGACAGGACTATGGGCCGGCCGCCAAGCTGCCGGAGCTGGTTGCTTCGCCGCAGACGCTGGCATCGTGTGTGGTTGATGCCGAGGGCAAGACGTACACCGGACGACACGAGACGGTCGTGGTCGAGGAGGCCGGTCCGGTCAAAACGGTCGTGCGGTTCGATGGCCGGTACGTGGCCGATGACGGGGCCAAGCTGTGTGCGTTCACCTTCCGCACTCACTTCTGGCCCTCGGCCAAGCTGTTCCGCATGGACTACACGTTTCGAAACGACAACGTGAAGTCGGAGTTCACGTCACTGCGATCTGTCGTCTACACGGCGTTGAGCGGCGGGCGCCGCGAGCACATCCAGGTGGGCTTCGGGGACGAGGCGATCGTGTTGCGCGAGGGTGAGCGCGTGCTCCAGCGCGAGGATTCCGAGTGGGTCAAGGAGCCAAGCGGCCAGACCGGTAGGCGACTCGCCGGCCTTCTGCAGGTGAGGGGAGACTACGGCGTCGTGCGGGACTTCTGGCAGCAGTGGCCGATCGCCATCGGTCTACGCGACGGGCACGTCACGCTCGGCTTTTGCCCCGAGCTGCCGGAGGGGTTCTACGCGAATCGGAAGGACGAGGACAAGCTCTACTATCAGATCCGCGACGGCCGGCACACCTTCCGTCAGGGCTTCACCAAGACGTGGGAGATCTGGAGTACCGGGCTGGATGCAGACGCCGCGGCTTCGCTAGTGGGCGACCGACCGATTGCGTCGCTCCCGCCGTCCTGGGTCGAGAACAGCGGCGCGCTGCAGAAGCTGGCCGTCGCGGTCGGCGACGGCTTCCCCGGATACGACAAGGCCCTGGCCCAGGGGATCGACAAGTACCTCCGGGTGCGCGACCAGCGGCGCGAGTACGGGATGATGAACTTCGGCGACTGGTACGGGGAGCGCACCTGGAACTGGGGCAACCTGGAGTACGACCTCGGCCACGGTTTCCTGACGCAGTTCATGCGCGCCGGCAAACCTGAGTTCTACTGGCGCGCCGAGGAGTGTCTCCGCCACGAGCGAGACGTAGATACCCGGCACTACGCTCAGGACCCGCGCCGCATCGGGCAGCAGTGGACGCACTGCATCGGCCACACGGCAGGCTATTACCCGAAAGAGTACAAGGGCATGAAGGTCTACGCCTCGCCCGGCTGGTCCGACAATCGCGGGCACGTCTGGGCGCAGGGGATGTTCGAGCACTACTTACTCGGCGGCGACACGCGCTCGTGGGAGACGGCGAAGCTAATCGCCGACTGGGCCGCCGGGCCGCAGACCACCAACTTCCGCTTCGGCAACGCTCGGGAGCCGGGTTGGATGACGAAACTGGTGATGAGCGCCTACCTGGCGACCGAGGACCCGTACTACCTGAATGCCGCCCGGATCATGCTCGACAAGGTCCATGAGCAGTCGCTCGCCACCGGCGACCATGGCTTCTACTACCACAAGCTGTCCGGCGGCCACTGCCGCTGCCCGGAGGGCCACAAGCACTACGGCGAGGCGGGCTTCATGCTCGGCGTGCTGATGACCGGTATGAAGATGTACTACGATGAGACGGGCGACGAGCGCGTCGCGGAGGACATCGTCAAGATCGCGCGCTTTATTGTGGATACGATGTGGGTGCCCCAGGAGCTTGGGTTCCGCTACACCTCCTGCCCGAAGACGGGCCTCGCCGGAGGCTCGGCCTGGATCATGATGCAGGGCCTCGCCTTCGCAGCCCGGCACTCCGGCGACGCGAAGCTCGCCGACGTCTGTCGCAAGTCCCTTGCTGCGGCCTGGGACTATCTGCCGACCAGCGGGAAGAGCGCCGGCTACATCCTGTGTTCCTCGGCCCAGGCTCTGGAAGAGGTGGCGCACCTGCCCGGTGTCAGCTTCGCGGAATGCCGGGCCGAGATTGAGCGGGCCTTGAAGAGCCCTGCTCGCCGCCCGCTGCCGACCAACGTGCCCAACCCGGACTTCGAGGCTGGAATCGAAGGCTGGCCCTCGCGAGGTGTGGTGATCGAGCGGTCAACGGAGGTCAAGCACTCCGGCGAGGCGTCGCTCAAGATCAGCGGCAAGATGGTCCGCCAAAATGAGTACGTCAATACCCGCTACGACACTCACGGCGGCCCGTACGAGATAACCTGGCTCAAGCCGGGGCGGACGTACCGCCTCACGGCGTGGCTGCGCGTGGACAAGGCGGCCGAGGGCACTCCGGCTCCGGACCTGCGCCTGGCCTTCCGGGACGACACTGGTACGAAGGGGGCCAAATACACTAGCGGCTACGACCTAACGCAGCTAGGTACCTGGCAGAAGCTAACGGCTGATATTGCGATCCCCGAGTGGAACACGCGCAACTACATCGCCCTCAACACCAAGAGCAGGGAGCCGGTCGAGGTTGAGATGTATCTGGACGACGTGAGCCTCGTGCCGGTCGAAGCGGCTACGGCTGACGCCTATGCCTATTATCGCCTCGACCCCTCGGCTGCAACGTTGAGCGGGGAAGCGACGGTTCGGACGGCCCCGCTCAATCCGGGAGAGCAGAGGCTGTCGGGGCCGGGCGGCGCCGAATGGAAGATCGAGCTGGAGCAGGCGGGCCGGTACGTCCTGTGGGCCAGGGCCGAAGGCGGCGTGCGGCTGGGCCGCGCCGCGATCAACGGCCACGCCCTGTCGGCACCCGAGCCTCCGCAGGAGCCCACGTGGGTGCGCCTGGGCGCGGCGGACCTCAAAGCGGGCCAGGTCACGGTCAAGCTGCAGGACCTCCCGGCAGGTCCGCAGCTTGGCCGCTTGGTTCTCACCAACGATCCCAGCAGCAGCCTGTGACGGATTTGCCGGGCCCTTCGGACGACTTGACCTCCCTCGATTGTGAGCCGATTCTGACCGCAGTGTACGGCGGCCCGGGCCCTCCTGGAAGCGCCCGCTAATACGGCTCCGAGCTTCTGCAAAGGCCACACTTGGCCGGCAAAGCAGCTCCAGGCGGCCTTGGCCTCCTGGACCGAGCTGAAGCACGACACTATCGTGTACACGAAGCAGCCGTACGCTATGGCGCAGGCGGCCATGGCGGGCATGAGCAAGGGCGGCCCGCCGCCGCCCAAGCCGCAGTTGGTTCATGGCTACGTGGAGCCCGTGCCCGAGGCCTTCGGCAGACTGGCGAACGCTGTGGAGAATCTCCAGCAGAAGCTGACTGCGTTGGGCTATCCGAAGGACGCCGCCCTGGAGGACAATCTGAGATCGTACGGCCGCCTGCTGCGGCGGCTGGAGACCATCGTGGTGGCGCTGCTGGCGCCTGCGGCCTTCGTGGGGAGCTCGCGGCTACTGGTGTCCTTGGGAATGCCCACTCCGGAACGGCCCTGGACGGAGCCTGAGACCTGGGTACCCGGTGTCGTTCCCCCCTTTCCCTGGGTGGACTGCCTGGCTTACCTGTTCGGTCTCGTAGCGGTGCCTCTGCTGTGGGAGTGCGCGACAGCCCCCGGTGAGCGGGGAAGGATGGGCCTCCGCGCGCCGGGCGGGGTGTATCCGGCCCTGACGCTGTTCGGGGTGATTGCCGGCCTGTCGGCCTATCAACGCCTGATCTACCTGTGTCTGGGGCAGCGCTTGCCGTCGCTATTGGCGCCGCAGAACCTCGCTTACTTCAGCGGTCTGTGGGCCGGCGTCGCGCTTGGCGAGGAGTTCTTCTTCCGCAGCGTCTTGCAACGCCGCCTCACACGGCTGTGGGGGGCCGTGCCAGCGATTCTGATCGTGGCAGCGATATTCGCCTTTCCGCTGCACTACCGGGCGCCCCCGGTCGAGAACCTACTCGTTCGCTTGCCGGTCGGCCTCGTGCTGGGCTGGCTGTTCGCTCGGCAGGAGAGCGTCTTGTCGCCGATAGTGGCCCATTTCCTGCTCAACCTGAGTGCCTTTGCGTAGCGGGGGGGACTAGTCTGCAGCGGTCCGGCGCAGCTCGGCTTGCAGTCGCCCGCACAGGCCCGGATCGTGCATGGCCGCGGTGCCCACGGCAACGGCATCCGCCCCGGCCTCTAGAGCCCGGCGAGCATCCTGCACGGTCTCTATTCCGCCGCCCGCGATCAGGAATGGCGCGCGGTCCCGCAGGCGCCGAATGCGGGCTCGGCCCCGGTCCCCGGCGGCGTCTCCCACGTTGGCGTGAATGAGTTGCACTCCCATGCTCGCCAGTTCGCCGACGGCTTCCGCAGCGTCCGGC
>JALGUG010000274.1 GCA_029820995.1 Candidatus Zipacnadia bacterium
CCCGACCGGCACTTCAGCCCGCAATCGACCTCACACTGCCCTCGGAGACAGTTGACGAGAGAACCTATGAATAGTGCGGGCTAGGGACGCTACGGCTATCGCCGGGTGACGGGGGCTGCTGGCGGCGGAGGGCTGGTCTGTAAGCCACAAGTGCGTGGAGCGGATATGGCGTCAGGGGGGCCTGAAAGTGCCCCAGACGCAGCCCAAGCGACGTCGCTTGTGGCTGAACGACGGCTCCTGTGTGCGGCTGAGACCGCGGTACCCGGGCGCACCCAGGCGTGCGCTCGGAGCCTCGACCTCATGCAGGACCGCACCCATGACGGGCGCGTGTTCCGACTGCTGACCATCGTCGATGAGTTCACGCGCGAGTGCCTGTCCATCCGCGTGCAGCGCAAGCTCACCAGCGAGGATGTGCTGGAGGAGTTGACCTGGCTGTTCGTGCTGCGCGGTGCACCGAACTACATTCGCCCGGACGCTTGCGTCCCGCACGACAACGGCTCCGAGTTCACGGCCAAGCGGGTGCGTCAGCGGCTGGACACGCTGCGCGTTGCCACGCGTGGAGTTGCGCCAGCAACTCCCAAGGCCTGGCCTCAGCCAGCCGCGTTCATTGAGCCCGGGAGTCCCTGCGAGAACGGCTGCATCGAGTCCTTCAACGGCAAGCTCCGCGACGAGCTGCTGGACGGGGAGATCTTCGACACGCTGCGCGAAGCGCAGGTCCTGGTGGGGCGCTGGAGGAAGCACTACAACGGAGAAGCCTTGGGGTTCTCCGTGAGGCCGCACAGCTCACTGGGCTATCGTCCTCCCGCCCCGGAGGCGCGCCAGCCGTGGGCTCCGGGCTTCGCTCCACTCAGCCCTCCGCCAAGGGCTGCCTGAAAGGCCGCTCAGTACCACATAGCAGCTGGTAGCACTCATGGGGGCAGGTCAGTCAAGCGCGTGCCGTCATGGTTCCGCTTTGATCCTGGGGTTGAGAAACTCGCCCAGGAGCCGACGCACGTGGTTCTCGCTCAGGACGATCACATGGCTGAGCAGCGGCACCCGTAGTGTGCCCACAACGAAAGGACGATTCTGAACAATGAAGGCAGGCGCATCGCTGTGGTTGATCACGGGCGTTGAAGGCAACTGGTTCCTGTTCGACGGGGAGCTGGAAGCCAACTGCGCCACTGCCGCCGAACTCGGGTACGACGGCATCGAACTGATGGTGCCCGCGGCCGGGGCCGTCGACCGCGGCAGGCTCGAGAAAGCGCTGACCGACAACGGGCTGAAGCTGTCAACGGTGAGTTCCGGCGGTGGGGTGATAAGTCACGGCCTGAGCTTCTCCAGCCCGGACGCCGGCATTCGCGCCAGGGCCCGGCGGTTCGGCGTCGACATTGTCGAGTTCGCTGGGAGTTTCGGTGGCGAAGCCATTTTCGGCATGCTCAAGGGCAAGGTCGAGCCAGGCGTGGCGCGGGCGGACGCCGTGGCGTGCGTGCGCGAGGCTCTTGAGGAGGCGGCGGTGGCGGCGGCCGAGTACGGTCTGAACGTACTCGTCGAGCCGCAGAACCGGTACGAGACCAACCTGATCAACCGCCTCGACGAGGCCGTTGAGCTCATCGACACGCTTGATGCGACGAACGTGAGGATACTGGCGGACACCTTTCACATGAACATCGAGGAGCGCTCGATCGCCGGCGCGCTGCGCGCCGCCGGCGCGCACATCGGCCATATACACGTCGCCGACAGCAATCGGCTGCCGCCGGGCCACGGGCACATCGACTTCGGCGCGGTCGGCGCCGCGCTGCGCGAGATCGGGTACACGGGTTACACGGTGGTCGAATGCATGGCGTACCCAAACGCGAAAGACGCCGCCGCGGCCGCCATGACGTGCCTTCGGGAATGTATGCTCGGCTGAGTGCGCGAGACCAGGCAGTTCGAAGGAGAATCGCTATGAAGATGGCAATTGGCAGTGACAGTGTGGGGAATCTGACAGACACGATCGTCGCGCATCTGCAGGCGAAGGGCATCGAACTGGTCAGGTGCGGCGCGCTCGCTGGCGACCAGGCGGACTACGTCGACGCCGCCCGCGCCGTGGCCGAGGCGGTCGCCTCGGGCGCGTGCGAGCAGGGCCTGCTGTTCTGCAACACCGGCACGGGCGTCACGATCATTGCCAACAAGATCGGGGGCGTGCGCGCCGCGCTGTGCGTCGACAGCTTTGCCGCCAAGATCGCGCGCCTCGCGAACAACGCTAACGTGCTCGTGCTCAGTGTCCGCATGACCGGTGAAATGCTCGCCAAAGGAATCGTCGATACCTGGCTCGCGACCGAGCCGTCAACCGAAGAACGACGGATGAACTTCCATCGCAAGACCGACGAGGTCGATCGCGAGTATCGGAAGTAGTACGACCTGGTCACGTCGGCTCCGTTCATGAGCGACGGCGACCGGCAGATCATGGCGTCGAAGCTCTTCCGACCTATGGGATGGGAGTACGGTCATATGATCGCAAGTCGCCGCAAGCCGCGTCAAAACAACGTGGACGGACGTCTTCGGGGGCACCGGAGCTTCCGCAAAGAGACTCTGGGAATTGAGAAGGGGGAAGACAGGGCATGTCCTATCAGGTGATGAAGGCCGTCATGGAACATCGTGCTCCAGGCGTGGTGCCGTGGAGCGAACTCTTCATGGACGTAGATGCTCAAGAGAAATTCATGCCGGAACTGCAGGATCTCTCGTCTCGAGAGGCCCTCTTTCGGCAGATCGAGTTCTTTGACAACGCCAAACTGGCTCCGGCTAGCTTCCACAGCCCGACCAAGGTGGTGGAGAGAGGCACAAACTATGTCATAACCGAGAATCAGAGTGGGACGCGAGTTCACACGCAGTACAATCCTCACTTTAGCCGGCGGATTCGCTATCCAGTGATGAGCAAATCCGACCTGGCGTCGGTGCACCTGCCTGATCCCGACGACCCAGACCGGTATAGGGAAGCCGAGGAGGACATCGAGTTCTACTCCAGGCACGACTTCTTCATTGAGGGCAGGGTGGGGGGCTTTTTCTGCGGAGTCTGGTACAACCTGCGGCCACTCGTGGACTTTCTCAGAGATATGGCTGACGATCCGCCTTTCGCCCATCAGTTGCTGGAGAAGATGGGGGAATACCACCTGAGGATAGCTGAGAACCTGCTGAGGCGAGGCGTTCACTGTTGCGTGATTCCCGACGATATGGGCATGACCGCTGGTCCCTGGTTCTCACCCGACATGTATGAGGAATACTTCCAGCCCTGGCACAAACGTCTTGCCGATCTGTGTCACCAATACAACGCTTACTTGCGGATCCATAGTCATGGTAATATCATGTCTCTTGTTGACAATATCATCGCTACTGGTGTTGATATACTGAATCCGGTGGGGCCGGGAGACAATATGGATTTGGCGGGAATCAAGGCCAAGTATGGCGAGCGCATTGTTATATTCGGGGGTTTGACCAAGTTCATTGCTCGAATGAGTCAGGAGGAGGTAGAAGCGCACATCGCCGAGGTGTTTGAAGTGGCGACCCGGGGCGGGGGGTTCATTGCCAGAAATGAATCGGGGATTCCTGCGGACATGACCAAGGAAGACTTGGACTTTTATATCGATACAGTGAGAAAGTACCGGGAAAGGTACGGGGACCGGGGACTTTCCTGCTGTGAGGTGATGACATGCGAATCGTCAACAACCGTGTGATCTCGGTACTGAGCGACCGTCTCGCGCAACAAGTCAAGGACTTCGATCTGCGCCTGGCGATGCGCTATGCTGGGTATGCCGATCCCGCCGTCGGCTATCCTCCGATGGCGGAAGACTGGGGCCGCTTCCCGCAAGCCAGGGTCACGCGCAGCAAGGTGTACTACGGGAACCAGGCCTACTCCTACAACCACCACCAAACCCTGGCGAAATACGGGGACCGCTACGTCGTGTCGTGGTCGAGCGGTCTCGCACACGAGGACCACCCCGGTCAGCAGGTCCGCTACGCGGTATCGACGGATGGGCTGCAGTGGGGTGAAGACCGGGGCCTGGCGGCGACGGATCCGGATGCCGGGATCGTGCGCAACAACGTCGGCATGTTCTCCGCGGGCTCTGCCCTGTACGCCCTCGTTGGCGTCTGCAACACGCGACGCAACCGGCAGCTGGGCATGTGCTCCATGGAGGCGGAGCGAATGCGGCTCGACGTCTACAGGACGTCCGACCTGGCCACGTGGGAGCAGTGCGAGGGCGTGGCCGAGAGGGCCTACCTCTTCGAGGCGCCGCGACCTACCAGTGCGGGCACCATGCTCTGTTGTGGAAGCGCGATCGATGATTGGGGACAGGGCTTGGTGCTGCTCTGGGACAACACCACCGATCCATCGCGCTCACCGAGAGTCGTGGAGATCCCCAAGGCCGACGGTCTGGGACCGAGCCAGGGGACGTGGTACGAGACGGAGGATGGCAAGCTGTGGATGTTCCTGAGAGACACGACCTTTTCCTGCCGGCTGGCGCTCACCTTCAGTGACGATGGTGGAGCCTCATGGTCACAGCCACTGCTCACGGACTTCCCCAACACCTGCTCCCGAGCGTACGCCGGGCGACTGGCCGACGGGCGCTACTACGTGGCCGGCAACAATTACACCCGTCTCCTCGACCGGCGCACCATGCTCTTGGCGCTGAGCGCCGACGGCACGGAATACGACCGCATGTTCACCGTCGTGACCGGAGACACCTCGCGGCGCATCGAGGGCAAACACAAGGAGGACGGATACCACTACGCGAACTGTCTGGCCGATGGAGACCGCCTGCTGCTGGCCTACTCGTACAACAAGGAAGACATCGACGTCGCGGTGATCGACACGACCTCGATGGCTTGACCGATTTCCTGGGTCGTCGAGAAGCCCTATGCAGGAGAAGAGATCTGATGAGCCTCTTGCAGAAGCTCTCGGATGACGGCGTTGGCGGGGACCTGCGGCGTCCGGAACGAGTCGGGCACGGCGCCGGGCGCCGTTGCGGAGCGCGAGCGGGCGGCCCCCGCTCTCTTGGGTCGTGGGGGGCTGAGTCTGCGCATGCTCCGCCCGCCTCCGCACGCGGCGGGGCCAGTTGCGAGGGAACGGCCGGATAGGGTGCGACTCAGGACGCCAGCCTAAGCAGCTGCTCTGCGGCGATGACGAGCAGTCCGAGAGAGAGGTCGGCGGCTACCTTGGCATTGCCTCGGACACGGAGATGGCGCCCGCCGTGGTTGTCGTGCAGATGTGAATTGACGCGCTCGGCCGCGTTCCGCTCGCGGTGCCGAATGGCATCGGCCGGAGCAAACTCGCGCTTCTCGCCCCGGCGCGGGTGTGGTTGATGGTGGCGACGTGCTCAAGCCGGGCGGACATCTCGCGGATTCCCTTGGCGTCGTAGGCGGCGTCGGCTAGGTCGTAGAGGTTGGTGACGCGCTCGGCACGCATCTGCGCGAGAGGGATGGCGGTGTGGCTGTCGTGGAGACTGGCTCAGGTCACAATCCAGCTCACCGCGATGTCGCCGTCGATGGCGTCCAGATGGAGCTTGTAGCCACGTCAGGTCTGCTTCTTGCCCTTGCTGTCTTTCTTCGTGCCCCAGTCGCAATCAGTGAGCAGGTCAGCGAGGTTCTCCTCCAGGGACCGTTCGAGCTGGCACTGCAGGCGTGTCGGCTCGGGCGAGTTGGGCGGCATCTTCGCAGTCGTTTTCGCAGCCTTCTTGGGAGTCTTCTTGGCAGCCCTCTTCGCAGCTCTCCTCGCAGCCTTCTCGCGGGCACGTATCGCGGTGGCATTGCGGCTGACGTGGCGCACGAATGTGCACACCGCCGAGCTGGAGCGCATCGAGTGGCGGGTGGTGACCTGCTCGCATTCGCACCAGGAGCATCGGTTCTAGTGCAGCGTCTTGAATAAACTTGTACAGTTAGACTTCTCGTGGCTGGCCGGTATAGGTCCAGCGGTATGGTCGGGCGTCGTGTTGGTTGTGGTAGTCGATGAAGTCCAT
>JALGUG010000042.1 GCA_029820995.1 Candidatus Zipacnadia bacterium
GATCTCGGCCGCCGCACCGGCATGATTTTCGCCGACGTGGACCTCGACCAGCCGGAGATCGCTGAGCGTAGCTTCGGCGGGACCGTGGGCGTCCGGCGGACCATGCAATTCGCCGATCGGCGGCCCGGGACGTACGGCAAGCTGTGCCAACCAGCGCCATGACGTGTGACCTGTCGCAGATTCAACTGATTGCCACCGATTACGATACAACCCTGATGGAATGGCGGGACGGCCCGTACGTGTGCCCGGAGGCGCGCGAGGCCATCGTCGCGGCGGCGCAGGCCGGTATCACACTGGGCATCGCCTCGGGTCGGCCCTGGCACGATCTGCGCGACGGGCTGCCCCGCGCGGGGCTCCGCTGGGGGGACCCGTTCCCGCACTTCGTGGCGGCGCGGGAGAAGTTCATCACCTGGGTTGGCGAGGACCAGCCGGATGGCCTCGACGCCTGGAACCGGAGGCGCGCCGAGGAGGTCGAACAGCTCGCTCAGGAGTGTCTACGGCGCGGGCCGGAGCTGTTCGCCGCGCTGCGGGCGGCCGGCTTGCGGCACTCGCAGTGGTTCCTCTGGGGCGATTATGGCCTTGAGATCCGTTACGCCACCATCCAGGAGGCCGAGCGCGCCCGGGAAATCCTGGCGCAGGGCTTTGCCGACTTCCCTCTGGCCACCACTCATCGCAACCAGGTGTCCGCCCATGTGGCGCTGAGCACCGGCACGAAAGGGCCCACACTCGCCGCGCTCGCCAAACTATGTGGTCTGCGCCCGGAGCAGGTCCTCGCTATCGGGGATTCCTCGAACGACATGGACATGGTGGATGGCCGCTACGGGCTGATTGGGGCGGCCGTGGGGAATGCCGAGCCGGCGCTGAAGGAGGCGGCCGCGCTCGTGGCCACAGCCGAACGCAGCGCCGGCGTGGCGGAAATCATCCGCCGTGTGTTGGCCGCACGCGGTACGGACGGAGAGTGAGGGAGAGCCATGTCCGCAGCGTGTATCGGGCTGATAGCGCTGACCGGTATGACCGTGGTGGCGGCGGAGGTCCCCCGCCCTCAGGGCGGCGGGGACCACACCTGGATGGCCTATGCCGCTTTTTGCGCGCTGTCCGAAGAAGACCGGGCGTGGCTGGCCCCCGAGATCCCGGCCTTCATCTCCACTTACACGCACCTGCCCGACGCCAACTGGAACAATTACGGCACCTTCGGCGGCTGGTCCGGCTTGCCCGATCAGCCGCGCACGCCCGACGTCCGTCGCGAGTGGGAGATCCACGAGTTCACCGGATTCAACCAGAATACGGGCGCCGGTCGGCGCTTTGACCACTCTCCAGCGGGCCTCTACCCAGCGATTCCGTGGTATCTGCCGCGCATCGTCGAGCGCTTCCGCCGAGGCGAGTTCATGCGGCCGATTATTCAGCTCGGCTGCCTGTCCCACCTGGTCCAGGACTGCTCAACCTTCCCCCACATGCAGGCGCTCCACCGGGCCGCACGGTTCGACGTCACGAAGATCAGCATTGAGGGGTACGAGCCGCAATCCCTGGGGAAAGACCTCGACGCCGTCACGAAGGCGATGCTGGAGCGCACGAAGGCCATGGTCGCCTGGTGCGACCAACGGGCGCCGGAGTTGCGCGCGGCGATGCAGAGCGGCGACGCGGTGAAGGAGCAGCAGATCAGAGTCGCGTGCTGCGGCGAGGCCTGCAAGGTGCTGGCCGATCTGTATCACTCGCTGATTGCTCTGGTCGGCGAATGCCCGCGGCCCGGTCCGCCGGCTGGGGGCGAGAATCTTGTGCTCAACCCCGGCGTGGAGGAGGAAGACCCGGGCGAGCGGCTGCCCCGGCATTGGGTGGTCGGCTACAACGACCTGAAGGACCGGCTCGGCCGCGCGCTGTGGGAGGGACAGATCATCCGCAATGCTCGGATGTGGCACGGCGGCCGGCGCTCGCTGAAGGTGATGTGGACGCCCGAACAGGGCCTCGAATGGCGACAAACGTGGCCGAGCTCAGTGTATGTTCGTCCCGGCGAGTTCTATGTGGCGTCCGCCTGGGCCAAGGTCTATGACGGCACAGGCCGGACGAATGTGATCCTGGCCTTCTACCGCAGCGACCTGACTCCGTTACAGGAGTTCGCCAGTCCCTCAATCGAGGGGCGGACCGACTGGCAGAAGCTCACGGTTGCCGCGGAGGTGCCCGAGGGCGCCGTCCGAGCGCGGGTGATCCTACGCTCCGCGGCGAACGAGGGTGCGGCCTGGTTTGACGACATCGAACTGTGCCGCGTGGAGCGGGCCGCCTATGAGCGCGCCCGGCAGGCCGAGCCGACAGGCGACCGGCTGGTGCTGCACCTGCCCTTTGACACCGACGTGCGCGACCATTCTCGCTTCGGTCAGCTCAATAGCCCCATCGTCGCCTTGTCGGGCGCAAAACGCGCTAACCTGGTGCGGCCCAAGGGTCATGCGGGCGGCTGTGCTCACTTCGACGGGCAGGACGACTTCGTAGAGGTGCCGCACTCGTACGTGGAGGACGTGCTTAGCCCAGGGGGGGCAATGACGATTACGCTTTGGGTGAAGGCCGAGCGCGCCGGGCCTGCGTTGCTCTGCGGGAAGGCCGCAGAGGGGCCACAAGGCGCGAAGGGCTATCGTCTGGACCTCACCTCGGACGGCAAGATTCGGTTCGCCGTGGCCGTGGACGGGAAACTGAGCCCGTCCGCGGAGGCCGCGGCGCCGATCGGCGAGTGGGCGCACATCGCGGCGGTGCGCACGGAGGCGGGGGAGATGTCCGTGTACGTCAACGGCCAACCGGGCGCGGTCGTGCGCCGTCCCGGCAAGTACGAGCCCTCACCGAAGAGCTTCTACGTGGGCGCCGACTACGGCGTGAAGGACTTCTTTGCCGGGGACCTGGATGACCTGCGCCTGTTCCGAGCTGCGCTGTCGCCGGAGGAGATCGGCGACCTGCTGAAATGATGGGCCCGCTGGCCGGCGGCCTCAGCGCTTTCTGGTGGGCTTCATGTCCGCGCCCCAGGGCTCGATGATCTTCAGCTTGCGCTTGACCGCATTGTAGCAGTCCGGCAGGTCGAGCTTTTCCAGCACGTAGGGCAACAAGCTGGACAGCGGCCAGGCCTGGTCTTCGGTCTCGGCCAGCTCAGTGTAGGACCGCAGTGCGTTCTTGAGGGTCAGTTGCTTGACCCGGGAATCAAGCACGGCCGCAAAGAGCGCCGGTAGACTGCCCCAGCCGCGCGCCGCCAGGTGCACCTTTTTGTATCCGTACTCTTCCAGGAAGTCCAGCACGGTCAGCAAGTCGTGCGTGCGCCGGCCCACCAGCGGCCGGCCGAATAGGATTCCGTACGAGGAGTAGAAGTAGTCGCTGCCATAGGGCCGCAGGTACTGGTTGAGGCCGCAGGTGTTGGGCCGCGATTCGCCGATGCCGCGCAGGTCCACGGCGAAGAAGGCGGGCGCCTTCGGAGCCAGCTCTCGCACGAGCGGCTCCTCGCGCAGGTCCTCGTCGCTGGACATGTGCGGCACGTACAGTACGGCCTCCTTGCCCCGCGGCGGCCGGGAATGGTGCGGCTCGTCGGTCAGCATGGTTACGATGGCCTGAATGCGCGGTTCCGTCTCCACCACATAGTGCGTCGCCGCCGGGCTGGGATAGCCTCGGTTGCCGATGTTGCGCAGAATGCGGAACTCGGGCGCACCGGCGCGTTCGGGCAGGCTGAGCAGCTTGCTCAGCAGAGGCCTGAGCTGAGGGCCGCTGAGTGGGCGGCGCTTCGCCGCCAGGGCCCGCGACTTCTCCCGCGTGAACGAGAACACTGTGCGGGGCTTGAGGTGGTACACCTGGCCCCGGGGCGTGACGTTCAGCACCTCGTCGGCCTCGATCTGCAGCTTTGGCTCCCTGGCGCCCTCGCGCACCTTGCCGCACGCCCGGTTGAAGAACCCATACATGGCCTCCCGCAGCGGCTGGCGATAGCCGTGGCCCTCCGGACCGGTCATCATCGCCACATTGTCCGGTGCACCGAGGAGCCGGTACAGGCGCTTGAGCCGCGCGAAAGCCTGCAGAGCGCCGCGCTGGTCGAAGTAGTCTTTCTCCGCCGTGAGCAGGATCAGCGGCTTGGGCGCATGGAGCGCGAACAGGTCGTCCATATCGAGGCCCAGCTCCAGCAACCGCGGCGGTATCTGCTCGCTGTCGGCGGGCAGCTCGTTTTCCGCGTTGCGGCGGAAGGTCGTCACATAGCATCCGGGCGCCGCCATCGTAAACCGATCGTCATTGGCGCAGAGCAGCGTGGTCAGCGTGCCGCCACCGGAGTTGCCCGTCAGGCCCACGTGGTTCGGGTCCACCTCCGGACGCGAGAGCAAGTAGTCCAGCGCCCGAATGCCGTCCCAGACGCGCCACGTACCGAAGAACTCGCCGACCAGCAACTGCTGGTCACCCGCCTGAATGTGTTCGCCCACGCCCAGGCCGTAGCGCGACTTGCCCTGCGCGTCGGGATATTGCATCCGCTCGCCCTGGCTGATCGGGTCATAGATGAAAACCACATAGCCTTTGTGCGCCAGGCCCTGGCAAAAGGCCTGGTAGTTCCGGTCCGCCTTTCCGTTCAGACTGTGTCCGCAGGACGCCAGCACGCCCGGCGCCGGGAACCTGCGCCTCTGGGGCAGATACAGCAATCCCGTGACCGGAAAGCCGGGGCGGCTCTCGAAGAGCACCTTTTCGACCCGATAAGCGTCGCGCTCGAAGGTCGCCGTGATCCGGGGCTTGAGCGGCGTCCGCCGGGGCAGGCGGCCGAATACCCGGCGCAGCTTCCGGCGAACCTGGTCCTGATACTGGCGGGCGTCTTGCTTGGTCCGCAGTGCAGCCTTGCGCGCCTCCTGTTCCGCCTCGGCGGTGCGGACCAGGGCGATCAGGTGTTCCTGCTGCATCTGCGGGAAACGGTTGAGGGGTTCCATTCTGCGGTCTCCTTGGAGTGCATATGTGCCGCTGCGGCCCTGCTCGCAGCGTGTCTTGGTTCGCAAGGACAGCGTCTCCCGATGCCATGCGCCTGCAACCGAACGCCGGCACTGCTACTTGCCTCCCAGCCACTTCACGCACGCTATGAGCAGCTTCCGCTCCGGCTCCGAGGGCGGACAATCTCTGTTGCCGTCCGTCAGGCCCAGCGCCATGCCATTGGCGACCACCCGGCCCCGGCCGACCGTTAGAGCCGCCACTAGGGGCTGTCCGTCGTCGGTGGTCGCCACTACGACGGAGGCGTCCGCCACCCGCAGCGGAATCCGATCGTAGAAGGTGTGCTGGAAGGTCTTCCCGGCTGGCAGCTCCGCCTTAATCGGCGACTTCGCGGCGAACTGCCAGGCTCGGGCATTGACGACCTCGTGGCCGCTCACGGCGGCGGGAAAGAGGGCGGTCATATCTCGGGCGCCCACCGCATCGTGCGTCAGGTACAGCCCTCCGCCGCGCTGGACGAACTGCCGCAAGGCGTCCGCCGCCTTGTTGAGCACGCCGGGGCTCTTGGGCTGCGGCAGCACGAACACCTCGCACGGCGCCAGCATCTCCGCTGAGAGCAGGTAGACCGGTTTGACCTGCAGGCCGGGCACCTCTTGCAGCGCCTGCAGAATCGGCGGACCGCCATAGCCTTCGATCCAGATCCCGACCTTCAGCCCCGCTCCTGCGGCGAACTCGGGCGGGCGCTTTCGGGCCTGCAGCTCCTCATACGCCTCGCGGGACATGACTTCGATCACCGGTCCCTGGCGTTCGAACAGCTCGCGCCGGCCCAGCCACTCGTGCTCGCCGACGTGAAGGAGAATTCCTTCTTCGGCCCGGACTTCATCTGCCCCAGCTTCGCGACCACGGTGCCGTCGGTGCGCCGCATCTGCGCCTCCACCTTGCCGCGCACGCCGGATTGAGCATCCAGCCTTGCCGACAGCGACAGCTTGCTCCCGACGACGAACACGTTTTCCTCGCCCTCCGCGGCCCGCACTTCAATGCGCGCCTGCGGGGCATGGTGGGGCAGAACGGCATCCTGTTCGGTAATCCCGGCTCGCAGCAGCGGCATGCGATTATCGGCGAGCTCCAGGTTGTCGTAGTGAAATAGGATAAAGCCGTCGGCGCCCAGGCGGCGCGCAATGTTGATCTGGTCAATAAGCTGCGCCCCGTCCTTGAGCCGCCAATCGCCGATGCCAATGTACAGGGGAATCTGCGCCGCCGTCTTGGCGACCTGTAGCGTTGTGAGCTTGGTTAGGGACCGGTTGCTCGAGGTGTAGTCCATGGGGCAGACAAAGTCGAGGTAACCCTCATTGATCCACCGGAGCGTGTCCTGACCGATGGATTCACGGGTTCGCAGCCAACTGCCAAAGACCGCAGCCGAGATCTTGATATGCGGCTTGGCCTTATGCGCCCGCCGGTAGACCTCTCGGACCACCCGCGTGATCTGCTCCGCTCGCCAGGCCAGGAACGGCTCCCGCTTCGGCCCCCGCAGCACTTCCCCGGGCCAGTCCTGCACCTGGATGCCGGTGTCCTCCTGGAAGCGCTTGTGACACCCCTCGCAATAGCAGCCCTTGGAGCTGGGATAGCGGATGTAGTCGAAGTGCACGCCGTCCACGTCGTAGTTGAGCGCCACCTCCAACATGCTTTCAACCTCAAGCTTTTGGTTCTCCGGGTGCGAGGGGCAGAGCCACTTGATTTCCTGGCCCTCGGGGTCTTTCTGCAAGCGCCCCTCCTGGCGCAGCTTATCCAGGAACCAATCGGGCGCGGTGCTCAGGTTCCAGTTCACCTTCCACGGGTGGCATTCAATGCCGTACTTCTTGCACCACTTGAGGCACTCCGTGATCTGGTCGCCCTCCGTCTTGCAGCGATCGGACACCGGAATGAGCTTGCTGTTGTACTCGGCTGAGCCGGCGCGCCACATGTTGGGCACGATGGCGTTGAAGCCCATCTCCTTCAGGCGCCGGATGGACTTCTCCCAGCCCCAGTCCTTGACGCCGTAGGCCGTGTGGATCCAAACCGCCCGGAACTCGGAGCGCTTGGAGCGCTGGCATTCGGCGTACGCGAGCATCGCCGCCCGGCTGGCCTCACGGCAGGTCTCTGCCACCTCGCGGAACTTGTCGGCTGCGGCGAACTGCTTGGCCTTGTCGCGGAGCTCACGGGCTTGCGCCAGCGCGGCCGCCGCCTTCTTAGCATCGCCGGCCTGGGAGGCGTTGACGGCCGCCTCAACCTCCTCCAGGCTCTGGAAGGCGCCCACCTGACCAATCTGCGCGATCGCATTCTGCATGGACTGGCGGCGCACGCTCGGCGCGAACTTGGTCACCAGCGCCAGCAGGAACCACGACTTCTGCTCCAGGTCGTTGGCCGTGAGCACGTGGCCCATGAAGCCGCCGCGGTCGCTGACGATCACCGCCGCGGGTGCGGTGTCCTGCTCGCCGTTGTTCCAGGCGTACCAGATTTGCGCGTTATGGGCCTTGGGCTCCACGCTGCGGCAGAACCACGAGTCCTGCCGGAATTGCTCCGGCAGGTCAGGCACGCCCTCAATGACCCGCCGGCAGAAGGTTAGGTTCTCCCGCCCCTGTGGCGCAGGCCAGGAGCCGCGCTGGATACCCAGGGCCTCGAGTAAGTTGCCGGGAATGGAGTAGAACTGAAAGACCTTCCCCCCTTGCTCGATGAAGTCTATGGCCGCCTGGGCCTCCTGGGCGCTCATGTTCGGGCTGTAGCAGAAGATCGCCAGCTTCGCTCCCGCCAACTTGCCCTGCTCGACGTCCTCATCGCCGAGCCACTCGAAGTCCACCCCGATCAGCCTCAGAGCTTTGGCCACGGTCTCCGAGAACGTGGTGATCGAGCGCTTTTCCCTCGAATCGGTCTTGAGCGTATTGGTGCCCTTTACGAGGACAATCGGTTTCGTCGCGGCGGATACGGCAGCCGCCAAGATCAGTAAGAGAGCGATCGCCAGCAGCTTCTTCACGGTTTCTCACCCCTGAGTTATGCTGATTGTGCTCGGCAGCGTCCCCTTCTCTCCGGCGTCCTCGCTCCCCTCCGCTCCGGCCCGAAATCAGAAGGCCTCCGCCGGGTCTGTCTCGAAATCACGGCCAAGGAACCAAGGGAGGCAGTGCAGATGCGGATCAAAAGCGTGGGACTTATCGGGCTGGGAACCATGGGCCCGCCCTCCTTGTACGCGTGGGATCGCCGTCTGTTACTCAAGGGCGGAGCGCTTTCATCTTAGGCCCTCCCCGCTGCGCCGAGGGCTTTTCAGAGACTCTC
Organism: Candidatus Zipacnadia bacterium; assembly: GCA_029820995.1. Lineage (GTDB taxonomy): Bacteria > Armatimonadota > Zipacnadia > JALGUG01 > JALGUG01 > JALGUG01. Next base: position 8,212 of record JALGUG010000042.1, read on the forward strand.
CAAGGGGGAAATGCCCGTGCCTACACTTGCGCTTCTGTCCATCGTGACCGCCCTGTGTGGCCCTGCGTTGCCGCAGGAGATCCCACTGGCGAAGTTCGTCGTCGCTCCGCCGCTGGGCGAACCCGTGAAGACCACGGCACTGGAGGGCAAAGAATGGGTACAGGACACGCCCGGAGTCCATGAGGGCCACAGAATCCTGACCATCAGCGGCGTCCTGTGCCCCCAGGGCCAGCCGGCCTACGGTGTGAATTACCAGGCCTGCCTAGAGAAGGACAAGCACTCGGAAGCCGTTGACCTGATCGCCAAGGAAGGGTTCTCCGGCCTGGGTCTGAGCAAGCCCACGGGCAGCAATTGGTACGGCGGCGGGTGCCTTGATGTGTTGGTTAACGGCGAGGGCCTCGGACCGTACCGCCCCGCCATCCGGCGGCTGGAGTTCAAGAACGGGGCGGTTGCCGTCGAGGCGGTCTGGCAGGTGCCCTGGGGACGAGTGACGTTGCGGTTCGTGCAGCTTCCGGGCGAGGACAAGTGCTTCGTCAGGGGCGAGCTGGACTGCCCGAACGTGCAGTCGCTGGCCCTGCGGCTGCGCTGCTATCCCGCGGGCTTCATCAAGGGGCGCAGCCGTGTCGCGCAAACGCAATCGGCCCGGCAAGATGGTCCGGGCCACCTGCTGCTGCACCCGTTCGACTCGTGGGTCTGGTATGGGGACACCGAGCACGACCGGGCGAGGGATCCGAAAAGCTCCGGCTGCTGCGCCCTGATGTTCCCGCGCACCGAGGTGCACGGCGGTAGCGTCCGCGTGGGGAACTACTCCACGGATACCGCCCTCAATCTAAGGCCAAACCTACAGGTCTTTCACCTGCTGCTGTGGGAGTTCCCACAGATGGCGAATGCCGAGGCGGTGGCGTACATGCAGAAGCTGAGCGAACAGCACCGTGTAACGCTGGGCGAGCTCGCGACGGCGCAGGTGAAAACCGAAGGCGTGCCGCCGCGGACCATCGTGCTGGACGGCGAACCGGCCGCCAGCATCCGGCTGGACGAGAAGCCGACCGACCGCGAGTGTCAGGCGGCCCTCGAGATCCAGGAATACGTGCGGAAGGCGAGCGGGGCCGTCTTGCCCATCGTGATGGGCAGCGAGCGCCCTGCCGGCCATGTGATTCGTCTCCACCAGCAGCCGGCGCCGGGGACATCGGGCGAGAGCTTCGTGCTAACGGTCGCGGACCGGGAGACGGAGCTCACGGGCCGCAGTCCGCTAGCGGTGTTGTACGCGGCGTATGATCTGCTGGAACGCGGCCTGGGCGTCCGCTGGTACTTGCCCGGTCCGCTGGGCGAGGTGGTCCCCAAGGCCAAGACGATCACGCTGCCGGCGCTCAAGCTGGAGGCGGCGCCCAGCTTCCCCATGCGCTGGATCGGCCGCGGAGAATGGATGCTGCGCAACAAGCAGAACTCCTGCCCCGACGGCTTCTACATCTATCCCGGTATTTACCACACCCAGAACCGCCTTCTGCCGCACAAGAAGTACTTCCCCCAACACCCGGAGTATTTCGCCCTGATCAAGGGCCGGCGGTCCAGGAACGGCCAGTGCAAGCTCTGCTACTCGAACCCGGACGTCGCCCGCGAGGTCGCTCGGAACATGGCGAAGGCGCTGGACGAAAACCCGAACATTGACCTGCTGTCGCTGTCGCCCACGGACGGCCAACTGTGGTGCGAATGCGAGGCCTGCAAGGCCATGGACGAGCCCGGCGTGCCGAAAGACCAGAGCAAGTCGCGGCGCAGCCTGCTGTTCTACAACGCCGTCGCCGCCGAGCTGCGGAAGACTCATCCGGAGGCCAAGATTCTGGTGGGCGCGTACAACGTCTACAACTGGCCGCCCCGAGACCCTGCGATCAAAGCCGACCCGATGCTGAGCGTGATTATCACCCATTACGAAGACTACTGTATGGCCCACCCGGTCGCGGACCCGACCTGCCCTCGGAACAAGCGGTACGTGGAGCTGATCGAGGCCTGGGAGAAGCTCGGCTGCCGGGTCTACTACTACGAGTATTACTGGAAGGTCAACTGGATGGACCTGCCCTGGCCGATTGTGCACTGCCTCAAGGAGGACTTGCCCTGGTATCACCAGCGCGGGCACCAGGGCGTCTACACGCAGTACACCAGGGACAACATCTGGACCCTGTTTCCCGCCCACTACGTGGCGGCCCGCCTGCTGTGGGACGTGAGCACCGATGTGGATGCCACGGTCAGCAAGATGTACGACGACCTGTTCGGCGCCGCGGGACCCGCGATGAAACAGTACTACGGGCTGATGGAGCACCAGATGGCGACCTGCGGTCAGCACTTCCCCGGGCATGGCAGCACTGCGGGACTCTATGTTTTCACGCCCGAGGTGCGCCGCCAACTGCGTCGGCACTACGAGGAGGCCGTCAAGGCCAATCGCGATCCCGTTGTGGCCCAGCGCCTGGAGCGGATTGGCGTGTCGTTGGAATACGTGGAGCGGCTGATGAAGTATGTGGAGCTGCGCCAGGCCATCGCTCAGGCCGATGACGCCCTGGCGGCGACGCGCGCGGCCCGCGAGCAGTTGCAACAGCTCTCCGACGAGGTCCTGAAGGACCGGAGCAAGTGGGGCGGGATCGTCAGCACGTCCATCTTTCGCGGCCGGGGCTACATGGGCCGCGAACTCGAACAACTTAAGAGGTCCGAGGCGAAGCTCCGAGCTGCGGCCGTCAAACCGATTGTGCGGCTGCCGACGAAATGGAAGTTCGCGCTCGATAGAGATGATGTGGGCCAAAAGCAGAGGTGGTTTGCGCCCGACTTCGACGACCGTGAGTGGAAAGACATCGAGATCGCCAGGACGTGGGAAGAGCAGGGCTACGAGTACGACGGCCTCGCCTGGTACCGGCTGCGGTGGCAGTTCGATCCCGAGTGGTTGAAGCAGGCGCCGCTGGCCTTGCACTTCCGGGCGGTGGACGGCGAGGGCTGGGTCTACTGGAACGGCAAGCTCATCGGCCACCACGAGGGCTGGGACGAGCCCTTCTCCGTCGCGCTGCCGGCCGACGACATCCGCACCAAGGAACCGAACGTTATCGCGGTCCGCGTGTACGACGGTTCGAACCAGGGCGGCATCTGGAAGCCCGTCGAACTCGTGAAGGCCGAGTGACCTGCGTCTTGGCCGGGAGGATGAGCCTATGACACCCCGCGAACGAGCCCTGACGGCCCTGCGCTGCCAAGAACCGGACCGGCCGCCGATCTTTGAGCTGCTGGTGGACCCCGGGCTTCTGGCGCGAGCGACGCCCGAGGGCACGTACGAGGGCTTCGCGCGCGAGTTCCATTTCGACCTGATCCTGACCGACACGCCCTCGAACATGTATCGGAAGGAGTGGATTGACCGAGACAAGGGCATCTTTCAGAACGAATGGGGGATGAAGCGCCAGGACACAGGGGAGGCGGTGTCGGTCCTCCTGGGCGGCCCGATTCAGGAGCCGGAAGACCTCGACTCCTACGAGCCGCCGGATCCCCTGGACCCCTTCCGGTTTCAGCAGCTAGAGCGCCTGCTGGACGAGTTCGGCGGAGAGCGCGCCGTCGGTATGCACGTGCACGACTCGTTCAACTATCCGTACTATCTGCGGGGCATGGAGAACATGATGATGGACCTCGTGCTCAATCCGGAGCTGGTCCATCGGCTGGTTCGGATTTCGGTCGAGCACAACATCGCCCTCGCGCGCCGGGCTCTGGAACTGGGCGCCGACTTCATCCTCCTGGGCGACGACTACGGCGCCGCCTCCGGTCCGCTTGTTTCGCCGCAGCATTTCCGGGAGTTCTTTCTGCCCGGCCTCCGGGAGGTCTGCGACGCGGTCCACGACGCGGGCGGCATCCTGTTCAAGCACTGCTGCGGGCAGATCACCGACCTGCTGGACATGATGGTGCTGGAAGCCGGGATTGACGCCCTGCACCCGCTGGACAAGACGGCTCACATGGACATGGCGGCCGTGAAGGAGAAGTACGCGGGAAGGCTGTGCGTGGCCGGCGGGCTCGACTGCGGCGATCTGCTCTGCTCGGCCCCGGCGGAGGACGTTGTCGCGGTCGTCGAGGAGCTGCTGCGCACCGTGGCCGTCGGAGGCGGATACATCCTCGCCTCCAGCAACTCGCTGCACCACGGCACCAAGCTGGACAACTATCGCGCCGCGGTGGAGACGATCCTGCGGGCGGCCGAGTAGCCCCAGCAGCCGAAGCCTGCGGCGCGTGCTCGCTACAACCCGGCGATGTAGTCGAGCTCCGCCTCCAGCGCCTCCGGTCCGTGGAAGTGCTCCAGCAACAGGGAAGCCTTCAGCCTCTTGATCCGACGGTGCATTTCCTTGGGAATGCTGCCGGTGCCGATGCACAGGTGCTGATCCACCCGGCCTCGCTTCTCGAAGGCATACTGGTCGTTCCAGTGCACATGGCGGATGGCCTCAGGGCAGTCGAGGTACTTCATCAATCCCGCCGCGCGTCGCCCCGGATCATCAATCGTATGGGCCCACGTCACGGCGTGCGCCGGGTCCAGACACAGGCCGAAGTTGTCCCGTCCGACGTCCCGCCAGACCTGGAGCCACTCCTCCGGATTGTCTGCGAAGTGGGAGTAGTTGTCCGAGGGCGACGAGCACTCGGCCGTGAGCTCGTGGTTCGCGTTCTCCCAGTACCGGTTGTTATTCTCCAGCACCAGCCGCAGACCGGCCGCTTGGGCGTGTTCCGCCAGCCGTCTCAGTCCTTCCAGGAGCAGCTCGTAATCGCCCTCGCGTCCCTCGTGTCTGCGGTCCGGCCACCACCGCCGGGGAGCCGGATGAATGACGATTAGCTCGAGCCGCGGTAGCATCGCTCGGGCACGAGAGATGAAGCCGGTGATCACCTGGCGACTGTAGGCCCGATAGTCCGGGCTCACTGCGGCAATGTTCAATCTCCCGGTCTTGTCGTTCCACGGCGCGTGGGCACTGCGCACACGTGGGAGGATCCCGTCCAGCTTCTCGGGCGACAACTCCGGGCCGACCTCGGTTCCGAAGTCGTATTGCTCCAGCAAGTCCTTGGTCGCGCCGGAGGCCGGGTCGTACCTGATGCCGAGTGTCGGGCTCGCTCTCATTGCTCGTTGCCTTCCGTGTTTCATCTCGCGAGGCGATGGGCTCGCGGGGTCTTCTGCCCCTGCCGGCCACAAGGCTATTCCGCGCCGCACTTGCTGGGCCTCCACCAGCGACCAGCTTCCCCGATGATTGGCTCTGCTTCGCAGGTCTCAACCAGCTTGGTGTGCAATCATCCTGTGCCGCCAGACCGGCGTCAGCGCGTTCCGTGAGGTGCGATACATGTCTGACCGCCCGAATATCCTGATCGTGATGTGTGACCATCTGCAGTCGGCCGTAACGCGCGCCGATCACCCCTGCCCGATGCCGCGTGCGGCCCAACTCGGCGGTGAGGGCGTGCGGTTCGACGCCTGCTACACGCTCGCGACCCACTGCTGTCCCGCGCGCGCCAGCTTCATGACCGCCCTGTATCCCACCCGCCACGGGGTGTACAACAACATCGCCAACCCGACGGCCCTGCGGCTCGGGCTCAACCCTGACTGCGTGACCTGGTCCGAGGTCCTGCGCGACCGGGGCTACCAGCTCAGCTTCACCGGCAAGTGGCACGTCAGCGCGCTCGAGGGCCCGAAGGACCGCGGCTGGCACGAGTTCGGACTCGTCACTGCGACGGGTCACCGCGGGCGGGGCACCTGGGACGGCCCGCCTCCCGGACGGCGGGACCGCGAGCAGCACCTCAGCAACTGCGTCTGGGTGCCCCGGGACGGCTGGCCCGACGTGCTGCTGTCAGGGGTCTCGGGCGGGACTATCGAGCAGACCACAGAGGCGCGGCAGACCGCGGACGCCCTCGAAGAGCTCGGCCGGCTTAGCTCCGGGTCCGATCCCTGGTGCCTGTACGTCGGCTGGGGCGGGCCGCACGATCCCTATGTCATCCCGGAGCCCTATGCCTCCCTCGTGGACCCTGCCTCCGTCACGCTTCCCGCCAGCTACGGCGACGACCTGGCGGACCGGCCGGCCATCTATCGCCGCCAGCAGCAGCTCTGGAATCAGCTCACCGAGGCCGAGGTCCGCCAGGCCATCGCTCACTACTGGGGCTACTGTGCCCTGCTCGACGAGTTGTTCGGCCGCCTCGTGGACGCGCTAGACGCCTCCGGACAGGCCGAGAACACCATCGTTGTGTTCACTTCCGATCATGCCGATCTGGTCGGCGCCCACGGCCTGTTCCTGAAGGGCATCCCGGCCTTTGAAGAAGCGTACAAGATCCCCTTTATTGTCCGCTGGCCCGGCGGCATTGCCGATCCCGGCCGCGAGGTGCGCTCCATCGCTCGCATTTGCGACTTCGGCCCGACCTTTCTGGAGGCGGCCGGCGCGTCGCCGATTCCGGACGCCGACGGCCGGAGCCTGCTGCCGCTGCTCACGGCCGACGAGCCCGACGGCCGGCGCCAGGAGCTATACACCCAGATGAACGGCGTGGAGCTATACTACACCCAGCGCATTATGCGGGTTGGTCGCTACAAGTACGTGTTCAACGGGTTCGACTTCGACGAGCTGTACGACCTGGAGGCCGATCCCAACGAACTGAAGAACCTGATCAACGATCCGGCCCTCGAAGGCGTTCGCCGGCGGCTGCTCGATCGCCTGTGGGTTTGGGCTCGCGACACGCAAGACACGATTGACAACCAGTACCCCACCGTCGGCCTCGTTCCCATCGGCCCTCATCCCTCTTTGCGGCGGTCGCCCACGCCGGAGGGATGATCGCGCTTGGCCGAGCCGCGTGATGGAGCGAACTGAGGAGAAGTCTCTTGGCGGCAACAATCGCTGCGCTGCTCGTGGCAGCTTTCATGACCTTGAACGCTGTCGCAGTGCGTCACGTTGTCTCGGGGGACAAGGCTCGGGCCGGCCCAAGCCTTGCGGCCGCCGTCCAATATGCCGCCATGGGCCTGCTGGGCCTAATCGGTTGCTCGCTGCTGGGTCGCTATCCCGCGGACATTCTGGCCCTCGCGCTGCACAGCTCGGACATCTGGGTTGCCGGCCTGCTGTTCGGGGCCGGGGGGTTCCTGGTGGCCTCGGCGCTGGAGACGGGCGATTCTTCCACGGTCACCTCGCTTATCGCCCTGAAGATGATCTTCGTCGTACTCGTATCGCTGGCGCTGGGGATCTATCGGCCCAATGCTCTCATTCTGCTCGGCGTCGTGGCGGCCGTCATCGCCACCTACCTCGTGTCCTGGACGGACCGCCGATCGCCGCGCGTCATCAGCCAGATGAGCGCCGTTCTGAAGGCGCTCGCGGCGGGTTTGGCCTACGGCACCAACGACAGCTTCATGGCCCGCGCGCTCGCCACCGAAGATCCCATCGCCTGCCATGGAGCCTTCGTCGCGATCGGGGCGCTGGCAATGCTACCCTTTCTGGTGCTGCACCGGCAAAAGATCGCGCTGTGCGGTCCAGCGAGCCGCACAACGTGGCAGCTCCTGGGCGCGGGCGCACTGTTTTACCTGGCCGTGGTCAGCTTCATGGCGGCAGTGTATTGGGAGGGCAATGCGGTCATCCCGAACATCATCAGCGCCACACGCGGATTAATGTCGGTGCTGCTGGTCGTGGTCATGGCGCGCTTCTCGCACCGCGTTCGGATCGAGAAGACGACGCGCCGGGAGGCCGTGATGCGCTCCGCCGGAGGCGTGGTCATTGTGCTGGCCGTCGCCTTGGCCACCCTCGGCCGCGGCTGACGTCCCAGCAGGCCTAGGGCGTCGCCTCCAGCCACGCCGAGTTGAGAATCTCGACCTCCTCGCACGGCTGCACCGGGTACTCCCGGACCTCGATCACTGGTCCCTTTGCTGACGCGACTTCATACCCGGTTCCGCCCGCGAGGAACCAGGTTCCCGCCGGAATCCCGCCCGCGGGCAGCTCCTGCGCCAGCTCGATCTTGCTGCCCTCGATCTTGGCCACGCGCCTTTTGGTCGTCGCCGCCTCAAGCTGCAGCCTATGCTTCCCGCAGGCCAGCTCGGTGCCGGCCAAGACATACGCCGCGTGCAGCTTGCCCTCGGCATCCAGGGACGCAAACCCGAACTGCCCGGCCAGCGTCACGGGGCCATACTTGCGGGCCCGGCCGTCACGGGCGCTGATCACGTAATCGGTCCGATCGCCGACCTTGATCCGCACCGCGAGCGCCTGCTCGTCCGGCGGATCGGGCGGGACAGGCTCGGCTGCCGAGACCAGACCCGCCTCGCCTGCGTACGGCGCCATGACTGCGACAAAGGCGCTCCTGAGATTGTCGCCGGACCGCTCCGCCAGGATCTGGGTGATCGGCGGCGCGTGAAGCTGGTCGCCCTTGTAGCTCCGCCAGCCGGGCGCGTCGGCCACGACGAGCCGCTGCAAGGGCGTCAGCAGCCAGAAGTCCATGCGCACGCCTTGATAGTCCCATGTCGCTCGCCAGCCCGGCGCGGGCTCTTTGGCGGTCCGCAGGTTCGTGAGCCAGGAGATCTTCCCATCCTCCGGCTCCGGCTTGACGCCCTCCAGCGCGACCATCTCCCCCTGGCTGTGGAACCCGTATTGGTGCAGCTTGCCGCCCTGCACGCGGAAGAAGTCCACGGTGTACGTGTTGCCCTCCGGCAGTTGCACCAGCGCGCAGGTCCGGCGATACTGGGGGCACTGCGCGTAGGCGTTCGCCGAGGCCTGGATGACCTCGACGCCGGGCGCCTTCCCGCACAGCTCCAGCGTCGAGTGCCGATTTTTCGAGACCTGGTTCTGGCCGTCCACCGTCACGATGTTGTGCGAGAGCGTGCTCCGGGTCCAGGCGTTCCGAGGGTCGTCCCAGATGTAGCCCCGGTCGGACGCCAGCTCCTTGCCGAGCGCGAAGTAGATGATGCCCAGCGTATCGTAATGGCGGTGCCCATGCATGGCGTAGCCGTTGAAGTAGAAGGCATTCGGCCCCTTCCCGCTGCCGCCGCGCAGCACCCCCACGTGCCAGCCGGGGAAGTACTCGGTCCGCAACGGCAGATCGCGTGGTCCCGCGGGCACCTCCAGGTCCGGGCGGCGATGCCACAGCGCATACTCGCTGCCTTTCTTGGCCAGCGGCGCCCCTTGCGCCGCCTCCAGCAGAGGGGCGTAGCGGTCGCCATATCGCGCGGCCAGGATCTCGGCGTAGATCGGGCTCAGACCGCTGCCCGAATGCGTGTCGCCGATCACGGGGTACTTGAGGTCCGGGCGCAGCATCTTGACCATGCTCTCCAGCGCCAACCGATAGCGCGGCAGCTCCCGGAAGGGATCGAAGTCTTTGAACACCGGGCCCTCCTTGGGCTGGTAGCCCTCGGGGTCCGAGTATCCGGCGACAATCTCGGGGATGTTGCGCATCAGCCCCAAGTGCATGCCCGAGTAGGACGGTGACTCCGTGCAGAAGCCGTCGAAGTGGAAGCAGTTACTCAGGAGCTTCTCGAAGCCCTCCAGGGCGCGCCGCACGCCCTCAGGGCGCTGGAACAGGATGCCGACCGCGCCGCTCAGCGCCCGTCCCGGCCCGCATTTGTTGTTGATGTTGGGGTAGTTCTCCAGGTCGGCACAGCCCGCCAGGATCAGGTCGCGTGTAATGCGTTGGCGCATCTCCTCGGTCAGCACGGGCTTACCGTCGGGATATTTCGCGTCGCGGATCAGGTCATAGGCCACGGTGCAGTTCAGCAGTGTGCCCCCCTCCCCGCCGACGCCGGCGCTGTAGCGGCCCGCGCCCCAGAAGCCGTTGGTTAGCTCGCCGAAGCCGTCCTTGTTGGTGTCCACCAGGTGCGGAAAGGCGGTGATGATCGCCTCTTTGGGGAACTTCCCCGCCCGTGGGTGTCGGCCCATTTCTGCCGCGGCCTCGCCCGGCGGCAGGTCCACAAAGGTGCCGTTGTAGCTGTGGTACAGCCACTTGGGATATGCTCTGGCCAGCCGGTCCAGACACCAGGCGGCGCGTTGGGCATACTTGACCTCATCCGTCAGCGCGTACAGCTTCGCCAGCGGGAGGATCATCCCCACGACCCAGCCGGTCTTGCGCGCCCGGATGATTCCCGACCAGCTCGTGTGCACCGGCCAGCTCGCCCAGCGAAAGGCGTACTTGCCCGACCGATCCTCCGGATGCGCCCGCTCCTCCTGCGTCAGATAGAAGGTGAAGGTCTGGCCCATCCTGGGCGCCGTGATACTCCCCAGCTCCGGATACTTGGGATTAGGGTAGACGGTCCCGCAGTACTTGCAGACCACCTGATCAGGATGTTCCAGGCTCCACTTATACAGCCCCGTCTCGCCCATGGCTGACTGCTTGCCCACACACACCGGGCAATTCTGCCCATAGGTTGGCCAGGGCGTCAGATCGGAGACCATCCCGTCAATGAAGGCGCGGTCCTTCTCCATGATCGCTGCCACGCGGCGCTGGTAGCCGGCCAGGATGCTTTGCGCCCAGGCGTGGCGCTTGATGTTCTCCCGCGCGGTCGCGATGTTCTCCGGCTTGTACAGCGTGCAGGGCGCGCCCATGCTCATCCCTCCGCTGGCCGCGAGCAAGAGGCCGACCAGGAGCAGCGTTGCGGCGCAACTCAGAGCGGCACTCTCCGGCTTGTTCATTGCTCTCACCCTTTGTCCCCGGCTTGTTCACGGCGCTCTTGTCCCTGCGTGCGCGGCATTCCTTCCTGCTCGTAGCGGGCGCGCCGCGTGGAGGCTTTCGACGGTCGGCGACGAAGTGCCGGACCATCGCAGGCGTGCCGAGGCCAAAGGGGCGCGGCTTGGCCTGCCGGCGTGTTCGTAGCGCGATCGGGGAGGCTTGGCCATGCAGCACTTCCGGGAGTTGTTGGCGGCGATACTCGTGCTGACCGCGGGCCTCGTAGCGGCGCAGCCCTGGCCGGCCTTTCACTACTTGCCGGATTGGGCCCAGCGCTGGAACCTGCAGTGGTCTATTGACTACGCCGGCATGGACGCGCATGACGTGGAGGTGATCCTGGGGGACGGGAACACGCTGCTGCACGGCGGTTACCGCGGCGAGGGCCTGGCGAGGGCCCAAGAGCTGGGCGCTCATCGGATGTTTTACATCTGCAGCCGGACGATCTACTGGGAGCGCCTGTTCAAGACGAACCCGGAGCTGAAGGACGCGACGATCAAGACGCCGGAGGGCAAGCCCAAGGTCATCTACCACAACCCGGCGCGCTATGCCGGCTGCTACAATCAGCCGGCGTGGCTGAAGTACATCCTGGCCCGCGTGGACGACGTTGCCACGCACGGCGGCGACTGCATCTTTTTCGACAACCCGATGGTCTGGGCGTGCTATTGCCCGGTCTGCCGGCGAATGTTTCGCACCTTCACGCGCGAGAAGCTCGGCCACGAGGCGCCCCTACCCGTCCCCGGCGACGATAGTCCGCCGATCGTGCGCGAGGCCGAGAAGATGTTCCGGCTCGAGTCGGCCGTGCGGTTCTTCACGGCCATTCACCAACACGCTCGCGACCAGGGCTTGCTCATCACCGCCAACAACCTGTGCTTCTGGTTGGAACGGCGCGATATCACCGACTTCGGCTTCACGGAAGCCTTCGCGCACCCGCCCTTTGGCCGCAGCATCGCTGCGTACAAGGTGGGCCTGGCGGCCGCGCGGGGTCGTCCGGTGGGGGTGCTCGCCTATCCGCCGGGGAATGTCCGTAAGGCACGCGGCGTGAAGACCTGGCACGCGCCGGGGAACACGTATATCTACAATGCGCCGCCGCTGCCGCTGGAGCACGAGATCGGCATCGCCGAGGGCCTGGCCTGCGGGGGCAACTACATCGCCAACTACGGCGTCACCATCGGCAAGGAGCTCACGGACGATGAGCCGATTTCGCAGGGCATGAGGGCGGCGATCAAACGCTATCGGTCCCTGGCCCGCAAGCACGGCGCCGCCTTCGACCGCTCGCAGCCCGGGTCGGGCCTCGCGTACGTCTACGACTGGGACCCCGAGGTGCGCGGCAGCGCCATTCTAGGCATGTCGCTGGCCTCTGTGGACCAGGCGGCGCGCACCTTCTGTGCCGCGGGCGTGCCCTTTGACGTCATCGTGGAGGAGGACCTGACGCCCGAGACCCTGCGGAACTTCCAGGCTGTTATTCTGGACGGCCTGCCGGTGCTCTCGAGAACGGCGGCGCGCGCCGTCGGGGAGTTCGTGCGGGGCGGAGGTGGGTTGATCCTGACGCAGGGCACGCCGCAGGTGCGGGATCCGCTGGAGCCGTCCGAGAAGGCCTCCCGGCTGAGCGAGGCCCTGGCCGGAGCGCGGCTGCCGGAGCTGATCCGCTTTCGGCCCGAGGACTTCCAGCTCGACGGCATGATGCCCGACGGCCCGCGGCTGAAGGCGGTCCAGGAGGGCGCGGCGTTCGTCCAGCTCAAGGCCAAGCCGGGCCAATACACGATCAGTGTCCGTTACCTGGACGAGAGCGACGGCGTAAGCGAGCTGGCTGTGCTGGCCGACGGGAAGGAGATTGATCGGTGGCGGTTCGACGCCGATGATGACGGCTTCCATACGCGCCTCTGCCCGCCCGTGAAGCTTAAGCGCGGCAGCGAGATCCGCCTGCAGGGGAAGTCGGGCGGGGGCGAGTACTGCCGGGTGTATGCAATGAGCGTGACGACCGGCGTTTCGCCCGGCGCCGTCGGGAAGCAGCCCTGCGGCCAGGGGCGGGTAGCGACAATGCTGGAGCCGATCAGCGGCGCGAAGCCTGCGAACGTGCGGGCGGCCTGCGAGTACGCTGCCGGCCCGCGGCCCTTCCTGGTGGAGACGCCCGACGAGCAGCTCTTCGTGAACGCGCTGGCGCTCCCGGAGATCAAGGCGACGGCGGTGCATCTGGTCAACTACGATGTGAGCTACTCCGGGGGCTTCCGGGACCCAGAGCTTCATCCCCGAGAGAATGTCAAGGTCCGAGTGGGCCTGGGCGGCGAGAAACCGACCGTCCGGCTCCTGACGGCGAAGGCAGAGCCCCAGACGCTGGAGCCGACCCGGCAGGCGGAGGCCTGGGTGGTCACGCTGCCGCGGATTGACGTATACGCGTGCCTTGTCTGCGGGCTGGATCTGCCCAAGCTCTGATAGTTCGGCCGGACGTGTGACGAGAGATGACGGTACCAACCAAAATGCGAGCGGTCCGAGGGAATGTGACCATGAATAGCGATATTCGGATCCTGGAACTGGAGCCGACGTTCAAAGACGAGGAGTTCCGGACGCCGCTGAAGTTCGGGACGGGCGTGATTCGCGCGATCACTTCGTTGACCGTCCGCGCACAGGTGGAGACGCTGGCAGGGAAGGTCGGCGAGGGCTGGGGCAACATCCTGCTCAGCGACATCTGGGCCTATCCCAGCGCCGTGCTCAGCCACGAGCAGCGCGACGCCGCCATGCGCGAGGTCAGCGTCCGCTTCTGCCGGGCCGTGGCGGACCGGGCTGAGCCGGGGCACCCGCTTGACATCTTCCTGGCAGCCAAGGCGGAGCTGGTGCGGATCGCGGAACAGGTCGGCGCCGAGATGAAGCTGGCGGACCCGATGCCCGTGCTCGGAGCCCTGGTGTGCGGCTCGCCGGTGGACGCCGCCCTAACGGACGCCTTCGGCCAAGCGAACGGCATCTGCTCGTACGACGGGTACGGGCCGGAGTTCATGGCCCACGATCTGTCAGCCCATTGCGGCCCCGAGTTCGCGGGTAAGTACATTGCCGACTTCATCAAGCCGGTCTACGAGCCTGAACTGCCCATTTTTCACCTGGTCGGCGGGATGGATAAGCTGACACGCGGGGAGGTGACGCCCGACGATCCGCAGGACGGCCTGCCGGTGAGCCTGGAGGAGTGGATTGAGCGGGACGGCATCTTCTGCTTCAAGGTCAAGCTGCGGGGCAACGACATTGACTGGGATGTACAGCGCACCAAGGCCGTCGCCGAAGTTGTTGAGGCCAACCGGGACAAGCTCGGAGCCGAGCGTTTCTATCTCTCAACCGACTCGAACGAGATGAACGAATCGCCGGAGACGGTGGTGGAGTATTTGCACAAGCTAAAGGAGGCCTCGCCGCTAGCATACGACGCGCTGCTATACATCGAGCAGCCGACCGAGCGGGACCTGAGCGTGCACCGCTTTGATATGCGCCCGGTGGCCGAGCTCAAGCCGGTCGTGGCCGATGAGGGCGTAACCGACGTGGCGAAGTTCGATCTGGCGCGGGAACTCGGCTGGTCCGGAGTGGGCCTGAAGACCTGCAAGGGACACTCGTCCGCCCTGCTGTACGTCGCCAAGTGCGAGGCCCTGGGCATGACCTACACCGTGCAGGACCTGACGAATCCCGGCCTGTCGCTCCTCCACTCGGCCGGCCTGGCAGCGCGGATTAGTCCGCTGATGGGAGTCGAATATAACTCGCGCCAGTACTTGCCGCACGCCACCCCGGAGTTCCGCGCCAAGCACGAGAGCCTGTTCCAGGTGCAGCGCGGTCGCATTCGAACCGACACCATCGGTCCCACCGGCCTGGGCTATTGATGAGCCGGCGTGTACAGGAATGGGTTGAGATCCAGCGGTCCGCCCTGCGTCGAGGCAATGGCTGCTGCTGTCTCCGTAATGCCCAGGGGCGGACCGTTCTCATGCCGGGCACTCGCGCGGGCTAAGTCCCGTCAAGCTCTTCCGGGCACTGCTTGATCTTCGCGATGGCGTCATGGCCTGGGCGAACTCGCGCACAATCGGCCCCAGGCACCACACGCGCGCCTCCAGCGCCTCCAGCACCGCCGCCCGCTCCTGGTCGGTAACCTGTGGCCGGGGCGGAATCGCCAGTTCGGCCGCTTGCGGCCCCCCGTTGAGCGCCAGTTGGGCCATAATGCTCTCTCCTTCGCGGTTGGGTCGTTCGGACACTGCGTGCTTCCGCTCACACGGCGGCTTCACTTTGTGCGATTACGTGATAGGTCTTCCGGCAGGCGGTCGCGAACCCTACGGCCAGCACCGCGTGGGCGCCGGCGCAGCCGGGGCCTGACGTCAAAGTGAGGGATCATCGGCATGGGCAAGCTCAAGACGCTGCTGTTCGCCGGGGGCACGATTCACGACTGGCAGGGCTGTGGGGACGCCATTGAGGACTGTCTGAAGGAGTGCGACGACTTCGATCTGACGCGAGTGGACGACGACCTCTCCGTGCTGGAGGCGCCACATCTGGACCCGTACGACCTGATCGTCTTCTACTACACGGTCGGCGAGATTAGCGATGCTCAGAAGAATGGGCTGCTCAACTGGGTCGCGTCGGGCAAGGGCTACGCGGGCATTCACTCGGCCGCGGACTCGTTTCGTGGTTGCCCGGAGTACCGCGCCCTGGTCGGCGGGCACTTCGTGACCCATCCGCACTTCAGGCAGTATCAGGTCAGCGTCGTGGACCCCGAGCACCCGATCACGAAGGACCTGGTGGAGTTCATGGTCGAGGACGAGCAGTATATCCTCGACTGGGACCGGCGCAACCACGTGCTGGCCTCGGCTCTGTACCAGGGCGACCGGATGCCGGTGGCGTGGACGAAGCCGTGGGGCGAGGGCCGGGTGTTCTACTTGGCGCTGGGCCATAACCCGGACGCGTGTCGGCACGAGA
Source organism: Candidatus Zipacnadia bacterium (assembly GCA_029820995.1). Lineage (GTDB taxonomy): Bacteria > Armatimonadota > Zipacnadia > JALGUG01 > JALGUG01 > JALGUG01. Next base: position 23,791 of record JALGUG010000042.1, read on the forward strand.
TGTTCAAGGTCTTGCTGCAGCGGGGGGCCCTGTGGGCGGGCACGGCGCGGGGCGAGTAGGAGCCCGCGGGCAGAGGTGTCTCACGCCCACAGGATGGGGCCGACGTCAAAGGCGCTGACCAGGTCGCGGTGGGCGGGGAGGATGCGGACGGTGTAGCCGTGCAGCCCCGCGCGACGGCAGGTGAGCTCGCCTACGTACTTGTAGGCGCCGGTTTCGGCCTGGCCCAGGCACTGCATGGTGACCGTCCGGGCGCGGGACAGCGCGCCCTGCACGTCGGCGTCGCCATGGTATAGCTCAACGGTCACATCCGCGGACGTCAGGTCGCCCAGGTTCACCTGGGCCCGAACCTTGAAGCTGGCGCCGACCTCGGTCGTCGGTTGATGGTCGTCTTCAATGGCTTCGATCTTGATCTTCGGCCAGGCGTTCCGCACGCGTTGCTTCCACTGGGCCAATTCCCTCGCTCGCTTGCAGCGCGCCAGTGACAGCGTGTTCCAGCGCTCGATCGCGGGGAGGTAGTACTTCTCGGTGTACTCACGCATCATCCGGTTGGAGGTGAATACGGGGCAGATGGCCCGCATCGAGCGCTTCATCTTGGCAATCCAACCGCGGGGCAGTCCGTCGGCGCCGCGCTCATAGAAGAGCGGCACCAGCTCCTTCTCCAGTAGGTCGTACAGCGCATGGGACTCGACCTCGTCCTGGTACTCCGGGTCGGAGTACTCTTCACCGCGCCCAATGGCCCAGCCTACCTCCGGGGAATAGGCCTCCGCCCACCAGCCATCGAGGACGCTGAGGTTTAGGGCACCGTTGGCCGCGGCTTTCATGCCGCTGGTGCCGCTGGCCTCCAGGGGGCGGCGAGGCGTGTTGAGCCACACGTCTACCCCCTGGGCCATGTAGCGCGCGACGGCCATGTCATAGTCCTCCAGGAACACGATCCGATGACGAACCTCGGGCTGGCGAGCGAAGTGAATAATCTGCCGAATGAGCTCCTTGCCCGGCCGGTCCTCCGGGTGGGCCTTACCCGCGAAAATGACCTGAATAGGGCGCTGCTCGTCCGTCATCAACCGTACCAGGCGGTCGGTGTTGCGCAGCAGCAGTGTGGCGCGCTTGTATGTCGCGAACCGGCGGCCGAAGCCGATTGTGAGCGCTTCGGGGTGGAGTACTTCATCGGCCTGAGCCAGCTCGGCGGGGCTGACGCCTCGCTGCTTCAAGTGGGCTTTGAGGTATCGCCGGGCAAAGGCTACCAGGCGTTCGCGGCGTCGCTCATGGGTCCGCCACAGCTCGGTATCCGGGATGTCGTCCACCCGTTCCCACACCTTAGGCCCGCCACGCTCGGTGCGCCACCGGGCGCCGAGGTAGCGATCGAACAGAGCGGCCATATCGTGGGAGATCCAGGAGGGAGTGTGGACGCCGTTGGTCACATGGCCCAGTGGGACCTCGCGCTCGGGCACGTTGGGCCACAGGGAGCGCCAGAGGCGGCGCGACACTTCCCCGTGAAGGCGGCTTACGCCGTTGCGCCAGGCCGACATCCGGATCGCCAGCACCGTCATGCAGAAGGGGTCCTGCGCCCGGTTCGGGTTCTCCTGGCCCAGGGCCAGGAATTCGCCGCGCGACAGCCCCAACTGCGGGTAGTAGTCGGCGAAGTACTTGTCCATCAGCGCCGGTGAGAACCGATCGTGCCCCGCCGGAACGGGCGTGTGAGTGGTGAAGACGTTCCCGACAGAAGTCGCCTCCATGGCCGCCGGAAAATCAAGTCCATCGGCTTGCATCCGCAGTCGGGCCCGTTCCAGTGCCAGAAACGCCGAATGGCCTTCGTTCATGTGGAACACGGCGGGCTGAAGGCCCATGGCGGCCAAGGCTTGAATGCCGCCGATCCCGAGTATGATCTCCTGGCGGATGCGCGTTTCGTTGTCGCCCCCGTACAACTGAGCCGTGAGCGTGCGATCTTCGGGAGCATTCTCGGCCACATTGCTGTCCAGCATGTAGAGCGGAACCCGTCCCACCTGGATTCTCCAGACGTTGAGCAGAACCTCACGCCCGGCTAACTTGAGGCTGATCCTCAGCCGGCTGCCGTCGGGGTTCTCGACCGGCCGAACCGGCATGCTGAAGAAGTCGTTGTCCGGGTACAGCTCCTGCTGCCAGCCGTCGGGGTTCAGATACTGCCGGAAGTAGCCTTCCTGGTATAGCAGGCCCACACCGACCAGCGGGACGCCCATATCGCTGGCGCTCTTGAGGTGATCGGCCGCCAAGACACCCAGCCCTCCGGAATAGATCGGCACGCAGTCGGTCAGCCCGTACTCCAGGCTGAAATAGCCGATGGTCTGCGTCGGGTCGCCCGGCGTATCGCCGGAGAACCAGGTGTCGTTCGTCTCGTATTCCCGGAAGGCGGCCTGGACTAGCTGCAGATGCTCCAGGAAGCCGTCGTCCGCGGCCAGCTCGTCCAGCCGTTCCTGGGAGGTGCTGCCGATCATCGCCACCGGATTGTGATGAGTCTCCTCCCAGAGGTCCCGGTCCACACGTCGCAGCAAATCGAGCGCGTCGTGGTCCCAAGCCCACCAGAGGTTGTACGCCAGTTCGCGCAGGGGCTCCAGCGGCTCCGGCAGGTACGGAGTCACGGTAAAGGTCCGGAAAGCCCTCATCGCTTGGTCCTCCTTGGGTGCGGCAAGGCACAACAACTAATGGAGATTCTCCGGTGTGCCCTCCCAAACCTTGTGCTGGGCTTCGCAAGCTCTCAAGTCTTGAGGAGCCTCGGGCGTCCACTGGGCAATCCTTAGCTCAACTTCAACCAGCTCCATGCGCCCTTGTTCTCACAAGTGTGGCCTTAAGGCCAAATGGCCTCTGACCGACCAAGGGACGAGGCCGACCCATGAGGAAAGAGCAAGTGTTACGCGATCAAGCGGCGGAGCGCAGCGGGAAGTGAGCCACAGGAAGACCCATTTCTGCGTTTCGCACCGGACTATCCCGGCATCGGTCACCATTCTGACCGGCAGGAGGTTCCCATGAGAGAGCTCATAACCGTTATTCTGAGTTTGGTGTTGGCGGCCGCCGTTCTGGCTCAGCGGCCCGAGGGTGCAGCACTGATTGAATGGAACTTCGACCAAGATGGCGACCTGGAGGGGTGGCAACCCAATGGGCACCTGAAGGGCACGCAGGTCAAGGGCGGCGTGCTCACGACGAGGGCGATAGACTGGGATCCCTTTCTGACCAGTAAGCGGTTCGAGATCCCCGCGCGGCCGTGGCAGTACATCGAGATCAAGATGAAGTCGGACCGAGCGGGGCAGGCGGAGTTCTTCTGGACCAATACCACGGAGAGCCGGTACGGCGGGTTCTCGCCGGGGAAGGAAACGAAGTTTGAGGTGTTCGGGGACAACGAGTGGCACGTGTACCGCCTCTTCCCCTTCTGGCATCCGGAGAAGAAGATTATCCTGCTGCGGTTCGACCCGTTCGATAAGGGCACGTTTGCCGTGGACTATCTCAGGATAGTGGACGGGCGGCCGAGTTCGGCGCCGCAGGCTCAACGAAGCTGGACGTTTGACCGGCCGGGCGATGTCCAGGGCTGGTGGGGCAATGCCGGCGTTCAGGGCCTGCGCGCCGAGGGCGGGAAGCTCAAGCTCACGACGCGCGGACAGTCGGCGCTGCTGATGGCTCCGCCGGTGGCGCTGCCGGTAGGCGAGAACATGTGGGCCACAATTCGCCTGCGGACCACCGAGGGCGGGCAGGGGAGCTTCTGCTGGGCCACTGAGACTACGCGCGGTCTTCAGTCGCAGCGTTTCACGCTGGTTGCAGACGGCAAGTTCCATACCTATAACGTGGACCTCGGAGGCGTGTCCAAGTGGGACGGGACGGTGATCGCGCTGGGTCTGCGCCCCACCGGGGCGACGCAGGCGGAGGTGGAGATCGAGTCCTTTGCCGTTGGACCCGAGCCGCTGGGGGCGCCGGACCTGGCCGTCAACTACTTCGGGCTCACCAGCGCCATCAACCGAACGGGTCAAACCTGCCAGTTGAGCGCGCAGATCATCAATCGCGGCGGCGAGCCGGCCAACGGGGTCAGCGCGACCATTACACTGCCGCCGGGCGTTCGGCTGGTCAAGGGTAACCGGACGGCCCGGGTGGACACGGTGGAGTTCATGATCCCCGAGAACGCCACCTGGCAGATCGAAGCTCAAAAGCCCGTGGACGCGGTCGTGAAGCTCACGGTTCAAGGCCCTGGCGCGCCCGATGGGACAACCGAAGCCTCCCTGAAGATCACGCCGAGCCTGAATCTGCCCCAGGCCGACTATGTCCCGCCGCCGCGGCCGATCAAGTGCCAGTACGACGTGGGGATGATGTACTTCCCCGGGTGGGGCTCGGCGTCCCGGTGGGAGCCGATTCAGCGCGTGGCGCCGTACCGCAAGCCGGTGTTGGGCTGGTATGACGAGGGCAATCCCGAGTGCGCCGACTGGCAGATCAAATGGGCCGTCGAGAACGGCATCAAGTACTTCTGCGTGGACTGGTATTGGGTCGCCGGCAGTCGGCACTTGGAGCACTGGCTCCACAACGCGTACATGAAAGCGAAGTATCGCAAGAACCTCAAGTTCTGCCTGATGTGGGCCAACCACAACCGACCCAACACGCATTCCGTCGAAGACTGGCGGAACGTGACCCAGTACTGGATTGACCATTACTTCGGCCTGGAGGAGTACTACCGGATCAACGACATGCCGGCAGTGTTTATCTGGGCGCCCCGCAACATCCGCCGCGACCTGGGCGGCAGCGAGCAGGCGGCCAAGCTATATGCCCTGTCGCAAGAGATGGCAAAGAAGGCCGGGTTCAAGGGCGTGTGCTTTGTGGCCATGAGCTCGCACGGGTCGGAGCAGGAAGCGGCGCAACTTAAGCGCGAGGGCTATTGGGGCTGCACGACGTACCACTGGTGGGGCGACGCTCTGAAGGTTGCCAAGGACCCGATGAAATTCCCCTTCGACCTGGTAGCCCAGACCGCCAAGGCGGCCTGGGAGCGACACCGCAAGATGGTGCAGATGCCGTACATTCCGGTCGTGGACACCGGCTGGGATGCCCGGCCGTGGCACGGCGACAAGTCGCGCGTCATCTACGGCCGCACGCCGGCGCTGTTCGAGAAGCTCCTGCGGGACGTGAAGTCATATTGCGACAGCCACAACGAGAAGATGATCATGCTCGGCCCGGCCAACGAGTGGGGCGAGGGCAGCTATATCGAGCCCTGTGCGGAGTACGGCTTTGAGATGTACGAGAAGATCCGCCAGGTCCTTTGCCCGCCGGGCCCGTGGCCGCAGAATGTGGCGCCGCAGGACGTGGGCCTCGGCCCGTACGACTTCCCTCAGACCGAGGAGAAGGAGGCGTGGACCTTCGGCACGGAGGGGGATACGGAGGGCTGGGCCGAGATGATGGGCGTGGAGAAGGTGCGCTCCGAGGGCGGCTGCCTGCGCTTCAAGACCACCAGTCGTGATCCGGCAATCGTCGGGCCACTGATGCACCTCCGGGCGTCCGAGTGGCCCTATCTGATCATCAAGATGCAAGTCAGCAAGGTTTCCGAGGGTGATCGGCTCCAGATGTTTTGGACAACGACCACCTCGGGAACCAGCGAGCCCAACAGCTTCCGCGCCGATCTGGCCGCCGACGGGCAGATGCACACGTACGCCCTGCACGTGGACGAGAACCCGCGGTGGCGCGGCGTGATCCGCAGCTTCCGCTTCGATCCCTGCTCGACGCCTAATGTCGAGGTCGCCATTGACGAGATTCGGGTGTCCAAGACCGGCCAATAACCGCGAGACAAGAGGCGCCCGCCGGCCCGGAGGTCAACTGTGAACTACATCCAGATCGTCCTGGACAGCTTTCGGCAGGATCACCTCGGCTGCTACGGCAACGAGCAGATCCACACGCCATACCTGGATGCCTTTGCCAGAGAGAGCATCCTGTTCGAGCGCGCCCGGTCCGAATCGCTGCCCACAATCCCGTGCCGGCGCGCGCTGTGCACGGGCAAGCGCATCTTTCCGTGGGATGACCGCGAGAGGCCGAAGGGCCTGTACAACAGGCACAAGGGCTGGCTCCCGCTGCGGGAGGACGATGTCACGGTCGCAGAGCAGCTCAGCGAGCAGGGCTACGTCACGGCCATGATCGCCGACACCTACCACATGTTCAAGCCGACCATGAACTTCCACCGGGGCTTTGACGCCTTCGAGTTCATCCGCGGGCAGGAATTCGACCGCTGGAAGAGCCACCCGCTGCCGCCCGGGGCGCTCGACCGCTACACCTGGCCCGGCACCCCGGAGCGTCGGCTGGCCGTGCTGAAGCAGTGGGTGCAGAACCAGTCCGACCGCCGCGCCGAGGAGGACTATCAGCCGGCGCGCGTGTTCCGGGCGGCGATTGACTGGCTGGAACGCAACGCCGGACACGAGAAGTTCTTCCTGTGGGTCGATTCCTTCGATCCGCACGAGCCGTGGGACCCGCCCAAGCACTACGTGGACCTCTACGACCGGGGCTATGAGGGCCTGGAGTTCATCTATCCCAGCGGCCCGATCAAGAGCCGCATGACCGAGGCGGAGTACAACCACGTGCGGGCGCTGTACGCGGGCGAGGTGACGATGGTGGATCACTGGTGCGGACAGTTGCTGGAGGCCATTGATCGCCTGGGGCTGCGCGAGAACACGCTGGTGCTGATTCTGTCGGACCACGGGAAAATCATCGGGGAGTTTGGCAGCTTCGGCATGTCGCCGGCACACACCGGCCCGAAGCTGTACGACGTGCCCTACCTGCTCCGCCACCCGGAAGGCATCGGCGCCGGCACGCGCGTGCCGCACTTCGTGTACAACATTGACCTGATCGCCACGGTCTTCGGCCTCCTGGACGCTGAGCCGATGCCCGGCCTGCAGGGGCAAGACCTGTGGCCCATGCTCACCCAGGGCGCGCCGCCGGTGCGCGACTACGCAGTGACCGCGTACAATCTCTGGGACGCCACGTGGCACCAGGACTGGCTCTACCTGCGCAACACCGAGGAGAACTTCGAGGCG
>JALGUG010000275.1 GCA_029820995.1 Candidatus Zipacnadia bacterium
GACGGAGGACTGCGCGCAACTCACGATCATGCACGACAGTTATGTTCCAGCTTCGGAACAACACGAGCGGCTCGCACTCCACACGAGCAATGCCCTTCAAGTCCCTCGGCACTTCGAAACACACGTTGCCAGACGTGGCTCCACCGTCGTAGAGCGTCACGCACTGGAGGTCGTTGTGAACGTTCACGAAGGCTGGCACTTCGTATTTGACGCGATCGTATCCAACCACGGAGAAATACCACGGGTGGACAGGGAACTCCGAGTAACCGGCATTCAAGATGAATACATGAATGCACACGAACCGACGACCCGGACCGGGGCGCATGAACTCGTTGTACTGGATGGCCCCGTTGTTGATACGCCACGAGATGAGGATGCAAGGGCAGGTCGGCTCCCGGGGCGTTGTGGGCGGAGGAGTGTATGTGGGAGCTGAGAGTGTTGGGGTCGGCGTTGCTAGCGGCTGAACGGGACCTTCGGTCCTTGCTCGTTGCGCTGCCTCCCGTGCTACCCGTGCCCGTTGCTCACGTTCGCGCTGCGCTTGTTGCTCGCGCGTTTGGCGCGCTGACCACAGTATGCTACCCGTCGCAAGCGCGAACACCAGCAGGAGTCCGAGCACGGCCGATACCCACACGATGAGGCGATCGCGTCGCTGGCGGCTCAGCCTTGGGTGTTGACGCTGGACGGCGCGGCAGTGCTGACAGTAGATGGTTCCGGGGGGATTGCTGCCGCCACACTTCGGGCACACCTCACGTGGCAAGCGCTGACCGCAGTTGGAGCAGAAGACGTTGACAGGATCGTTCTGGGTGCCACAGTTGGTACAAGCGACCAGCGGGGCGGGGCGGGGCTGCGGGTGGGGCTCTCGGGTGTTTACTTTCTCCAATTCTTCCCGCGCGTGGGCGCTCTCGGGGTCTAGCGAGAGCGCGTACTCGAGACACCGGCGCGCGTCTTGCCAGCGTTCTTGCTTCCGCAAGACTAGACCGAGATTTGTCCAGACAGCCGGATCCAGCGGCGCGAGCTCAGTGCATCGGACCAGAGCAGGTTCGGCCTGAGCATACTTGCGTTGTGCGTAGTAGCAGGCGGCGAGGAGTCGCCAGGCGCGTTCGTTCTCCGGTTCCTCATCCAACAACGCCGTGAGCTCACGGATGGCGTCGCCGTGGCGGCCATGCTCATAGCAGGCCCGAGCGCGTTCGAACTCCGCCATCGTCATCCCCCCTTGATGCGCCTGCAGGCTTTCTTCGCCCCACCTTGCATGATTCCTGCTCCTCCACCCCCAGCAGATCCGAGGCGCCGCCCGCGTCTGGCACAACCTCTTCAGCCTAGCGGCCGACACTCGGGTGGTCTTCCTACCTTCAGAACTCAAACTTGACCTGGCAGAGGAAGCCTTGTTCGGGTTGTGTGTTGTTGACCGCCGCGGCCAGGACGTTGGCCCCCTGGCGCCACAGGTCCGAGGCCAGTTCGCGCCAGTTCGCGCACCCGCAGGTCCTCCCCGGCGCGGAGGAGGGCCACGCTCTGGCCGTTGACGAAGACCTCGCAATCGTCGGCGGCCCAGGCGAGCAGCTCGGCGCGGCGCGGGACCGCCGGCAGATCGAACCGGCGGCGAAAATGGCAGGCGGCATGGGGCCGGTCGGGCTCGGGGCACCACAGGGCAACCGCCCCGGGCTCAAAGGTCTGCACCAGGCGCTGATAGCCGATCACGGTGCCGAACTTCCAGGTCGCGTTGTCGTGATCCGTCCGGGTGGTCGTTTGCGCCGGCGCCCAACCGCTGTCGTCATACTCCGGCTGCTGCCAGCCTTTGCCGACTGTGGATGAGGCCTTCCAGCGCCCGTTGCTGACCACCAGCCCCGGCTGCACCGAGGGCCACTGCCAGCGCCAGTCGTACACGCCCTCAAGCTGCACCTGGATCTCGCCCTGTTCGTCGCACGTCGCCACCACATAATCCACGTCCATCAGCGCCAGGGGTGAGCCGAGCTGCCCAATGGCGCGCAGCGCGTCGGCGTTCGGCGCCGCGGTGATCAGCGTGTATCGTCCGTTCTGCCCGGGAGTCGGATAGATCAGCCGATAGGCGAGCTTCACCCGGGGCTGACTCAGTGGCCACGCCGCCTCGCGGCCGCCGGGCAGCGGGAGCCCTGCCGCCAGGCGCGCTGTGACGGCGTTGCATGCCGGCCCGCCGTAGAGCAGCACGTTGCTCTCGGCCAGGTCCTCGTCGGTCACCTCCACATCGCGCTTAACCCGGGCGGTGCCGTGCATCCAGTCATCCCAGGTCTCCTCGGCCTCGCGGGCGAGGTCGTGGGAGGCATTGACCAGCGCCGGGTCAGCTCCCTGAGTGCCGGGCACGAGCAAGAAGCGCGAGTTGGTCGCATCGCGCAGAGGGCCCTGCAGGCCGTTGCACTTACGTGGCGACACCTCGGCCAGCGGCCCGGCGCTCCAGGGCTTGCCCGGCTCGCGGTGTGCCGCGAACTCACCGACATTGCCCGCCGCGAACCGCCGGCCGTCCAGGATGACCTCCTGCGCCTCGGCGCCCCAGGGCCCGAGGTTCAGGAACAGCTCCAGCAGGCCCTGCGTGGTGACCTTGACCTCGCCTGCGCCGGTGACAGCGGCCTGCACCGTCCCGTAGTGCCCCTCGCGTTCCAGGGCGCCGACGCGAACCCAGTAGGCGCGATCCCACTTGACCGAGTCGGTGCGGAACCGGACTGTACGGGGTCGGATGACGCGCCGCTCCGGGGCCAGCTTGGCGAACAGCTCGCGATAGAGGTCGGAGAAGCCCTCGTGGCCCGCGGCGTTGAACTCGTAGTAATGCGCGGGGCAAGCCTCGCTGTGCAGGAGACGCGCCATGCGGCGGGAATCGGTGACGGGCACGACGTAGTCGTCCTCGCCGTGGAGGATATATGTCGGCAGGTGCTGGAGGTTCAGCGCCAGCGGCTCGTCCACCCATACGCCCCACATGGAGGCCAAGGCCGCTCCCGCGATCGGCACCAGGCCGGCGAACCGGTCCGGGTGGCGCAAGGCGATGCGCCAGGCGCCGCGTCCGCCCATCGAGACCCCCTGCAGGTAGATCCGGTCCCGGTCAATGGCGTAGTGCCGAGCCAGGTCCTCGATCACGTCGAACAGGTCGGTCTCGCCCGAGCCGCGGAAGTCGTTGTTGCCGCGTCCCCAGGGGCGCACGGCCAGCCAGCCGTTGCGTTCACACACGGGCGCCAGGCTGTCGCGCTCGTATTTCGGGTAGCTGAACGGGCGATTGCTCCAGTCCCAGCCGTGCAGTGAGACGATCAATCCGCAGGGGGCGCGCGGATTGTGTCGCGGCGGGACGGTGACGGCGTACGGCTGGAGCGAATCGTCCACACCCGAGCGGTACGCCAGCAACAGTGTGCCCGACCAGCCCTCCAGGGGCGATTGTCCCTTCGCCGCCCGCTCTCCCAGCCGCACCGCCTCGGCGAGCAAGGCGCGCGCCCAGGCGCTGCACCGTGACAGCTCGGGCGCCGTGAACGCCCGCTCCTCGTACTCGCGGCGAGCCCGCTGCAGACGGATCTCCAGCAGCGGCGCGGCCTCCACGAGGGCGGGCGTCGGCTCCTCCGCAGCCCGCCGCGCCAGCCGCTCGACCTGCTCGAAGCCCAGGCGTTCGTACTCCTCCGGCCGGCAGAAGACCGCGCAGCGGCCCAGCAGCACAGGGGTCTCGCCGAGCTGCACTGCCTGCAACTCGACCCAGTACCGCCCCGGGGCCAAGCCGCGATAGTCCCAGCTTGCGTGCAGGTCCAGAGCGCCGAGCTCCTCGACGGAGACGGAGCGCTCCTGCGGCAGCCCGATGCGCAGACCATGCTCGCTAACGAGCTGCAGGCGCAGGGCGCCGGGCGCGTGATCGGGCACGTGGTCCAGGTGCAGAGATTGCAGTCGCGCCACCAGGGAACCGGAACTGCCAAGGACTCGCCGGCCGGGCGTCAGCAGGAACTTGCCCCAGTCCTCCGCGCGCACGATCGGACGAGTCTCGAGCGGATAGGAGCCGTACGTGTCCTCGCTAGTGCCCTTGGAGACCAGTGCCAGCTTGAGCTCGGACTTCCCGGCGTGCGCCAGCTCGAAGGGCGCTTGCAGCTCCGCCTGTCCGCCGGGCTCGACGGCGACCTCCGACCCGCGAACAGACTCTCCCGTCACGAAGGGCGATTCCACCTGCACTTCTGCGGCCACGGTCTGACGGCGTTCGGACCGATTGCTCACGGTCAAGCTGACCCCGTTGCGCCCCAGCGCGAGAGCGGGCCACGAGACACGCTCCAGAACGAGCTCGCGACCGTCGAGGATCAGGTCACCGAAGGCCTCCGGATGCGTTCCAGTGGCCGACGAGGGCGACCACTGGCTGGGCCCCTCGCCGCACCGCGAGGCGTGGCGCACGGCCTGGAAACCGATAACGCGACCGGGAGCCGGGCTGAGGCCCAGAGCACGGAACGCGATGGCGATCTCGACGATCCAGAGATTGTCGGCGTCGTAATGCTGCCGGCGTGTGCCGCGGGCGACCCAATTGTCCTCCCCGTAGAGAGTGTAGCCGTGGCGGTACGCATAGGCCGAGCCGTCGGCGTAGAGCAGGAAGGCGTAGTACCGCCGGTGGTCATGCTCGGGATCGAAGTACAGCTCCACGCGCTCGGCCTCGGGCGGAGCGCCGCCCGACGGCCGGTCATCCCACCAGAAGCGACCGGTCGGCGACTTGGCCCGGACGCCGAGGTACAGGTAGTCGCGGTCGTACATGATCCGGACGCTGGTCTCGGCCAGGGCGGAGCGCTCCGGGTCGTCGCGCAGGACGAAGCCGGTCGCGCTCGCCGCCTTATTCCAGACCTGCTCGCGCATTCGACCCTCGATCCGCGGCGAGCGGTACGTGCGAGGGACCGTCAGGTGTCTGATCACGTGGTCGAAGGCTTCGCCCTTCGGGGCCGGCATGGCTCGCTCCTGTTTGGCACCGGCGATCCGGCACTGTGCAGTGAGGCACAAGCACAATGCCCACAACACAGAGCCCACGGTATGACGCCAACTGCTGGCTGGGCGACGCTGCACGTCGGGGTCTCTCAAACTGGGTCCTCGGCGGATGGGCGGCAACTCCTGAAGCCGCACCTATCGGTACAGCACAGCAACCGCGGGCCCGCCAACGCGAACTCTGGTTGCAGTGCTGGAAGTGGCTTCACAACCTCAACAACCAACGGCAATCGCGCGTAAACGCGCTCCAACACGGGTCTTGAAACAGCTTCTAGTTCCGGGCGATGAAGTCCCGGATCCAGTTCGCCTGCTCCTGGTGCCCGTCAATGAGCACGGCGGCCAGGATCGAGTACCCGTCAATCTTGCCCTCTTGCAGATAGCGTAGCACCCGCTCCCATTGCAGCTTCAGCAGGTCCATGGGCACGGGGGCCACGAGGGTGTAGTCGCGCAGATAGCAGCCCATGATCAGCGGCTTGTCCGGGAACAGCTCGCGGCAGCGGTCCACGTACTCGTCCAGGTGCGGGAGGTTCCTGGACTCCCAGACCCAGAGATTGATGAGGTCCATGTACGGCTCAAACCCGGCCCAGTCCTCCGGGTTGAGTTCGTGGGTGTACACGACGGCCCACAGCTTGAGCTGGTCGTTGTGACTCTTCAGCGCTTGGTAGACCGCGGCGTACTGATCGGGCGTCATGTTTTCGCGACGCACAAGCCCCTTCATGTCGTCGTGGATCGCCCCGGTCACATTGGGATAGCTCACCGAGAGGCGGCTGACCGTCTCGGCCTCGGCTCGCACTGACTCGGGCGCGGCATCTATCCAGTGCACCGTGCCGCCGTCCTCGTTGCGGCGGAATTTCCATTTGGCGATATCGCAAACGACCTCGTCCAGGAAGCTCAACTTCTGCATCGCCAGCTCAGTGTTCGGGTGGAACATATAGCAGGCGCGCGTCAGACCGAAGTACTTGGCGCCCTCTCCCACGCCGAAGATGGACGGATACACGCCAGGGTCGAGACCCTGACCTTCCCAGACCCAACCGACATCCGCGAGCTTCATCGCCGCCTCCTAACCCATCGCAAGAGAAGATGCCGATGCCCAGTGCACTGTGATTTCCCATCGGAGCGAGGCTCACCTCCCCGCCAAGAGCAGCCGCGCAAAGGAAGCTCGCACACAGCGGCGAAAGATGATTCTCACTCGACAACACGACCCCAAAAGGGAGCGCGCCATGAGCGGTAGCCAGGAGCTTAAGTGTCCCAAGTGTGGCGCCAAGATTTTCTACACGGACGCGCAGTGTCTTTCATGTGGGGCTCGGCTCGACCAGGGCCGGATCGTGGCCGAGCAGCCCGGTCAACCGCCGGCTCCTCCCGTGCCGACCACTGACATGCCGGTGACGCCGCCGACTCCGACGCCCGTCACACCAGCACCCGTGCCAGGCCCCGCGACGCCGCCGGGCGGCATCCTTAGCAGCGCGGTGCTGGACCCGCTGGGCGCGGCAGTGAACACCTCCGGCGAGCAGGGCATGGTTCCGCCGGAGGTCGAGCAACTGGGCTTCAACTGGGGCGCGTTCTTCCTGACCTGGATTTGGGCCCTTGCTCACCAGGCGTGGCTCGGGGCCGCCCTGGGGTTCCTCTTGGGGTTCCCCGTAGGCTCGATCATCCTGGGCATCACGGGAAACCGCTGGGCCTGGCAGAACCGACACTTCGCCAGCCTCGAGGAGTTCCAAGCGGTGCAGCGGGCCTGGGCCAAATGGGGCCTGATCCTGTTCATCATCCAGATCGTGCTCTCCATCGTTGTCGTGGTAGTGGTTGTCGCTCTTACCGTCGGGGGCGCGTCGTGGTATGCCGACATGTTGGAGCAGTTCGAGAACATGGGACCGCCCTCACCGCCGCCGGCACCGATGCCCTGAGGCGCCGATTGCCCCGGCCCGGCGTGTGACGCCGCACGTTTCCCCGCCTCCCGAGCAGCCGTACTGAACTCCCCCTCTCCGCGTCGAAGGTTTCTTGATTCTTCTCACGTTAGACAGCCTCCCGTCCGAGGTATTTACTACTATAGACCATCGTAGTAGCTGTGCCGGTTAAGGCCATAACAGCATCAAGCCCTTTCGGGCGAGGCGGCAAGAGAAAAGGGGAGAGAACAATGTCGAGGACACAGCAGAGCGGTAGAGGCATCTACACCACGGGAGGCTGGCCCCTGTGGGCATTGGTGGCCCTGCTGACGGCGGCGCTGGTGGGACCGGCAGTGCGTCCGGCGCGGGCGTCCGCGGAGGGCCGCCGGAACGCGATCCTCATTGGCAGCGCGGTCTTGCTGGGGCTGCTCATCAACGCGGCAGAGGATAATCATCAACGCGGCAGAGGATAACCACGACCGCAACCGCTACGACCGGGACGGCCGCGGCTACCACGAACGCCACTTCCGGCGTCACAAGCCGCGGGCGCGGGGCCACTGGCGAGGCCGGTACACAAGCCCCTGGCTACGGGCCCCGGCCGCCGGCTGGGGGAATCCGCACTACGGCGCGCAGCAGCAACAGCAGCCAGGCCCGCCCAATTTCTGGGAGCCGAGTGGGAAGTACGACAAGCAGTAGCAATTCCAGTGGTAAGCGTAGCCCCAGCCTCGTTACGCGGCGGTCCTCCGCAGGGACCGCCGCGTGGCAGTGGTCCTCCCCGGGGGCCCGCCGGAGGTGCGCCCGGACGATTACTCCCCCAGGGCCACGAAAAGGGTCTGCCCGCGGCTCATCTGGCGCCGGATCACGGTCGTCTTCTCGGCAAGCAGCTCTCCGCTGATGACATCCGTGACCCGCTGCGGA
>JALGUG010000043.1 GCA_029820995.1 Candidatus Zipacnadia bacterium
AGGGTGAAGCCCGTCAACTCGGCGCCCACAGCACCGATCTCCTTCATGATCCGCAGGTCGCTCTCTAGAAGGTCGTCATCGCTGCCGGTGGCGGGAGAGCGCAGCACCGAATTGCTGCCGGTGTGGAATCCCAGAAGGCCGAAAATGTTGGGGCGGGCGAGCACGAAGTCCCCGAAGGCTTTCGTCTCCGGCTCGGAAAAGGGGTAGTCGCCTGCACCGCTCTGCTGGTGCTCCGGACGCCAGTTGGCCGGCCAATTGCGATTGAAATCGAGGCTACGTCCGCTGGTGCGGATCGGACCGCCCTGCCACTGCCGAATGAGTCCCTCGGTGGCCATGCGATAGAAGGGGCCCTGCAGATCCTTGGCCTCTCGCGGCACGAGTCGCCGTGTGTCGTCGGGGTGGAGCTTCCACTCGCCGGCCGGGTCCTGCCACCGCATGCTTAAGATCAGTCCGTCACCATTCAGATCGCACGGCTGCAGTCCGTCCACCAGCTCGCGCGGCTCGGTCCGACTGCGAATGGGCCCGCCGGTGCGCAGGGCGTACTCCGCTCCGTCCGGATTGAGCCGGGGCACGACGTAGAACGCGATGCTGTCTACCAGGTCGGTCACGCGCTCGTCCTGCCGATAATTGTTCAGCAGATGGTAGCAGGTGTACGTCGCGGCCGAGGAGCCCGCCACTTCCACCGCATGGATGTTGGCGTGTACGGCATACGCCGGTTTCTCCTCGGCCGGTCCCGTGGCGCGGTTGCAGATCTCGACCGCCAGGATGTCGCGTCCCGCGCGGCTCTCGCCGATCTTGTGCAGCCGGCACAGCCGCGGCGCTGCGGCCACCAAAGATTCCAGGTAGCGTCTCAGCGGTCGGTACCGATGGAACTTCCGAAAGCTGAACCTTGGTATGTTGTTCATCTGTTCGGCCTCTGTGTTCGGTGCGCTTGGGTTGGCCCGCTAGGTGACATAGTGTGGAAGTTCCAGCAGCCGGGCCAGCTTCAGCACCTGCGTCGTGCCCCGACCATAGGCCAAAGCCAAGTGGTGTGACCCGCCGGCCTGGGTGTAGTTGTTCAGGAACCCGGCAATGGGCAGTTCGAGGGCAATCTTGAAGTGCGGGGTCGGCAGGTCCGGCAGGGCGAAATCGGTGATTTCGGCCTCAGCGATGATCACCTGAGCCCCCTCGGGCCCAATGGTCAGGTTCAGCAGCGTCGCCTCGCCGGGCTCCAGCGAGTGTGCCAGAGCGGCGGAGGGCCCCCCGGATCCCACCCAGCCCTCGCGCCGGACGACGCGTACCGGCCGATCAGCCCGGGCCATCCGCCAGTTCGATTCGGCGTAGTGGGACATCAGGATCTCTTCGTGCTCGAAGTCCATGCAGAACATCTCGGTAAACGTGGCCTCCTCGAACAGGCACTGCATGGCGAGCACCGCCGAGGAGGAGACGATGTCGCCTTCGCCACCGAAGCCGTAACCGTCCGCGATCAGCTTCGCCACGGCCAGGAAGGGCAAGACCTCGAACCGGGGGTCCGCGGCGATCACGGGATAGTGCACGGCCCAGCCCGACAAGCCGAGGTCCTCGGTCAGGCGGCGCAGCGTCCACTCCCAGCGCGCGGAGTCATAATGCTCTTGGTCGGTCAGTTCGGGATCTATCTCGAAGCGCTCTCGATCCTGCGCCACCAGGGCGCGCACCTCGGGGTCCGGTGCCGCGTCCCAGGCCTCGGCGAGCTCGTCGCAGCCGACACGTCGCACATCCGGGCCGACCTGCGAGAGGAAGCTGGTCTCGTCCACGCCAAAGTCGCCCATGCCGGGGAAGGGATGGCCGATGAGACCGATCCTGGCCTCCGCCAACTCACGCACCGTGCGCGCCGCCACCGCCCACTCCCGCAGCTCTTCCAGACCCGCCGGGTCCTCCCAGTGCGAGGTCACGACCTCATACGCCCGCCCGTTGCGGCGCAGCGCGTTGGCCAGGTCCTGCACGCCGTGCATGCCGTGATTTTGCAGCAGGTCGGCATGCGAGAAGTCTCCGCCGATTTCCCGAATGCGCTGGGTGTTCCACAATACCAGCGGCTTGCTCGTCCGCAGCAGGCTGGGCACCAGGATCAGGCTCGGCGCGTAGGCCAGATGGACGGTTACGATGAGGTCCACGTCGGCGCGCTCCAGGGCCTGGACGGCCGCGTCCACGCCCTCGCGCGTGTTATGCACGCCGGCATTAGTGACGTCCGCGAACTCGCCCAGCTTGCCGGCCAGCTCGCCGGCGAACTGCTCCTGAGCGGGACGCAGCTCCGGCGACGACTTGTCGTACAGCTCCAGCATCACGCCCAGCAGACCGACGCGCGGTCGGCGGCTGATCCTCACAGTCCATCCCTCCCTGACGTGCTCTCCGGCGCCGGCCACTTCGCACTGCGCCAGGCCGATCAGTTCTGCGAACGCAAGCGAGAGGCCGGATCTTCGCCGGGTGCTTCGGGTCGCGAGGCCCACCACATCTCCACGGCGGTCAGCCACAGCAAGATGAACGCGCGGTCACTGGTGTCCTCGAGCACCTGGCCGAAGAACTCGCGCTCCGCTTGCTCGAGGCTCGTCTCATCCCCCTCCACCTCCACCACGGACCCGGCCTCATGCGGCTGCAGGCGCGCCTGAGCCTGATCGAGGAAGGCGCGTAGACGCTCCGGCGTCGCGCGCTCCAGCCGCGCCCCGAGCTCCGCGTGCGCCCAACGACAGAACTCCTTGCGGTTCATCAGCTCTTCCTCCCGCGCGAAAGCGGCCGCCCGTGACTTCGGCGGCCGCTGTGTGCTCTCCTGCCGGACCCCCGCTACTCGGGCTCGGGCGTCAACAGACCGTAGGCGCCATCCTTGCGGCGATAGACCAGATTGACCTGTTGGGTCTCGCCGTTGGTGAACATGAAGAAGTCATGCCCCAGCAGCTCCATCTGGAGTGCTGCTTCCTCCGGCGACATCGGTTTGATCGGGAAGCTCTTGGTCTTGACGATCTTGATCTCGGCCCCGGGTGTCTCTTCTTCCTCCAGGTCCTCCGGCTCCTCCAACTCGAGCTCTTCCGCCGGCAGTTCCCGCTTGCCGACGTGGTGCCCGCGTTTGCGGAGACGGGACTTCAGGCGCACAAGCTGGCGGCTGACCTTCTCCAGTGCGCTATCAAAGGCCGAGATATCGTCGCCGGCTCGCTCCTCGCTCCGCACCAGCATGCCGTTGGCGTTGATCGTGATCTCGACAGTGTGCCAATTGCGCTGCTTGCTCAGCGAGACCTGGACCTCCTGAATGCGACCGAAGTATCGCCGCAGCTTCTGTAGTCGAGGTTCGGCGTGCTGCCGGAAGCTCGGTCCGATCTCCGTGTGCCGGGCTGTCAAGTCAATGCGCATCTGGATCTCCTTTCAAGTGGTGCTGCGGGCCCTCCTGCAGGGACCACAAAGGGGTTCGCGCCCAACGGCTGACACCGACGGGGCATAGTAACCGCTCAGGCCCTGCTGACAGACGGGGATTCACGGCAACCGGACCGCCCAGTACTAGCCGGCAGCGTGCCCGGATGCAGACGGATAGTGCGGGGGCCACGGCCTACCAGTTCTCGTCTTCGTCGGGCTCCTGCTCGCGGCGGTCGAGGCCGGCGCCGCGTTCACCACCGTGCCAATCGCGCTCATGTCGGGGCGAAGATTCCGAGGGGGTACCGCCGCCGAGACGCTCCACATTAGCGGCCTGGGGACCTCGGTCGCCCATCACCACCTCGAACTCTACCTCCTCGCCCTCATCCAGCGTCTTGTACCCTTCTTGCTGAATCGCCGAGTAATGAACGAAAACGTCGTCCTCGCCCTCGCGCTCAATGAAGCCGTAGCCCTTCTGAGCATTGAACCACTTGACTTTGCCCCTCAAGGTGTACTCCTCCAAAGGCGTCGTGCTATACATCCCCTGATAGCCAGATTCATAGCACTCTTGCAGCGTTTTGTCAAACTTTGTTCACCATGGCCGCAGCATGCACATTCGGGTGCCCTGCTAACGCCTGGTGTTTGCCTTTGCCGGCGCCAAGAATAGTCTGCGGACGGCACAAGGCGGAAGTCAGGAACGCCGTCCGTCGGTCTCCGGCTGGTTACACCCTGAACAGCGCCCCCATCCGGCGGCCCAGGAACTTGCCCGCCAGCATGAGGCTGACGGCCAGCAGCACCATTCCCAGCACGCCCATGGCGCTGGCGATGAACGGCCCGTCAAAGATCCGCCCCACCAGGGCGTAGATCGCCTTAGTAATGGGATAATACTGCTCCTTCATGGCCAGAATCAGGCTATCGCTCACCTCCAGCATCGCGAAGGCGAAGGACAGTATGCCTCCGGCGACGAGGTTGGCGGCGATCAGCGGCAGCGTGATCTTGGCCAGGGTCCGCATCCGGCTGGCACCCAGATTCTGCGAGGCCTCCTCCAGCGCTACGCTCGTTTGCTGGAAGCCCGCGTACGCCGCTCGTACCGCGTAGGGCAGCCGTCGCACCGCGTAGGCGATGATCAGCAGGATTGTGGGGTTATTGCGCGGATCAATGGGCGTGTCCGCAAAGCAGGCTACGTACCCGAAGGCCATCACCAGCCCCGGCAGCGCCAGGGGCAGCATTGCCGTTGCGTCCATCAGATCGCGCCCGGGGATCTTGCGCCGCGTGAGCAAGTAGGCAATCGCGATCCCGAGCACGATATCAATTAGTGTGCTAAAGGAGCTGTACAGCAGGCTGTTGCGAATGCTCGGCAGCGTGAGTTCGTGCGTCATAATCTTGCCGTAGTACTCGAAGGACCACTGCGTCGGCAGCGGCGTCATAAACCACCGCTTGGCCAAAGAGGTCAGCACCACGCTGAGGTGCGGCAGGAGCGCCAGGCCGACGACCAGCAAAACGCCCGCAACTATGCCGACCGTCGCCCGCCGGGAGATGTCCCGCTCCCGCCCGCCGGTGTGCCCGCGGCCCATCATCTCGTACCGCTGACCGCCCAGGTAGCGCTTGGACAGATAGAAGAACGCCATGGTTACGAGCACCACGAGCACGACCAGCGCATACCCCAGCGGGTTGGCACGAATGTCCGATACCTTGTCGAAGATCTGCACCGGCACCGCGCGTCGGAACTCGAGCACCAGCGGCGTGCCCAGGTCCGTGAACGCCCAGATAAACACAATGACCGCGCCCGCGAAGTACCCCGGCAGCATCAGCGGAAAGGTCACGGTGCGAAACAGCCGCCACGGCGAGGCCCCCAGGTTCTGGGCCGCCTCCTCCAGGCTCGGATCAACGTTCGCCAGCGCGGCCGCCACGTTCAGGTACATGATCGGGTACAGGTGCAGCGCCTCGAGGATCACCACGCCCCAGAACCCGCCGCCGAACCAGTCAATCGGCTCCCCGATGAGGCCCGCCTTCATCAACGTCAGGTTCACGCTGCCGAAGCGCGCGAAGAACTGCCTCATACCGATTGCGCCCACAAAGGGCGGCATCACCAGCGGCACCAGTACCAGGGCCTGCAGCAGGCCCTTGCCGCGGAACCGGAAGTTCACCATCACGTAGGCCAGTGGCAGCGCGATCAGCGTCGTGGCCACCGTCGCGCAGGCCCCGATGTTGATGCTGTTGACGATGCACTCGCGCTGAACCGGGTCAGTCAGCATCAGCCGGAAGAAGGTCAGCGAGAAGTGCCCGTCTACCCAGAACGCGCGCACGAACACATGCGCCAGAGGATAGGCCAAGAACAGGGCAAAGAAGGCCCAGATGCCCAGCGTGGACGCCATCGTGCCCGGCGTCAAGTCATGCCGCCGCAGGAGTCGCCGGACCGCGCTCATCGCCGCAGCACCACCACGTGCCGCGGGTCTATTACCACGGTCACCTGATCGCCGACCTCCCGACCGTACTCTCCGGGGTTTTGCATCACTGCCTTGATCAGGATCTGGTCGTCGCCGGCGTCCGCCGCCAGCTCAAACTCCTCAGTGCCGCCGAGGTACATGGAGCTCTGCACCTTGGCCCGAAGGCAATTCAGCCCGGCGGCAACCACCGCATTCCCATCCAGCACATCCACCGACTCCGGCCGCACCGAGCACAGCACGCCTTCCCCCACCTTTAACCCCGCCGGTCCGGCCGACGCCCGGATCAGCCCGACCCCCGTCAGCACCACCGGCGCCCCGTCCGTCACCTCCGCCACTTCGCCCTCCAGGAAGTTCGTCTCCCCGATGAACCCCGCCACGAAGGCGTTCGCCGGCGAGGTGTAGACCTCGCGCGGCGTGCCTATCTGCTCGATGTGTCCGGCGTTCATGATTGCAATGCGATCGGCCATGGACAGGGCCTCGGTCTGATCGTGCGTCACGTACACGGCCGTGACGCCGACCTCCCGGTGGATTCGGCGGATCTCCCGGCGCATCTCCAGTCGCAGCTTCGCATCCAGGTTGCTCAGCGGCTCGTCCAGCAGCAGCACGTCCGGCCGGATTACCAGCGCCCGAGCGAGGGCGATCCGTTGCTGCTGACCGCCCGAGAGCTGGTTGGGGAAGCGTTCCGCGTGCGCCTCCATCCGCACCACACGCAGCGCCTCCTGCACGCGCTCGCGCTTCTCGCCGGCCGCGACGCGGCGGAGGTTTAATCCATAGGCGACGTTGTCGTATACCGACAGGTGGGGCCACAAGGCATAGTTCTGAAACACCATCCCCGTATTGCGCTGATGCGGCGGCACACCCGCCATGGGGCGCTCATCGAAGTGCACCTGCCCTTCATCGGGGTCGCAGAACCCGGCAATGATCCGCAAGCATGTGGTCTTTCCACAGCCCGAGGGCCCCAGCAGAAAGAACAGTTCGCCCCGCGCGACATCCACCGTCACGCGGTCCAGCGCCCGAATGGCGCCGAACAGCTTGGAAACCTCGACTAGATGGATGCTCACCATACGCGCCTCACGTCTCCTAGCGTCTTCTACCGGGCCGGATCAAGCCCCGCCCGGCCCGGATGAACAGGTCTGCAAGGGTCCACAGAAACAGCAGCCCGGCGAACACCGGCACTGCCAGCCTCAGCACCGACGCCAGCACCTCGGTGCCCGTGCGCTTGCCCCTCCCGGCCAGGGCCTCGGCCCGCCGATACTTCTCCTGCCCGAATCTCACCCAGCTCGAGATCTCCTCATTCCGCCGTTCCTGGCGCTGCCACTCCTCGGCTGCCAGCTTCAGCGCCTGTTGCTCGGTCAGCGGCGCCTTCACCAGTTCCGCTCGCGCCTCCGGCGGTTGACCTGCCGCCGTGAGCGCCCGCCAGGCTCGCGTCAGTTCTCGGTGGTTGTCAATGATCAGCGCACCCACCAGGTCGTTCACCAGTCCCCACCGCAGCCCGCCCTTCCTGGCGTCGTACTGCAGGGCCGTGGTCCACTGGAACGGGTCCACCTTCACCACACACTGGGGTCCCAGCTCCGCGTACAACTCGGGCAGGACGCTCATCCGACTGAGCTGAAACTCGCGGGGGCCGCCCCGACTACCCGCCGCCAACATGAGTAGCTTCTGTCCCGCCGCGGACATCACGAAGTTCGTGAACCGCTGAGCAATCTGCCGATGGGGCGCGCCTCGGAGTATGGCCATCCCATCCGGGTTGATCACGGTCTGACCTTGCGGCCAGACATAGGTCATGTCCTTCGACCCGGCCTGGGCCATCTGGGCCAGGGCGTAGATGTCAATCGCCAGCCCGACGGCCGCCTCGCCGATCGCCACGTCCTTGGGCGTTTGACTGGACGATTTCGGGAAGGACCGCACGTTGGCGCCCATCTCCGTCAGCACGGCCAGACCCTCCTCCCAACCGTAGGCCTGGAGGATGATCTCGTACATCATGTGCACGCTGCCGCTGCTGCGCGGATCGCCGGAACCGACCCACGAGTACAGCCGCGGATCGCACAAGTCCTTCCACGTTGCCGGCGTCGGGAGATCAAGGCGCCGCAGGATGCCCTGATTGATGATAATGCCGAACCCGGCCAGGGCCGTCCCATACCACCGATACTGCTCATCGTACATCGGGAGCCCGAAGTAGTCCTGCGGGATCGGCGCCAGTAGCTCGTCCGGCAGCTTGTAGCTCTCCAGCAGTCCGGCTTCGGCCAGATCAATGTAGGGGTCAATCCCACCGCCCCAAAACAGGTCAATGTTGATCCCTTCGGGCCTGGCCTCGAACTCCGATTTGATGAATTTCACGTCGTCGGAGGTTCCGCCCTGGTCAATCCACTCTACCTCGACGCGTTCACCATACTGCCGTCGGTACCACTCCTCGAAGGCCCAGGAGTACTCCTTGCGAATCCCCTCCCAGTGGGGCGAGATGATCGTCAGCTTGCCGGGGTCACCTGCCGCCATGGCGCTGTGCGTCAGCCACCACAGCGCGCCTGCTGCGACGACGACCCCGCGTGCCGTCATCGCTACCGGCGTTCTCTCAGGCCTGATGCTCGTTGCCATCTTGCGTCTTGCCTCCCGCGGCCCCGAACCGCGCCCTTCTGCAGTCACAGCAAAAGGGCCTCCACTCGGTGTGAGTTGAAGGCCCAATTATGATGGTGAGCAACTTCCGTCAGTTAGCAGCTCGCTCCTGCGCGCCGGAGGGCGAAGTCGCCTCAGCCGCAGTCTCCTGCTCCAGTTGGGCGACCCGGCGCTCCAACGCGGCCACTCGTTCCTCCAGCTCGCTCGCCTCCGGGCCGCCGCCCTCGACGCCCTTCTTGACTATGTAGGCCAAGCACAGCGCCAAGATCGCCGCACCAAGCACCAGCGCTACGGCGATCACAATGGCAACCGCGACCCATGTGGGCACGCCATATCACCTCTGCCGCGCTCTAGGCGAACGCATCCTGGTATCGAACGCGCAGTGTTCGTTGCAGTTGCATCACGAACGAGTCGAGGATCGTGTATTCTTCGCGCGTGATCTCGGTCCGGCGAAACAGCGCCAGCACACCCAGCACTTTGGCCTCGTGAACCAGGGGATAGCCGGCGAAGGCCTGCAGGGCGTGTTTGGCGCACCAGTCGCGGTCGTGAATGCGCTCATCATGGGGCACGTCGTTCGTGAACACTCCCTCGCGCGCCTCCGCGATTTGCCCCACCTTGAACTGCCCCAGCGGCACCTTGCGCAGCGCGGCCAAGTGCGCCTCCTCGTCCGTGCCCGGCTGAGCCGCACTGGTGGCCATCATCGTCAGATGGCCCGGCGCTTCCGGGGTGATAATCCACAGGCGTGCAAAGGCCGCTTCGAAGTGCTCGACCAGCTTGTCGGTGACGAACTGCAGCAGCTCCGGCAGCGGCGGCGAGGTACTCGCCTTCTCGACGAAGTCGGAGATCAGCCGGCGCCTCTGCTCACGCAAGTCCAGTTCCGACACTCCTAAACCCTCCACTGACCGAGACTCCACCTGGTCCCAGTCTTCCCTGACTGCCCTTCGGTTAACCGCCTCCGGCCCAAATCCTCCTCGGCTGCGGTCGCTAATGCGGCTGTTCAGAACTTTCCCGGCTTCTGCAACCGAAACAACGCCGTGTCACGAGCGGGCAGGGAGACCTCGAACTCCGTCACGTTTTCGGCCACAAGACGACCGTGTCGCAGATCGAACACCGTGCGCGCCTGCGGCAGCCGCACTCGACGCTTGCCGCCTGTTGCCGTGTGAAGCGCCAGGAACCCCTCGTTGGCCATCACCTGGTCGCCCGACTCTACGTACAAATGAACACCTGCGCTGCGGGCGATGTTACGCAAGACCACTGCCGGAAGGTCCGGCGCTGCGGAGAAGACCGTCGTCCACGTAGGGAACTTCCTCATGCAAAACCCGACCAGCCCGAGACCCCTAATCTTTCCCACAGTCTCGGCCTCGCGGTCGAAGCAATGGAACACCGGCCCCACCGCCTCGGTCGTGCCGTACTCCATCGCGTACTGCACGTCTCGCATGTACTCGTGTCCGGGGTCGGCGACCACCACCCGCAAGGGGACGCTCTTGTCCTCATACGTGAGCGCCAATCCGGTCAGTGCCAGAGCACTCCGGCCGGACACGCCCTCCGGCGACAGCGCGCCCGGCGCGCAGAACCACACGGCCGTCGCCCCCCCGTGTCGCACCTGCCTCACGAGCCCCGACCGGCGCACGGCATCTACCCAGAACGCATCCAGGAACAGGTACAGCCGGTACGCCGGCGCTCGCCCAGCGGCCACGTCGGCCAGCGTCCAGACATCGAAGGGGGCGCCGATGTGGCTCACCAGAATCATCTGATCAGCCAGCAGGTTCTTCGCCAGCGAGTTCCCCGGCTTCAGATACGCCAGCGACACATCGTCCACCACCACTGCGATCTCGGCCACGGGCAGACGGTCCCAACTCAGCGATTGCGCCGCGATCTCGCGCATTCTCTGGAGCTCGTCGCGGACCGCGGCGTTCCGGTAGCCGTCGGTGCGGTCCAGCCAGGTCAGCGCGTACCCCCCTGCGATGGCTCCGGCCAGATCGCGGTACATCAGCGCGATCTGCTCCGCGGCATTCCTCTTCTCCGGCGACCCCATCGTGGTCGGCAGATCGCTTTCCATGAGCCACAACTTCGTGCGACTTTGCACGGAGGCTACGGCCGACGCCGGCCCGGCGTACCCGATCCCCAGTCGAGCATCGGTTCGGCAGGGCGGCCCGCTCAGGAAGTCGAGGTCTTGACTCTGGAGCACCCGCGTGATCGCCAGTTGCCCCGAGTTCTGCACGCCCAGCGGATAGCGACACACCTCCAGCAGATGACCGTACGCCGCACCTACCAACTTCCGGCCGCCAGCCGCCTGGCGGGCCGCGTGGGCGAAGGCCAGAAGCGTGTCCGCGACCAAGTCCGATTGGTACAGGGTGTAGTCCGCGAGCGCCTGCGTGGCGGTGGGGTCCTGCAGGGCGAAGGTTGGCGCGGTCTCCCTCAACTTCGGCGCCGGCACCCTCACGTCGCTCCAAGTGAACTTCGCATCAGCCGGTATGCTCGGCAGCTTCTCCTCCGGCAGGCGCGGCGCGCCCCAGTCCAACTTCAGGTTGCCCCAGGCCTCCCGCAAATCGGGCAACGTCCCATAGCGCGCCCGTAGCCAGCCCCGGAAGCTCGTGCGATTCACCGGCGCATAGTCCATCCACACCTGCTGCCGGCTGCCCCAGTATTCCCACGACCCCCCGACCCCCGAGGCCAATTGATAGCCGATCACGCGATCGGCGTACGGCGCCCCCTCCACATGCCGAATCAGCCTCGTCAGCGCTTCCGTGGTGTCCTGTCGCCACCGGGCCGAGGCAAAGCTCGGGTAGGTGTTCTTGCGCCCCGGTGGCGCCAGCGGAAAGGCATGACGACCATGTCCGAACAGCACCGCATCACGTAGGTGCTCGCGATCCCACCACTCCGGCGAGCACAGAAACACGCGCAGCAAGACGAAGCCGTCGGGGTCCGCGTTCAGCAAATCCACCAACTGCCGGTCCAGGGCGCTATAGTGGAATTGATCCGGCGCCAGCCACACGTCCGGTGCGTCGCCGTACAAGTCGTAGTCAGCCGTGCAGGCCACGCGATACAGGTGCAAGCCGACCGCAGACCAGCGCTGACCCGCCTCGGCTCCCGCCGGCAGCGGCGCAATCAGTAGCCCCGCCTGCGGCTGCCCGTTAATGAACAGCGTAGGCGCGCCGCCCTGGGAGGCTACCTCCACGACTGTCGGGGATGGGCTCTTCGACGAGATCTTCACCGACCTCGTGACCGGTTGATCCGCCGCATCGGCGAACCGCAATTGCTCGCCGGCCAGTCGCAGCTTGTAGGTGCCCGGCCGGATCCACGGCGGCACTCGGAGGGCGGCCGTCAGCTCCTCCGCGGTCTCAGGCTGCCACTGTGTCAGCGCCCGCGGCAGCGCCAGGGCCGCTCGCGCCACCACAACCCCATCGGAGGACAGTTCCAGGCGGGGCGTCCGATCACGCTGTGCCGCCTTCGGGACCCGCAACGACAGTGGCGCCCGGATTGCTTTCCCGGCTTCCGCGCTCGGCGGCGCCTCGAACCGCAGGACCTGGACCAAGGTCTGAGCCTGGTCCCGGCCTGCCGGCTGCGCCATACAGAACGACGACAGCGCCAGCAGCGCCGCCGTCACCAGCCGCACTGGCGCCGCAACTGTGTTCATGCGCGCAATCTCCCCTGCATGTCCTCCGCGGAGGCTATTCCTGCTTGGGAACCGTAGCGCCTGCCGAGCCCTCGCTGATCGGCAACTCAAAGCCGAAAGTGCTCCCCACGCCGATCGCACTCCTGGCCAGGACGGTGCCCCCGTGCTGCTGCACGATCTCGCGGGTAATCGCCAGGCCAAGCCCGGCGCCGCCATTGGGTTGCCCGTTCGCTGCTCGCTGGAAGCGTTCCCATACCAGCTCCAGATCATCCGATGCCAGGCCCGGCCCCTGGTCCACCACTTCCAGGAACCCCCGGCCGTTCCGCCTCCCGACCTGCACCAGTACCTCGCCGCCGCGCGGGCTGTAGTGAATTGAGTTTTCTATCAGATTCAGCGCCGCCTCGCCCAGCCACACGGCATCGCCCTTGAGTTCCACGACCTCCCCGCCTGCTTTGAGCTGCACACGCACATCCTTGGCTTGGGCCTGAGGCTCCAGACGGCGGACGGCGCGCCGGGCGATCTCTCGCAGATCAACCTCGCTTTGCTCCCACTCCACTGCGTGCGCCTGCAGCCTGGACAACGCCAGTAACTGACTGACCAGCACCTGCATCTGCGCCACCTCTTCCAGAGCCACGGCCACACACCGCTCACGGGCCTCGGTGGTGTCGGCCGTGCCGTCCGAGATGGCTTCCAGAAAGCCCCGCATCGAGGTGAGCGGCGCCCGCAATTGGTGAGAGGCATTCGCCACGAACTCCCGCCTCATACGCTCCAGCCGCCGGGCCTGACCGATGTCCTCGACCAGCAACACCGCGCCGCCAAACCGTCCGCGTATCGGCGTCAGTCGGAATCGCAGGGCCGTGTCGCCGATTTCTTGGGTCCACTCCTTCTCCTCCACCTGCCCCGTTCTGGCGGCCTCAATGGCCCGTCGCGCCCAGATTTCGTCCGCCAGCTCATCCGGCAGGCGTCCGTCCTTCAAGGCGGCCACGTCCAGGCCGACCAGTTCCTGCGCCCGCTCGTTGACCACCTGTGCTCGGCCTTGCCGGTCGAACGCCGCCACGCCCTCTGCCATGCCGGCCAGAATGTCAGCCAGCCGATCACGCTCGCGTTCGAGGTCTCCGAAGGCTCGGCGCAGACTGTCCGACATCGTGTTCAGGCTGCTCGCCAAACGCCGGACCTCGGCGGTCCCGACTTCCGGCACCCGCCGGCCCAGGTCGCCATCCGCGATGTCAGTCGCGACCTTGCTCATGGCCTCCAACCGCCGCGATACCGGCCGCGACAAGCCCAGCGCCAGCAGGAGCGCCAACACGGCCGCCCCCCCACCGGCGGCTACCGTCAGCGCCCGCTCAGCTCGCACGACCACGTTAATGTCCGATACCGCGCAGCGCACCAACACGGTCCCCACCTTGCGGCCCGTGCGGAACTCCTCGATCGGCACGGCGACACTCAAGGCCGGTCCGGGGAGACACTCCACTTTCGTCGTCGTCACCGATACCTGATCGGTTGCTTGCTCTTGCTCCGTCACAGTCGGCCGTGCCCCAGGCTGCGCTTCGCTCACCGCGGCCAGGCCTCGCTCTCGCCTACTGAAGATGCAAACCCGACCATTCAAAGCGCGCGCTGAAGCGTGCGCCAGCAGCGCCAGATCGTCGCGGCGCTCCGGGTCCGCCAGCATCGGCGCCGCCATGCTGGCGATCTGCTCCGCCACGTGCACCAGCTCTCGCTGCTTTGCCGCCAGGTAATACCGCCGAAAGAGATGAGAGGAGAACGCAGCCACCGCGGCCAGCGCCACCCATGCCACCAGGAGATGCGTTACCAGCAATCGTCGGAATAGGGTCCTCAACATCTGAGCTGTGTCCGTCCAGTCGGCCCTTTGGCTGCTCCTCTATTCGCTCAACCGCGTTCCGCCAGCACTTGCCCCTCTCTCAGCATCTGCGTGATGAACAGATTCTCGTCGCGCACCATCCGGTCCAGCTCTTCAGTTGTGTACGGGAACAGCTCGACCGGCACCGGCGCCGGTAGGAAGTCGTCAACGAACTCCGGAATCCGATCGAAGTATCGTGCGAACCGACTTTTGCCCAGCACGAGCAGCAGATCGGCGTCGCTGTACAGGCCGTAGTCTCCCCGGGCCAGCGAGCCGAACAGGACCACGCGCTGCAGCTCGGCATGACACTCCAGCGCGCTGTGCCCTGCGTCGCGCCTCAACCCAGTCATCCACGACTGCTCGCGGTATACTACCGGCCAGTCTCGGACTCACTCAGCGACAAGACCTCCACTTGCCGCCTGCCGCGCCGGGCCTCTTCGACGATCCCCTCTAGGCGGCTCGCCGTCGCCCCGTCAATCCACTCCTCCCCGCACTGGGTGCAGACCATGGCAGGCACCTCTCTGACCACGATCACTCCCGAACCCAAGTCCACGGTGTACGTAGTCTTGCCTGGGGCCCTCTCTCCCCCGCAGAGCGGACACCGGCTACCCTCTCTGGCCCGCGTCATGGCCGCTTCCTCCTCGTCCTGAAGTCCGCCTCGAAGTACTCCTCATCGGGCCGGTAGGCGGTAATAATGTACGCCCAGTTGCTGGCTTCATCGAACGCTGCTACGACATGCAGCGGCTCGCCTTGCACCCAGCCGAGGAAAAGCGCACTGGGATAGGGCTCATCATCCGAATAATGCTCGATCATTTCCCCCGTGGTGATGGCCTCGAGCACTGCTGCTTGGGACAAGCCTCGCGTCGCCATTCGCTCGAGAACGTGCTTGCGCCACTCGAACCGTTGCTCTGCCAGGGCTGCTTTCAATCGCTCGTGGCGGAGCCTTGCCATTCCCGATTCCCTTCAGATCAGACGGGTTCTCACTAGCGATCTGCTGTGCATCCTCTGCTCGCCGGACAAGAAGCTCAAACCCCGCCACCGGGTCTCCGCTCAAGCGCCCCCTACGGCTCCTTCGCACTAACCCGATAGCCCACACCCCACACGGTCTCCACCACACAGCCTTCGCACCCGGCCGATTCCAGCTTGCGTCGAATGTGCTTCACATGCGTGTCCACCGTGCGGGTGTCGTAATCGTCCGATTCGTACCCCCACACCTGGCGCATGATCTCGTCGCGCGAGAACACGACCCGCGGGCGTGACGCCAGCAGCCAAAGGATGTCGAACTCCTTGGGCGTGAGCTCCACTCTCTGGTCCTCGACGAGCACGTCCCGCGTCGACGCGTCCAGGGTCAGTTCGGCACACCGGACCTGTTCCGCACTGCCCGCTGCCGGCCGACGCGCTCGCCGCAGCACCGCCTTCACGCGCGCTACTACTTCCCGGGGGTTGAACGGCTTTGTGACGTAGTCGTCCGCCCCGACTTCGAGGCCGATGATCGGGTCCACCTCGTCATCGCGGCAGGTCAAGAAGATCACGGACACGTCCCGCGTGGCCCGCAGCGCGCGGCAGACCTCATAGCCGTCCATGCCCGGCATCATGATGTCCAGCAGGACCAGGTCCGGCGTGCGCCTCTCTACGGCCTCCAGACACGAGGGCCCGTCCTCGGCCGCGCGCACGGCAATGTCTTCCTTCTCAAAGTACATTGCCAGTAGCTCGCGCACTTTGGGATCATCATCTACAATAAGCACTTCAGCCATCACGCCGCCTCCCGTAGCCAGGGCGCACCCGCCACCGTATACCTGTCACAACATACCGCACTTCGCCCCTGGTTCCCAACTCCTCGCGCCCGGCGGCCCATCGCTAGCCGGCTGTTCATCGCTGACTGCTGAGCGCCGACTCGTATTCTACACTATCTGAGCACCGCTCCACCACCAGGGTTCACAGAAAAACCCGGCAACCTCACCAGGCTCTTCACCGTGCTCTCGTATTGTGCAAAATAGCCTAATGTTGTTCCACTCATGGAAGGGGGATTAGCACCATGTCGGGCAGCTCCCCGCGGCGCGCTTTCACGCTGATCGAACTCCTTGTCGTCATCGCTATCATCGCCATCCTGGCGGCCATTCTATTCCCCGTCTTCGCGCGGGCCCGTGAACAGGCACGCAAGACCTCCTGTCTGTCCAACCTCAAGCAGATCGGCCTGGCGTGTCACATGTATGCCCAGGATTACGACGAACTATTTCCGGTGGACAATCACATCTGCAATCCCCATCTGCGCTTCGTGAACCAGGTTATGCCGTACATGAAGAACATGCAGATACTGTACTGCCCCTCGGCTCGGCGGATGGGCATGAACTACCTGGTGGACACCCCCGCCAACGAAGCAGCAGGCAACATCTCGTACTACTACTACTCCTTCGACCAGCTCCCGAGTACGGCGCCCCCGCCAGGCCCGCCGGATTACCTCGGCTGGGTTGACCGCATGTTCTATTCTGTCCAGTGCGGGTACGGCGATACTACGCGCGTGATGAGCGAGATGTGGGACACGGACTACTGGATGGCCTCCGACTGGTTCTGCAAGCCGGTGTCGCTGGGGCACGGAATCCACGGGGGGCAGTTTGGCTCCATCAACGTACTGTACCTGGACGGCCACGCCAAATACTGCGCGAAACAGGCGTCGCTGCAGTTCAAGTGACCGGGGCTCCTTGCCGGCTTGCTCAGTCAGCGATCTCCACCGCCGTCAATGAGCATGCCGGCAGCGTCACCTGCCACCCATCGCCCGCCTTCTCGATCGGCGTGTTCACGATCTTGATCGCGTCCGGGTCTTTGAGGTTCGTCGCTTCCGGCGCAGGGCCCACCAGCGACCACGCCCTGGCGGCCCTGCCCTGCTGGCCCTCGATCAGGATGGTCGTCTGCGTCGGGCCGTCCAGGTTCTTATTCACGAGCATCACGGTCAGCATGCCGTCCGCCTTCCGCACAGCCGCGGTCGCGCTCACATAGGGCACGGCTCCCGCGCTCTCGGGAGTGAACTTCTGCACCTTCTCAATCCGGTAGAAGGCTTTGCCGGTCGCGGGCGCCCCCTCCAGCTTGCGCGCGATAATCTCGATCGCCTTCGTGTCCTGCAAGGTCACGTAGTCCGTCTCCACCTTCGTCCAGTCCGTCGTTCCCGACACGTCCCCGCCGATCCGGCACGACTTCGTAACCACCCAGCCTCGCGCGTCGCCCACCTGAAACTGCGCCGGTCGCGCGCTCTGCAGGTTCTCCGTCTTGATCCAGCCGGTGACCCGGTAGCCGGTATTCGGTTCCGCCGGAAGTTCGATCCGTGCGTGATAGTAGTTCAGGTCCGGCCCCGGGAACTCCGCCACCACCACATCGCCCTCCAGACGCTGCTGCACCTGAGTGCCGGAGCGTAACTCCCACTTCGCCGGTCCCAGCAGGTTCTCCGGGAACAATCGGAACTCGGTCGGTGCCCCAGCCCGGGCCACCACACCCACACCACCCCCGAAGTCCCACCCGCCGCACTCCACCGCCACGTCCACCAGCGTCTCCCCGAAATGCTCATGGTACATCTGGTACACATAGTAGTTCGCCTGTCGCACCGGGGTCTCGCCCCGGTGCACGTATCCCCTCACCATACCCCAGTACTCATTGGCAAACTGCCAGAAGTTGGCCATTAGGATTCGATTCCGTGGCCGCAGCAGAACCCGCACGTGCTCCGCATTGCGCAGGGCGTTGACCAGACACTGGCGATACGGGACCGGCTTCTCCTGCACGAAGGCCCCGTTGTACTCCGTGATCGCCAGTGGGAGGTCCTCTCGGCCCGTGTGCTCCTGGATGAAGGCCAGCAGCCGGTCATAGGTGCGCTGGATCTGAGCGTCGCACGCCAGGCACGCTTCGGCGATTGTGCGCGCCGGCACCTCGCCCTTGTTACCGCGGTAGCCCGGCACATACGTATGCTCGACGGCAAAGTCCATCTCTTGGCCCGCAAGGTCCAGCACTGTGGCATTCCAGTCCCACTGTCCGTTCTGGACCAACGCGCCCAGTTGCACCCTAGGGTCCACTGCCTTCATCGCCCGGCGATACTCCAGATACTGACGCGCATATTCTTCCGCCGTCACCCGCACCTTCGGCTTGGTGTGCGTCCCGTGGTACGACTCATTTCCGTACTCGAAATACACCACGCCGAAGGGTTCCTGATGTCCCTGGGCTGCTCGCACTGCCGCCCAATCCTGCCCGCCGTTGGGGTTGGACCCGTCCGCCGGCGAGTTGAGGTACTCGACGATGTCCGCCCCCTGCTGCGGGCCGCCCCAGTACACCGCCAGCGTCAGCACCGCCTGCGCACCGATCGCCTGCGTGGCCTCCAGGAACTCGGCCAGCCCGAACTTCATCTGCGGGCGCTCCTGCACCGGGCCCACTGTCTTCGTCCAGTCGTACTGATGCGCTCCGCATCCGCCGGGCCACCGCGAAATCGTGATGCCCGCCCGCTTTGCCAGCTCGACGTACTCCGGCACGGGCCGCCGGTGCTCCGGGTCCCAGATGCCGCTACCGCGGTTCGAGTACTCGTCACGCCCACCTTGGTACGCGAGCATGTTGTTGCCGAATACGAGGGGATTGACCGTTCCGAGGACCTTTTGGGGGGAAACTCGTACCGTCGCCCCTTCAGTCGCTGCGCCGACAATCAGAGCGCCGGATGTTGCGGCCAAGATTAGGCACAGGCGTGCCATCGGGTCGCCTCCTGTTGATGTCGTCCTGCGTGCCAGATTCCCCTTCGCTAGGCCATCACCTGCCGCCAGTCGCCCGCCGAGCACTGTACAGGGGGCACAATGAGGCCCAGGTGGGTGTTTACCGTTTGAGACGGCCCGCGCGCACAGGCTTGGTAGCTGGCTCGCAGACAGGACAGTGGCGGCCGGCTGGCAAGGAGGTCCGGCGGCGAGCGTGGGGAAGTTGCACAGAAATGGCTTGTGTTGACCGCGCACGGTAATGCCGGGAGGTTGAGTTCGAACAATACGACAAGCTAGGAGGTCGCGAACATGGGCGACAAGTTGACGCGGAGGGAGTTCCTGAAGACGACCGGCGCAGCGGCACTGGCGGCGGGGGCACTGGGAGGAGCGGCCGTGCCGGCCTGGGGCGCGACAATCAAGCAGCGGAAGCTCGGGCGCACCAACCTCATGGTCACGGAACTGGGTCTGGGCGGGACCCGCGTAAAAGACCCCTCCGTCGTGCGGGAAGCAATCAACCAGGGCATCAACATCATCCACACTTCGCCGGGATACGCGGGCAACAACAGCATCAAGGCCTACGGCGAAGCCATGAAGACGCTGCGCGAGAAGGTTGTGCTCTGCCTCAAGGGCTCGCCGCACCAGAACAACATCAAGAAGCAGCTCCAAATCCTCAACACGAACAAAGTGGATGTGATCATGCCGCCGCTGCACAATGTGCAGGCTGTCCAGAATCCGGCAGTGCGACAGCAGTTCCTGGAGAGCAAGAAAGCGGGACTGGTGGACTGGCTGGGCTTCGCGGTGCACAGCAATGTGCCGGAGGTGATGCGGAAGGCAGTGGAGCTCGGGTGGTATGACTGCGTGCTGGTCAAGTACTTCCCCGGCAACAAAGCCCAACTCGACCCGATTCTGGCCCAGGCGCAGAAGATCGGGATGGGGATCGTGGTGATGAAATGGCGCTCCGGCGGCGGGGACCGGCAAACGGCGCTCAACACGGTGCTGTCGCATCCGGCGACGAGCACGGTCTTGGGGAGCTGCGGGAGCGTGCAGGAGGTGGGCCAGTGGGTCGGGATGGCTTCGGCGGCGCTGCCGGCGGACTTCGAGGAGCGCTCGCGGCGGATGATCGCGGAGCAAGAGCGAACCGCCTGCGCCGGCTGCGGGAACTGCCGCATCTGTCCGCGCGGCGTGGCAGTCTGCGACATTCTGCGATATCAGATGTATTACGACGTGTACGGCGAGCGGGAGATGGGCCGGCAGGGCTACGCCTCGCTGACGGCTTGGCAGCGCGCGACGAACTGTGACGACTGTGGGCTCTGCGAGCGGGTCTGTGGCAACCACTTGCCCATCCGGGCGAAGCTGAAGGAAGCGCATGCGGCCCTGATGGCGTGAGCAAGGCCTGGAACAGGCGACGGAGCACTGAAATTCATGGCCCGTCACCAGGTGCAATAGTCTCTTGACGCGCGAAGCCAGTTGGCTTAAACTACGCCTGCGACGACGAACTGTCCTACAACCGATGGTGGAAGGGCGCGAGCGCCAAGCGCCGCGCCCGTTCCATGATTCTTGGTAGCCGTCAGAGCACAAGAGCAGGGGCCAGACGTCCGTCGGCCATGAGGAGGCACTAGTCGTGGATTTCGCGTTCACCGAGGATCAGCAAGCCATTTTTGAGGCCGTCAAGGAGTTCTGCGACGAGGAACTCAAGCCGAAGGCCCAGGAGGTAGATGAGGCCGGGGAGTACCCCTGGGACAATGTGCGGAAGATGGCCGAGCTGGGCCTGTTCGGCATTCCGGCGCCGGAGGAATTCGGAGGACTGGGCTTTGACTTCATGACCTGGACGGTCGTGGCGGAGATGCTTAGCTCGGCGTGTACGACCAGCGGCGCCGTGTTCGGGGCGCACATGCTGGCTGAGTACCCGATCATGGCGTTCGGCACCGATGAGCAAAAGCAGAAGTACCTGAGCCCGCTGGCCACAGGCGAGAAGATCGGGGCGTTCGGGTTGACCGAGCCCGGCGCGGGCTCAGATGCGGGCGCGGTTCGAACCAGGGCAACGCGCGAGGGAGATGACTATCTGCTAAACGGGACGAAGCTGTTCATCACCAATGGTGGCGATGCGGAGATCTACGTGATTATCGCCAACGTTCAGCCGGAGCGCGGGGCGCGGGGCATCACGGCGTTTATCCTCGAAAAGGGGATGCCCGGATTCGAGTTCGGCCGGGACGAGAGGAAGATGGCGTATCCGGCGCTGTCCAACCGCGAACTGATCTTCAACGACGCGCGCGTGCCGGCCGAAAACATCCTGGGCCGGGAGCGGCGCGGCTTTCGCGTGGCGCTGGACACGCTGGGGATGGGGCGGATCGGCATGGCCATCGGGGCGGTGGGGCTGGCCCAGGCCGCCTACGAGGCCGCGGTGGAGTACGCGCAGGTGCGGGAGCAATTCGGGCAAAAAATCGCCGACTTTCAGGCGGTGCAGTTCATGCTGGCGGACATGGCGACCAAGATCGAGGCTGCTCGCCTGTTGTCCTACCAGGCGGCCTGGCTTAAAGACCAGGGGCGCGAGTTCGAGAAGCAGGCGGCGATGGCGAAGGTGTTCGCCTCGGAGGCCTGCACGTGGGTCTGCAGCAAGGCCCTGCAGGTCCATGGCGGCTACGGATATACGAAGGAGTACCCGCTCGAGCGATACTACCGGGAGGCGAAACTGTTCGAGATCGTGGAAGGGACTTCGGAGATCCAGCGGCTGGTCATCGCCAATCGGGTGCTCAAAGAGGCCCAGCAGAAGTAGCGGCGGACGAGGAAGTTGGCCATGAACATCATCGTGTGCATCAAGCAGGTGCCGGATACGACCGAGGTGCGGGTGGACCCGGTCAAGAAGACGCTCATCCGCGAGGGCGTGCCCTCGATCATGAACCCGTTCGATGAGAACGCGGTGGAGGCGGCGGTGCAGCTTCGGGAAGCGCACGGGGGCAAGGTGACAGTGCTGACGATGGGGCCGCCGCAAGCGGAGGAGGCCCTGCGGGAAGCGCTGGCCATGGGCGCCGATGAGGCGATCCTGCTCACGGACCGGGCCTTGGCCGGTGGTGACACCTGGGCGACCGCGTATGTGTTGTCGTGTGCGATTCGCAAGCTGGGCGAGTTCGACATGGTCATCTGCGGCAAGCAAGCCTTCGACGGCGACACCGGCCAGGTCGGGCCGGGATTGGCCGAGAACCTGGGCATCCCACAAGCGACCTACGCCATTGACGTCTCGGTGGAAGAGGGGAAGTGCCGGGTAAAGCGGCTGCTGGAGGATCGCTTTGAGGTGGTCGAGACGACGCTGCCCGTGCTGCTGACCGCGGTCAAGCAGATGAACGAGCCGCGGCGGCCCAGTCTTCGCGCGGTTCTGGCTTCGAAGAAGAAGCCGATCCAGACGTGGAACGCCGAAGATATTGAGGCCGACCTGACGATGTGCGGTCTGGACGGGTCGCCGACGAATGTGGTGGAGGTGTTCGCGCCGGTTCACGAGCGGCAAGCGGAGATCTTGGAGGGTGAACTGGAGGACGTGGTCGGCGCTCTGGTGGCGAAATTGAGGGAGCAGCATATCGTTTAGGAGTCGGTTCAATGCCTGTTCGCATCATCGCCGAAAACTGCACGGGCTGCAAGCTCTGTGTCCAGGCCTGCCCGTATGACGGTATGGACATCGTCGAAGGAAAGGCGCAGTTCAACGACAACTGCACCATGTGCGGGGCCTGCGTAAGCAGTTGCAAGTTCGAGGCCCTGGTGCTCGACCTGCCGAAAAAGGAGGACCATGACCCGACGCAGTTCTCCGGCGTGTGGGTGATCGCGGAGCGCCACGACAACACGCTGGCCAGCGTGACACTGGAGCTGCTGGGCGAGGGGCGAAAGCTGGCGGACGAGCTAGGGACCGACTTGTCGCTGGCGCTGCTGGGAGACGAGGTGGCCGAGCTGGCCCAGACGGCCGCGGCCTACGGTGCCGATCGCGTGTATCTGGCGCAGGACCCGGTGTTGAATGACTACCGCACCGCACCGTACGCCGACGTGATGACGGGGCTGATTAACGAGCACAAGCCGGAGATCGTGCTAGTGGGCGCCACCTCCATGGGGCGCGATCTGGCCAGCCGGATCGCAGTGCGGGTGGGCGCCGGACTGACGGCCGACTGCACGGGGCTGCACATTGATCCGGACACCAAGCTGTTGGTCCAGACGCGGCCGGCCTTCGGCGGGAACATTATGGCGCGAATCATGTGCCGGTTTGCGCGCCCGCAGATGGCCACGGTACGTCCCCGGGTGATGAAGAAGCTGGAGCCCGACCTTGGCCGGCAGGCCGAAGTGGTTGAGATCCCCGTCCACCTCAACGAACGCAGCATTGCCACGAAGATCGTCGAGGTCATTGCCTCCAACGAGGGGCAGCAGGTCAATCTGCAGGATGCGGACATCATTGTGTCGGGTGGGCGGGGGCTGAGAGGGCCCGAGAACTTCGCGCTGATTCGCGAGCTGGCGGAGGTCGTCGGCGGCGCAGTGGGGGCCTCGCGCGCGACGGTGGACGCGGGCTGGATTCCGGCGTACCACCAGGTGGGCCAAACCGGCAAGACGGTGCAGCCAAAGCTCTATATTGCCTGCGGCATTTCCGGGGCGGTCCAGCACGTGGCCGGCATGGGCTCGTCGGACGTCATCGTCGCCATCAACACCGACCCGGAGGCCCCGATCTTCAAGGTGGCGACGTACGGCATCGTGGACGATCTATTCAAGGTTGTGCCGGCGTTGACCCAGAAGTTGAAGCAGGCGCTCGGCAAGTAAGTGCAGTTGCCGATCCACTGGGCCAAACTGAGCCGCCGGCAGAGCAGACGCCCGGCGGCGATCTTTGTGCCTGTCACGCCTGGAGGATCTTGTCCATCTGGTACCCCAGGCCGGTTCCCTGCAGCGACGAGGTGTCCGCCACGCCGTTGCGGACGGTGAAGATGCCCTCGTGCACCCGGCGCTCCGCCTCCGGCGTCGCGAAGGGGAAGAACTGCCGGCTGTTGGCCTCGACGCCCATCATGGTGTACGTCCGCGCGGCCAACCCCACCGAATGGATCAGCGCCAGGCTGGGATTCGTCAGGTCCTGCACCGTGTACGGCATGCCCAGCTCGGCCGCGCGCGGCACGAAGATCATATCCGCCGACTGCCCCTTGCAAGTCTTCAGTGCAATGCCGCTCCAGCCCAGCTCGACCGCCAGATCGAAGCTCTGCAAGTCGGTCAAGCTTTCGTCAATGATCACCGGCTTGAGCGCCGCGATGCCGCGCTGGTCCCAGCGGTGCGCCGTCAGGTCCCGCTCCGTAGGCTGCTCAATGTACAGCACCGCCTCAAACGCACCCGGCGAGCGCTCCCTCAGCTTGTGCAGATACTCGACGATGTACTCCGGGGTCTCGCACTGCTCGTTGGTGTCCGCCGACATATACAGCCGATCCTCGCCCCGTCTTGCGAGCTGCTCCTTGCCGATCTCGTACACCCGGATCGTTCGATCCAGGTCCCACTCCAGGTCGGTCCCGCGCAGCTTCACCTTCAGGCAGAACACGCCGTCGCGTGCAATCCACTCGTCCAGGCTGTTCGGCAGCCCGTCCTCCGGGTCGCTCTCGTCCACCTCATCCTTGGTCAGCTTGTCCAGTCCGCCCACGAGATGAAAAATCGGGATCTCCGGCAGGTATCCGGCTCGCAGATAGTCGCCGGGGTACTTATCCTTGAACTCCGGCCCGAGGTACTTGCTCAGGTCATATTCCATGAAGTCCTTCGAGTAGCCCCGGTAGGTGTCAATCCCGTTGACGTTCCCAAAGGCGTCGTGCAGCGCCGCGTCCACGGGCGAGGCACAGACCAGCGCCCCCAGAAAGGGCATCTGTTCGGCGACATGCACCGTGCGGCACACCTCAGCGTTGATCTCGCGCAGTGCGTCCTCGTGCTCGAAGAAGATGTCAATCGGATGCGCGCAGCCTTTGTATGCGGCAATGAGCTCGGCGTAGCGTTGCGAGACCCGCCGCATGACCTCCAGCTTGTCCTCATGCGGTACGGCCGTAGTCGGGTATGCCCAGAAGTCCATGATGAAGATCCCGCCCCAGCCTTCGGCCCTGCGGCCCGCGTGATTCTCCACCGTCGCCTTACAGCGAAAGAAAGTGCAGGCCGGCACAACGACGGCGCCGAACTTCAGCGGGGTCCGTGCCTGCACGTCCTCGAACTTCGCCTCAATGTCTACGACTTTGATGTCCGACTGCATCGCTCTCCCCTCGATTCCCCAGTACGAGTGGGCGCCACGCCGGCGAATCCGGCCCTGCCGGCGAGGAGCCGCAAGAGCCCTGTTCGCGCAGATTCCCCAGTACGAGTGGGCGCCACGCCGGCGAATCCGGCCCTGCCGGCGAGGAGCCGCAAGAGCCCTGTTCGCGCAGACCTCGGGAAGTCCTCCAGGTCGGCAGGCGACTTGCTGCAAGTGGCGAACTATCACACTTGATCACACCTGTGGAGGTCCGGCCGATGCGCTACCTCGGCGGTTGCTTTGTCGCTCTTGTGTTCGCATGCCTGTTCGCGGTCGGCCAGAATGAGAACCTGGTGCCCGATCCGTCCTTCGAAAACGGCGCCTTCACACTCCGCGAGATGCCGGACGGCTGGTTTCTGGGCCAGAGAGGTCGTCCGCAGCGGCAAACAGTCGCTGAAGCTGAGCGGCCAGGGCCAGTGGATCGTTTGCGCGACCCCTACCGTGCCGTACGAGGCCCACCGGCGCTACCGGGGCGCGGCGTGGGTGACCGTGGACGGCGAGC
The DNA here is from genome assembly GCA_029820995.1 of Candidatus Zipacnadia bacterium. Taxonomy (GTDB): domain Bacteria; phylum Armatimonadota; class Zipacnadia; order JALGUG01; family JALGUG01; genus JALGUG01. The sequence continues at coordinate 25,368 of JALGUG010000043.1, forward strand.
AGGCTACTGCCGCCGTGAAGCTCGACTTCCACGATGCCCAAGAGAAGTATCTCGGCTCGTCGGAGACCATTCGGCTGACTGGCAGTCGCGGCTGGACCTATGCTTCCACCGAGTCGACTCGGGGCGCCTTTCCGGAGGCCAAGACGGTGTCACTGGCCGTCGCGCTGGAGGGTGGAGGTGTCGTGTACTTCGACGACCTGGAGTTCACGGTTGACGATTTCCTCGCCTCGGAGGAGCCGGACAACCTGGTCCTCAACCCTTCCTTCGAGACCGCTGCTGAGTCGAGTGCTCCGGGCTGGTCGCTGGACGCACGTCCCCGCGACGGCTATCTGATGCGGATTGTTGGGCCCGCCCGAGAGGGCCGGCGCTGCCTGCGCCTCATGGGCGACGGTGAGTACGCCACTTGCAGTTGTCGCCCTGTGACGATCGAGCGCGGCAAGACGTACACCGTGCGCGGCCTGGTGCGCGCCTCGGGCCCGCAGGTGAAGGCCTACATGAAGATAGACTACCTGGCGCGTGGAACCTACCTGGGGACGACTCATTCCGACCACGTCACTCAGGCCGCCGAGTGGGTGGAGCTGGCCGTGACCAGTGAGCCGGCTGACTTTGCTCAGGCGACCGAGATCGCGGCCACCTGTGCCATCGAAGGCAAGGGACAGGCATGGTTTGACGCCGTGACGTTGAAGGCCGAGTGAAGGCCAACGGCCCAGGCTGTTCGGGCCGGGTGCTTTGCGACTGCTGCGGGTCGCTGGGGGGCATTCAGGCCCTCCGCAAGCCGCCTCAGCCTGCGGTGGCAAGGCCTTGAACGTGCTGCATCCGACGGGTGTCGAGCACGACGATTGTGGCTGCCGGGGGTGCTCTCAGTGCGCTTGACAGTACGCCTCCCCTAGCCTATCATCTTGAGACCAATGGCCAACCGGAACAGCCCTGAAACGAAGCCGATTGCGGCCTCCATGCCCGACGTGGCCAGCGAGACCGACGAGCGCGGCATCACGATCCAAAAGGTGGGCGTGCGGGGGATCCACTTGCCCATCCGCATCCGCGAAAAGGCCGGAGGCTACGGCCGTGTGCTGGCTCAGGTGGACGTTAGCGTTGATTTGGCCCACTATAATCGCGGCACTCATATGAGCCGTTTTGTCGAGATTCTCAATCGCTGGTCTCGCCGGCCCGTCACCGCGGCCGATCTGGGTGACATTCTCGAGGAGATCTGCGAGGCGTTCCGGGCTCGCCGGGCCGAGATGACCATGCGGTTCAAGTACTTCTTGGACAAGTCGGCGCCCGTCTCCGGGTTGGTCTCCCCCCTGGACTACGACTGCTGCTTCCACGGCACCCTCGAGAACGGCAGCTACCAGTTCACGCTCGAGGTCACGGTGCCGATCACAACTCTCTGTCCCTGCTCCCGCGAGATCTCGGAAGCCGGGGCCCACAGCCAGCGCGCCGAACTCACCGTGCACCTGCGCACTCGCGACCATGAGATCTTCTGGATCGAAGACCTGGTTCCCATTCTGGAGGCTCAAGGCAGCGCGCCGGTGTTTCCAATCTTGAAACGGCAAGATGAGAAGTGGGTCACAGAGCACGCGTACCACAACCCCAAGTTCGTGGAGGATGTGGTTCGCGACACGATCCTGGCGCT
>JALGUG010000276.1 GCA_029820995.1 Candidatus Zipacnadia bacterium
TGGGCGTTGCCAGCCGGAAGGAGGACTTCCCCTGGCTCAAGATCGGGAAGCCGAGCAGCTCTTTCTCCGGCGTGATGAAGTGCGGTGACCGGGCGGTCAAGGTCCAGTGCTGAGTGCCGCTGAGATCGGCATGCCAGGTGACGTTCCGTCCCTCGAGCTTGGCCGGCACAGCTTTGCCGGCTGCCAGGCAGGTGTCGAAGCGGTATCCGTCGGGCAAACGAGCCGTCAGCGTCGCGCCGTGTCGGCCGGTTACTTGCGTGGTCACGAGCAGCTCGAAGGCATCCGCGGTGCGGCGCTCCTGCAGGGCGGCGGTCCCGCCCACCGGCGGCGGGTCAATGCTCAAGCGGGCGCGGTAGACCGCCCAGCCGCGAGAGGGGAGGTCCAGGGGGACGGCGCTTGTGTGGGCGCTCAGGCGACTCTTGGTCTCAACGCCTGAACTGCGCACGACGCACAGGCCGGGCGTGCCGAGGTCTGCGGTGTGGACCACCAGATCTCCGGCAATGCGGTCCGCGGAGGTATTGCCGACGGTCCAGCGGCAGCCCAGGCCCTCGCCAAAACGAGAGACCCAGAGGCGGTCATCGGCGCGCGCTGCGGGGACGGGTTGCCAACCGGCCTGCGTAACCTCCACGATCAGTGGCAGGGCTTCGACTATGCGCTTGGTGCCGAGCGCCAGGCGCGGCGTGGGCATCACGCCCCAGTACAGGCTGGCCAGGATGGTGTAGTCGGCGAGGCCGCGGTAGGCGTCCTCGATTTCCGCGGGCGTGAGGCGCTGGTAGTTGACGATCTTTTCGAGCAGGTAGTCCTCCCACCACACACAGGACTTGTGCCCGATGAAGTAGCGCATCTGGTCCGGGTAGTTGCTGAGCCCCCGCCACGGGATGCCTTCGATCATGGTGGCATCGGAGCGGAAGGGGGGATGGAAGGTCGGAACGTAGGTCGGGTTGCTGACGACGGCCAGTGTGTGTCCGTGGGGCTGGAGGGAATGCACGTAGTCCATCAGCTTGCCGACTGCGATCCCCTCGTCGCAATAGACGCCCCGTTCGTCCCAGGCTCGACCGGGCGAGCGGTTGATGCCGGGTCCACGGTACTTGGCGCCGCCCTCCGCGGTATCGAAGGCGAAGCCCTGGAGGTTGAGCTGGTCGGCGACCTGGGCCATGTCGGCGACCAGGAAATCGCCGTAGGAATTGCCCCAGGGGTAGACGCGCACCTCGTTGTCGTGGCCGGTGACCCAGGGGCGGGTGAAGACGGTGGTGACCTTGGGATCGGTGGTGAGTGCGTCGGAGAAGTGCTCCTTGGCGAGGCGCTCCTCGCACCAGATGCCGGAGGGGATGTAAAACAGCATGGCCACGTTGCACAGCAAGCCGTTGTCAAAGCGTTTCCGACGGGCGGCAAGGTATTGGTCGCGCGGCACGGCACGGCCGCGGCTCATGGGCCGGGCGGGCTGATAGTCCCAGTATTCCGGGTGGCCGAGGATGTCGCCCGTGCGGCGGAAGGGCGCGTAGCACCACTCCCATCCGGCGTAGAGGCGTCGGCACAGCTCCGGCTGGGGCCTGCTGGTATAGGCCAGGTAGGTGGCGCCGCTGAGGTTGATGCGCTGGTCCACGTCGGGCCGCGGGCGAAAGACGGCGGGAAAGAGGCGGTAGTACGCGTCCAGTGCGCGTCGGAAGCCATAGTCCCCTCGAAAGCCGAACAGCAGAAAGCCGACGCGCTCTGGCCGGCCGGGATCAACGACCACGCGAGCGGATTGGGCCAAGCGCGCCCGCTCGTGGTCCAGTGGCGAGTACGTGGTGGCCAGGTACGAGAGCCACTGCAACGGCTCGAAGCCGACAGCGACGCCGAGATCGGGGGTGTACAGGGCCGCGAGTGGGAACTTGCCACGGAGGCTGTCGGCACGTTTGTCTTCCGACGGAGCAAGGGAGTCCTGGAAGCCGTCCCACAGGCGCGTGCTGGCGGAGCGCGGCAGAGAGCAGGTTAGCATGGGCTCGAGCCACATCTGCTCCGGGGAATCGTTGCGCAGTTCGACGGACCACAAGACCGCCGACTGGACCTCCGTCAGCGTGCAGCGCACCTTGAGGCCGGGCGCGGGGTCGCAGGAGAAGGCGGCGCGGTCCGGCCCGACGGACACGCCGCGCAGCCGAGCGCAGAGGAACTGGCGCTTCTGCTTGCCGTCCAGGATCAGGAGGGCGCCGTCGCGGAGCTCGGCGGTCCGGCCCCGGGCCGCCAGGCGTCCGGACAGCGTGCCGTGCCGGAGGTCCAGGTTGAGGGTCAGAGCGGACGTCGTGATGGTGAGCCTGTCGCCCTGGCGCTGGACGGCGGCGAGTGCGCACGGAGCGATGAGAAGCAGCAGGGCCGGCGGGACGCCGCGGCAGGTAGCCATGTCATTCCCCCTCCCACTTGAGGCCGTCGGCGGGGTATTCCCGCGAGTACTCCGGTCCACCGACAGTGGCGACGCGGATGTAGTAGCGTGCACCGGCATCGAGGTCTGGGAGCGTGCGCGCGAACTCGCCCGCGCGGGCGGGAAGCGGCCCTGAGTCAAAGAGCGCCTGGCCGGTTTCGTGGTCCTCCACGCGGACGCTCTTGAGAGCAGCAGGAGGCGCGGCGCGAATCTGGACCCTCAAGGGGCAGGGGCCTTCGGACAGATACGCATCGTCAAACCACATTTCGCCCTGCTGGAAATAGGAGCCGAGATGTACCGTCACGGCGGTGAGCGGCTCGGGTACGGTGAAGCGCCGGACCAGCAGGTTCCACCGGCCGGACCGCGCGCCATACATGTACTCGGGCTTGAGAAAGACGGGCACGAGCATGTGTCCTCGGCCGCAGAACAGGTACGCTCGGGTGTCCAGCTTGACCTCGCGGTCGCCGAGTTTGCCCCGCCCGGTGACGAACATCAGAATCCTGCCCGCATCCAGGCGGCTCCAGGCGCTCAACAGGTAGGACCTGCCCGGCCTGACCGCGACCGTCTGGGACCAGTAGCCCGACATGCGGCCGCTATGCGAGAGGACGTGGACGCTGCGGTTGCCCGACTGCTTGACGTCCGAGGAGAGACCGGCCTCGAAGTTCTCCGGGATGGCAGTGCCCCACCGCCACGCGTCCGGCGCGTCCGTACCGGCCTCGAAACTCGGGTTCTGGAGTAGGTTGGAGCCGCGCTGATCGGCGTCGGGGAAGGCACGAATCGCGAGGGGCGCTTCGGCGGCAAAGGACGCGACGGTGCAACAAACCAGCCCCAGCAGCGGGATCCTCAACTCGGCACCCCCTTGTGATCAGAAGTCCACCGGGTCCAGGCCGAAGTAGTTGCGATAGGCGTTCACGTAGGCAAAGAAGCTCTTAGGCTGAACGGATTCGTGGATGCAGTTTGATGACATCAGGATATGGCCGCCGTGACCCGCCCCCTGCTTCAGGCATTCGATGGTGGCAGCGCGAGCCTCTTGCTCCGTGCCCGCGGTCAGAATGTGGCGAATGTCCATGTTGCCGATGAAGCAGATGCGCCAGCCGTACCGGGCTTTGAGACGGGCCAGGTCCATCCCGGCGGCATAGTCAATCTCCTCGAAGGCGTCCACATCGGCATCCAGCAGGAAGTGATCGAGCAGCGGCCACAGATCGCCGTCGGAGGCGTTGCTGGTGAAGGCGCCGAGGGCATGGAGGGCGTCGGATTGCTCGCGCAGGCGCGGCGCGAGGAACTCGGCATAGTCGCGGGGCGCGATGAGCGGGCCGTGATCGGAGGCCAGATCGCCGCCCAGGCCGATGAGGTCGGCGCCCTCGGCACGGAGTTGGCGTGCCCGGTCGAGGGCGGCCTGAGAGCAGCGCTGGTAGTACAGGTGCAATGATTCGCGGTCGGTGTGGAACCACTCAAAGAGGATGGGACCCAGCGTGGCGACCGGCATGCCGTAGACTTGGCTGAAGATCGCCAGGTCAAGTCCGCGCTCGTCAATCAGGCGCCGTGCCGTTCGGAAAACGATCCATTCGTCGTCGGTCAGTGCGCGAGGCTCGTACGGCGTGCGCACGCTGCGTCGGAGGGCCTCTTCCTGTTGCTCGGGCGGAAGGGGAGGTTGCGGAGCGACCGCCGTTGTCCGCACCCAACCGCTGCAGAGCAGTTCCTGGATGACCGACCCGACTTGCCAGCGATCGGGACCGAGGCGTTGCGGTCGAGGGCCGGGCAAGGGATTGGGCCCCAGCCGCACGAGGTCAAACCCGAGTAGTTGGGCCACGTCAATGATGTCGCGCGCCGTCTGCTCCATCAGGCCGCGCCAGTCGCCGTCGGCCAAGCGCTGCATGCGGTAGTTGAAGTTGACCTCGGCGTGCGGCCGGCCGAGGATCAGGTCGGCGATGGGCGACTTGACCAGCTTCTCGAAGAACGGAGTGCGGTCCGGTTCTTCGTGGCGGAGGGCCGCGAGCACACGTTGCCTGGAGGTCATGGTAAGGGAAGCACCTAGAGCCGGCGGGCTGTGGCCCGACGGGGCGCGAGCTTTCAGAAGCTGCCCCAGCGCTTTCGCGACCCGAGGGGCCGATCCCTTCACTGCAAAAACGGCCCCCGCCGAAGCGAGGGCCGTTGTAGTGGTGGCGTATTGACCGGCTAGAAGTTGACGACCGCCTCGGCCATGAGCAGGGCCTGGTCGTCGAGGAACGGAACGCTGGAAAACTCCTGCGCCCAGGTGAATTTGCCGGTCAGGCCCTGGGCGAATTGGTGGCTGTACTGGATGGAGTAGAAGTTCTTGATATAGAAGTCCCCGCCATGGGTGAAGTCGATATCGGCCCAGATGATCTTGACCGGATCATTGTAGACGGGAAAACCGAGGATGAAGCCGACCACTTCGAGCCCATCGGCGACCGGCGGATTGCGCAGCCAGGCTTCCCAGGGGATGAAGGGTTCGCTGAGCGCGTCCTGGTCGAGGAACTCGAAGTAGGGGTGGGCTTGAGAGTAGTGAGCCGCAGCGCCGGGCTCAAGTTGGGAGTAGAGCGCGACGAGCTTCCACTTGGCGTCCCAGATGTCGGCGCTAACGAAGAGCGCCTGGGGCGTGTCGCCCATGTACCAGCCAGTGCCGGGCTGGAACTGGGTGCCGAGGACGTCATCGTGCATTTGCACAAACTCGACCATCAGGTCGCGGTTGCCGGGGAACTGGGCCCACAGGTCCGTGCTCCACCCGGTCTCATCGCCCAGGCCGTTGATCAGATAGTTGGCGCCCACGGCCCAATGCTTGGAGTTGTTGTAACACATGCGCGCGCTGACATAGCTATCAGTGGCGATGGGGTCCGGGCCGGGTATGGACGACGGCAGACTGAAGGGCACCATGCCGTCATAGCTGCCCATCCCGACGAAAGCATCAACGTCCAGATAGCCGAAGAGGTCTTGCTTCTGCACGCGGATGCCCTGCTGCGCCAGCCGGGAGTTCTGGACGAGAATGCCGGCGGCGTAGGCCTGGAACTGGCGTCCCACGGTGAAGTGCCAGCGTTGCCAGTCGAAACCGACCCAGGCTTCGTCCAGCCAGATGTTCTCATTCGCGATACCGTTGAGCATCCCCACCGGCATTCCGGCGTAGAAGACCGCTCCTCGGGGAACGGCCACGTTATTGGGATCATCCACATACTTCACCGAGATCTTGCCGTAGAGGTCTTCGGTGATGTCGCCTTCAATGCCGATTTTCGCGGTCAGATTGTCAAACTCGGCGTCGCGCACCCACTGGTCGTCGCCGGCAAGACCGATGCGGTAGTCCAGCCAGCCGGTGATGGTGGGGCCGGAGGTCAGGTCCTCGAGGAACGAGATCCGGTCCTCATGGTCGTCCACGCGGTCGCGGATATCGTCCACGTCCTTGCGCAGAGCCGCAATCTCGTCCTTGAACTCCTCCAGCAGCTTCTTGACCAACGCCTCCACTTC
>JALGUG010000277.1 GCA_029820995.1 Candidatus Zipacnadia bacterium
AACCGTCAAGCACTTCCTTCTGCCCGATGCTCATCTCTCAGGGCCGACGGCCGCCGCGATCAACGATTCGTTGCGCGGCCGCTCGGGGCCGTTGATCCTCTCCAGTCCAGTGGCGTCGTGTACCAACGATAGCGCCCTGCTAGCCCCATCTCTCTCAATCAGATGTCAGACAGTAGATGTGTGTATAGCTATTAGCCGGTGCATCTGGACAATCATGAGGTCATATGTCTGCATGTATACGAGCGAACGTATGGTCAATATTGCCTTCATATTCGAGAGCATCAGATTGGGCCACACACAAGCCAACGGGGACCACAACTCGCATGCCGCCGCCATTGTTGTCGCTCGGCCTTGTCCCTTCGAGGGCCTCATGTGGACCAGCTCTGGGCTTACCTGAGCACAGCACTGGTGCCCGCACCCGGAATGCGGTCGGGTGGCGGGCGGCCTGTTGTCGTGTGCCGCTGCAGACCCACCGCAGCGTCATGGACTCTCGCGGACACGCCGGACGAACAAACTCTAAACCGCGACTGCAGGGAAGGGAAAGGGGTCTAGAGGGCGGAAGATAGCCGTCGAGCGCGAAGGGCCGCGCTGGGAGGGGATCACAGATGAAGATTGTCCGCAGAAGTGGAACACGGCATTGCACTGGGGCCGCGGCGGTCCTGACGGTGCTCCTCGCGACAGGCTCCGGCATGGCTGCCCTGTGCCAGGAGACATATGAGGGGATAGATTTTGGCCTGGTTTACGTGGATGACGTCACTGATTACACTGAATCGGACGTCAAGCAAGTGTACCTGCAAGAGACCAAGGACGCACAGGGCGCCGACGTGCAGGAGATCAAAGTAATGGGAGCCGGCTCTCCGCGCCCCGAGTTGCGTCCGGAGCTGACGAAGGTCCTGATGGATGCGGGCTTCGATGTGAGCAAGGACTGGTCTGAGGTGCGCGCACGGGGTGGGGTGCGTGTGGTGTGCCGCATCATGGATGATCGCGCGGCCACCAAGCTCCAACCCGAGGGTGCGGCGACTGTGCTCCTGGCCCCGATTCTGGCCGTCTTCACGGCAGGCAAGAAGGAAGCGCGGGTAGTGATGCTGATCGAGGTCTACGATCCCGCCAACACAATGTTGTGGAGCGACCGCACGAAGAAGATGGCCAAGAGCGGGTTTCTCGGAGGCATTTGGAGCCGCAAGAGCAAACTCCGAGCGAAGGCGACGAAGCTGGCGATGAAGGACCTGGCCGCGAAGTTCGACGAATGGATCCATGTCCGGCGGGGGCCGCCAGCAGAGGCGAAAGAGGGGTAGGCCCACGAATGTCCAACAGTCTGACTGTGCTCCTGGTCGTGTTAGTCGTCACGAAGATCGCGTTCGCGTGGGTGCTGTATCGTCTGGCGCAGCAATCGGGCGAAGAGCCCCTCCGCTGGGCTGCCCTGGGCCTGCTGTTGGATGTGTTGGGTCTGCTGGCGTGGTTTTGCTTGCTCCCGCTGCCCGAACCGGCCAAGCCGACAGAACCCGACGTTCCGCCCGTTTGACACGCCAAATCGCGCGGGCTATAATGCTCAATACGCCGTTGAGCCACCCTTCTCCAGAGCGAGTGTGACGAGCTTGAGAGTGATTGTTACCGGGGGAGCCGGGTTCATCGGCTCCCATATTGTTGATGTGCTATTGGAGCGTGGCTGCGAGGTCACGGTCATTGACGACCTGAGCAATGGCCGCCGTGAATTCGTGGACCCCCGGGCCAACCTGGCCGTGATCAACATCCAGGACGAAGGGGTGGCACAGGTATTCGCCGCGTCGCGTCCTGAGGCCGTGATTCACTGCGCGGCCCAAAAGGACCCGATCACGTCCGTGCGGCAACCGCTGGAGGACTGCCGAACCAACGTGCTGGCCACGCTGAACTTGCTTGAGCTATGTCGCGAACATGGTGTCGGGCATTTCGTTCTCGCCTCCACCGGAGGAGCCATCTACGGCAACGCCCCCGAGATACCTACACCGGAGAGCTGTCGGCCCCAGCCCATTTCTCCGTACGGCGTTGGCAAGCGTGCTGCTGAGCTGTACCTGCAGTGCTACCGAGAAACGCACGGTCTCCGGGGCGCCGCGGTGCGCTACGCTAATGTCTATGGCCCTCGGCAGTTGCGTACCGGGGAGTCGGCTGTAGTGCCGATCTTCTTTGAGGCCATGCTCAACGGTGTGCCGCTGAGGATCTATGGCCAAGGCGAGCAAACACGCGACTTTGTGTACGTGTCGGATGTAACCGACGCTACGCTGGCCGCCCTGGATTACACCGGCCCGGATGCGGTTTTCAATGTCGGCACCGGAGTCGAGACGACAATCAACGAGCTGTTCCGCCGCGCGGCGGCACAAGTGGGGTACGAGGGCGAGCCCAACCACGCACCTGAGCGTCCCGGCGAGGTCTTCCGGAGCTGCCTCGACTGCCGACACGCTAAGGAGGTCCTGGGCTGGGAAGCGCAGACGCCCCTTGACGAAGGGCTGGCCCAAACACTGGAGTGGCTGCGTGAGCATCTTGAGACGCCCAGTGAATAGCAGCAGAGTGCGGCGATCAGCCAAAGACGAGGTCGGCCGACAAGCCCTACAAGCCTTGCAGAGCCAGTTCAGCCGACCGGAACGCGAGGCCGTTTTGGCCCGGGCCCCCGGGCGCCTCAATCTTCTGGGCGGACACACAGACTACAACGAAGGCTTCGTGCTCCCGCTCGCCATTGATCGCTCAGTGTACGTGGCTGCGGCGCCACGCTCCGATGACACCGTCCGTGTGTACTCGGTCCATTTTCGGACGGGCGCCGTCTTCCGCTTGGACCGTCCGGAGCGGGACCGGTCCGCCACATGGAGCGCTTACGTGCAGGGAGTACTTGTGGCGTTGCGCGCGGCTGGGATACCCGTTCCCGGCTGCGATCTGGCCATTGCCGCCGACGTGCCCATCGGTGCCGGCGTATCCTCCTCGGCGGCACTCGAGCTGGCCACAGCGATGGCCTGCCTGAGGCTGGCAGAGGCTGAGCTGCCGCCGCGGGACGTCGCTTTGCTGTGCCAGCGTGCGGAGAACGAGTTCGTGGGCATGCGATGCGGGATCCTCGACCAGTTCGCCAGCGCTTTCGGCCAGCAGGACCATGTGCTGCTGATTGATTGCCGGACTCTGGCGTGCGAGGAGATCCCGCTGGGCGATAAATCGGTCTGTTTCGTCGTGATGGACACCAAGAAGGAGCGTAGCCTGGTTGGCTCAGAGTACAACGAGCGGCGGGCGCAGTGCGAGCAGGCGGCAAGGCTCTTCGCCGCGGTGCTGCCCGGTGTGCGGGCCCTGCGCGACGTCAGCCCGGAGGAGTTCGAGCGCCACAAGGCCATCCTTCCGGAGCTCGTGCGGTGTCGGGCCGAGCACGTGGTCTACGAGAATCAGCGCGCGCTGGACGGCGCCAAGTACTGCCGAGCGGGTGATTGGGCGGCCGTCGGCGAGCTGCAGCAGCAGGCTCAGGCCAGCCTACGCGACCTGTACGAGGTAAGCTGCCGCGAGCTGGAGGCCCTGACCCAGGCAGCGTATGGCGCGCCCGGCTGCTATGGTGCGCGCCTGGTGGGCGCCGGGTTTGGCGGGAGCGCGTGCGCCCTCGTGGACGCAGGCGCTTTGCCTGAGTTTGCCGAATATGTCGCCCGGGAGTACGAGCGCCAGATCGGCTGGCGGCCCGAGATCTATGCTTGCCGGGCCGAACAAGGCGCTGAAGTCATCTCGGAGGGCCGCACCGGTGAGCCCGAGACGGAGCGTGACCTATGACGCGGCAGGAAGAAGTCCAGACCAAGTTGGAGCGGGTGGGCCGGTTTCTCGAGCAGCATAGCCTGTCCGCCATGGTCCTTTCCACTCAGGCCAATTTCGCGTGGGTTACCGGCGGAGGCGACAATCACGTTGCCGCGGCCACAGACAACGGCGTCGCGCATTTGGTTATCACGCCCTCCGACCAGCACGTGGTTACCACCAATATCGAAGCCGGGCGCATTCAGGACGAGGAACTCCGAGACCTCATCGGATTCACGATGCATGCCACGCCCTGGCATGAGGATCAGACCGCGCAGATCATCGCCGACCTCGCCGGGCCCAGCCCGGGTAGCGATACCGGCAACTTCGACAGCAAGAACGTGGCCGGTGAGTTCGCTCGGCTCCGCTGGGAACTGTTGGAGCCCGAGGTCCAGCGCTTTCGCTGGGTCGGCGAGCAGACGGGCCGCATCCTCGGCGAAGTGGCGCGGGAGCTCGAGCCGGGCTGGACCGAACATCAGATTGCCGCAGCTCTCGGCGAGCGCTTCCTGGCCCAGGGCATCCTACCGGCTGTTCTGCTGGTCGCCGCAGACCAGCGCATCCGCAACTACCGTCACCCCATCCCCACCGAGACCAAGCTGGAGCGTTGCGTGATGATGGCCGTCGGCGCCAGGCGCTGGGGCCTGGGCGTCTCCGCCACGCGCTTGGTCCACTTTGGTCCGCTCTCCGAGGAACTGGAGCGCAAGCATCGCGCGGTGTGCGAGATTGATGCGACCTTCATCTCCGGCAGTCGTCCCGGCGCAAAGGTGGCCGACATTTTCGCGGCCGCCGTCGCACGCTATGAGCAGACCGGGTATGCGCAGGAGTGGCAGCTCCATCATCAAGGCGGCGCTACCGGCTATGCCCCTCGCGATTATAAGGGCAGCCACGCTTCGACTGAAGTGGTGCTGAACAATCAGGCCTTCGCCTGGAACCCATCCATCACGGGTACGAAGTCGGAGGATACGATCATCGCGGCTCCGGAGGCGACCACGGTGATCAGCGCCACGCCCGATTGGCCGATGCTGTCCGTGCGAGTGGAGGGCGCGACAATGGAGCGACCCGACATCCTCGTCCGGTAGGCTCCGACCTGACGCAGGGAAGCAGCACGCCTCACATCCTGGACACGGACGTAGCCCCATTATGTACCTCAAACGTCTCGAACTCAGTGGTTTCAAGACGTTCGCCCACAAGACCGACTTCGAGTTCGATCCCGGTATCACCGCGGTCGTCGGCCCTAACGGCGTGGGTAAGAGCAACGTTGCCGATGCCCTCATGTGGGCGCTGGGCGAGCAAAGCATGCGTGTGCTGCGCAGCCCTTCCTCTCAGGACATCATCTTCGCCGGCTCCAACAGCCGCCGACCCATGGGCATGGCGGAGGTCTCGGTCACGCTGGACAACAGCGACGGCCGCTTGCCCATTGAGTTCTCGGAGGTCACTGTCACCCGTCGCCTGTTCCGTTCGGGCGACAGCGAGTACCTGCTCAACAAGGCCCGCTGCCGCCTGCGAGACATCCAGGACCTGCTCGCGGACACCGGGATCGGCCGTCATGCCTACTCCGTGGTCACTCAGGGCGAGATTGACGCCGTTCTCAGCATCCGTTCCGAGGATCGGCGCGAGCTAATCGAGACCGTGGCGGGTATTCAGAAATACCGCGCCCGCCGGCGCGAGACGCTGCGCAAGCTCGACCAGACCAACGCGAACATCACTCGCCTTTCAGACCTCATTCACGAGCTGGCTTCTCAGCGCGAGCCGCTTGAGCAGGAGGCCAAAGTGGCCGCCGAATACAAGGAGCTCTCCGCGCGGCTCGACGCCGCCGAGCGGGTTCTGCTGGCAGAGGATTACCTCCGACGCCGAGAGCGACTTGGACGCCAGGCCCACGACAAGGACATCGCTGAGAAAGAGCTCGCCGAGGCACAAGCCGAGCTGGCCCAGCTCGACCAGGAGGAAGAGCGGCTGCGCGCTGAACAAGAGCAACTGGATCGCGAGCTGGATGAGCTGCGCCGGCGCGCCGCGGAGGCCCGAGCCGACGCCGAGCGGGCCCAGAGTGCTCAGGCCCTCGCCGCGGAGGCCCGAGCCGACGCCGAGCGGGCCCAGAGTGCTCAGGCCCTCGCCGCGGAGCGGGAACGCCATATCCGGGACCGCCGAGCCGATCTGGACCGGCGAGTGGAAATCCGGACCGCACGGCTCGCGGCTCTGACCCAGGAGGCGGCCGCCGCGGCCACAGACCGACAAGCGCTGACGCAGAAAGCAACTGGCTTGGAACAGCAGCTTCAGGCGCGCCGGGCCGAGGCGCAAGCCGCCCGCGAAGCGGAGCAGGCAGCCGCTCGCGAGGTGGCTGCAGCCGCCGAGGAGCGCCACGCCGCGGCGGCGCACATCGAGGGCCTGCAACGCGAGATCGAGGGCCTGGAGACCATGCAGCAAGAGCTGCAAGAGCGCCTGGCGCGGCTCCAGGCCCGAGCCCAGGCTCTGCGGGACCGACAAGAGGACTTGCAGCGACAGCAAGCGGAAGCGGAGCGTTTGGCACAAGAGCGCGAAGCGGCGCATGCGGCGCTGATGGCGGAATTGGACACCGGGCGCGAAGACCTCCGCGTGGCCCGCCAGGCGATGGCGGCGCATCGGCGCAAGACTCAGATTCTCTCGCAGTCCGTGGCGCACACCGAAACGCGTCTCCAAGCTCTGCAGGAGCTCGAACTCTCGCGCGAGGGATACGCGGCCGGCGTACGCGCGATCATGGACGCCGCGGAGCAGGGCGAATTGCAGGGCATCCGCGGCACCATCGGAGAGTTGCTGGAAGTTCCGGCGCGGTATGAGCTGGCCATTGAGGCGGCCCTGGGTGAGAAGCTGCGCTGGGTGGTCACTGAGACCTTGGAAGATGCTCGCGCCGCCCTCAAGCTGCTCGCCGAGAGCGGCGCCGGTCGAGCCACCTGTTTGCCTCTGGCTGCTCTGGAGCGCGGAGCCATACCGCCGCCGGCTTCCATCAGCTCGGCGCGGCGCGAGATTCTCGGCACCGCGGATCGCCTGGTGCGCTTCGGACGCCGCTATCGCCGCGTGTTCGAGTACCTGCTCGGCCAAGTGTGCGTCGTCCAGGACCTGGACACGGCG
>JALGUG010000278.1 GCA_029820995.1 Candidatus Zipacnadia bacterium
GCCGTTCGGACCCCGTCTGGGCGAACGCACCGCCGCCGCAAGCTTGTCGCCGCCTCTCGCGGTCGGATCGCGGCCGACCGCACTGCTCGGGAAAGCCTGAGCTCCCAACGAGCCAGGCCGGAACGGGCGATAGGAGACCGGCGAACGGGGCGCCCCGGAGAAGATAGAAAAATGCAGCAATCAGTAATCAGCAGTCAGTCAACGGCGAACGGCAACCAGCGGGCAGCCGAGGAACTCAGGGGCGAGAAGACGAGGCGAGGTTCACGAGGTGGTGAGCTGAAGGCTCGGATGCACAGCTCTCTGTAACGCCCTTTTCATTCGGCGGCGTGGCGCAGTGGAAGCGGGCTCCAGGCCTTCGCTATGGCTGCACACCCATGATGTTGAGCGCCTGGTCAAGCGCGCTCTCGCTTTCAGGGAAGCGGTTGGCGAAAAACGCCTTTCGCGCCGTCGAGAGCAGTTGCGAGACACGATCTAGGTCAGGATGATTCTGGCTCTTCATCACCCCGTACGGCTTTTCCGCCAGCTCAAACTTCTTGTTGATCCGCTGCTTGATTGCTAGGTTCGCCGTGCCGGCCGCAATCGTGCCTGCGGGACGAACCTTGGCCGCGGGCACCGGCGGGACCGGGGGCTTGGCCACCGGCCGGGGTGGTGCGGCGGGCTTCGGCGCCGGCACAGTCACTTCCACCGTCGCGGGCGCACGTTTCGGCGCCGGCTTGGTTGGTACCGTCGTGCTGGGCCCCGTCACAGGCTGGATCAGCTTTGCCGTGCTCCGCTTGCTCAGGACAAATGGCCGCAGACGCGCCAGTAGATTGGCGCCGAGCTGCTCGCGCTGGCCGGCGTACTCCGCTTCCGTCAGCGATCGAACCGTGTTGAAAGCGTCCAGAATGACGACCAACTCGTCGGGTGCCACGCTCAGGGGGCCGCCCGCAGTCGGTGTCGAACCACCCGACGAGCGCGACGGCTGATTGGAGGCAAGCCGAACGCCGCCCGTTCGCGGTGTCGTGGTCCGCGATCCACCGACTGCTGCAGGCGTCACGCCTCCGGTGAGACTCCGCGAGCCTTCCACACCAGCCGGCGTCTTGTGTGTCCGCGGCTTAGTTGGACTGTAATCCCCAAAGGGCTTCGCCATCTTGGATACCGGCGTGCACTTCGGGAAGGCGCTGTGCAGTTTGCTCTTCCAGATGCTCGCCAGCGTCTTGGCGTCAACACCGTTTGCTTTCGCCTCTTCCGGATAGACCGAGAGAACCGCCTTGTCCCATGCGAACACGGTCCATCGTCCGTCCACTTTCTTGATGTATGTCTTTGGATTCTCAGTGTCCTTGGTGCTGATCAAGTCGTTGACCAGGCAATTGATGTGATGCGCCCGATCGTAGAGGGAGGGGAACTTGCCCTTGGTGCGAATGCGAGCTACGGAGGTTCCGCCGAGGTAGATGAGCTCCGATTCCTGCGCCCCAACGCCGGCAGTCAGCAGGCCGACGATCCCGGCCAGCCAAGCCATCTTCAGTGTGTGCTTCATCGTCCGGCCCTCCTCGTGTCGTCTAGCTGTTGTTGCCAATCACTGTTGCCAGGCGGTCAATCCAGACCCGAACGAGCTTGGGTTCACTTTGTGCTGTTCCGCCGGCTCATCGCCGCGCGGCCAGCTCTAGCGGTTTAGACACCGATTTCCCAGCGCAGTTCCCTAGCATCCATTCTAACCCGGCTATCCTCGAATGCCAAGAGCCCGCTCGGAGCCGCCCGACTCCCTCGCGGTCGCGGCACAGGCCTGCGCTTCGACTGTGGGCTACTCGCACTTGGAGTAGCCGCAATTGGGGCAGATGATACACCCCTCGCGATGCTCAACGATGCCGCCACAGTCGGGGCACGCGCCGACACCGCCGTTGCCCGCGCCCTGCGCTGAGAAGTCCAGCGGAAGCTGCTCGCCCTTGTCAAACAGTGTGCGTTCCAGCGCCTTGGCAATTGCATCGGCACAGGAGAGAATCTTGCCGCCGCCCTTTTCCCAGGCGGGCAGATGGCAGCTAATCCCCTTAAGCTGCTTGATGACCGCCTGCGGTTCGACGCCGGAGCGAAACGCGAGCGACACCAGCCGCGCAATGGCCTCCGCTTGCGAAGCGGCGCAGCCGCCGGCCTTTCCCATCTGCGCGAAGATCTCAAAGGGCCCCTGCTCATCTTCGTTGATCGTTACATACAACTTCCCGCAACCGGTAGTCATGGCGCGCGTCTTGCCGAAGATCACGTCGGGCCGAGCACGCGGGGTAATCGTCCCCGGTCTTGTGGGCTTAGCCTGCTCCTTCTTGTCGCCGGTGGTCAGCACTTGCCCCTGACGACTACCGTCGCGATAAATCGTCACGCCCTTACAGCCGAGCTCATAGGCTAGCCGGTAGACCCGCGCAACATCCTCCACGGTGGCGCTGTTCGCAAAGTTGACCGTCTTGGAGACCGCGTTGTCGGTATGGTGCTGGAACGCGGCTTGGATTCGCACGTGCCAATCGGGACTAATGTCGTGCGCGGTCCGGAAAACGCGTTTGACGTCGTCCGGCACCTCGTCCACCTTCTGGAGCGACCCGCGCTTGGCGATCTCCCGCATCAATTCCGGTGTGTAGAAGCCGCGATCCTTGGCGGCCTCCTCGAACAGCGGGTTAACCTCCACCAGCTCGTCATTGTCCATCACGTGCCGCACGAAACACACGGCAAACAGCGGCTCGATGCCACTGGAACAGCCGGCGATGATGCTGATTGTCCCTGTCGGCGCCACGGTGGTCACCGTCGCGTGGCGGTACTGCACCGCATCGGGACCCGTGTCGAACGTGCTGCCCTTGAAGTTGGGGAAGGCACCGCGAGTCTGAGCGAGCTGCGCCGAGGCCTCACGGGCACGCTCGTTGATAAAGCGCATCAGGTCCTCGGCTAGCTCCTCCGCCTGACGCGAGTCATACGGGATCTCCAGCATGATTAGCAGATCCGCGAACCCCATCACGCCGAGCCCGATCTTGCGATTGGCTCGCGTCATTTCGGCAACTTGCTCCAAGGGGAACTTGTTCATGTCAATAACGTCGTCCAGGAACCGCACGGCGTGGTCCACCGTTCGGCTCAGCTTCTCCCAGTCCACCTCCCGGTGGCCCGCCGTCTCCTTGACCATTTTGGCCAGATTGATCGAGCCCAGATTGCAGGACTCGTACGGCAGCAGCGGCTGCTCCCCGCACGGGTTGGTACTTTCGATCTCGCCGACCTGGGGCGTGGGATTGTCCCGGTTGATGCGATCGAGAAAAATGATTCCCGGATCGCCGTTGGCCCAGGCGCGCTCCACGATTTCCTGGAACACCTCCCGCGCCGCGAGGCTTTCTACGGCCTGCCCGGTCCGCGGGTTGATTAGATCGTACTTCTCGCCGAGGTCCACCGCGCGCATGAACTCCTCGGTAACCGCGACCGAGATGTTGAAGTTGTTCAGGCGATCACTGTCTTCTTTGGCATGGATGAACTTCATTATGTCCGGGTGGTCCACCCGCAGCACGGCCATGTTGGCGCCGCGCCGTGTGCCGCCTTGTTTGATCGCGTCCGTTGCCGCGTCGAATACCTCCATGAACGACACCGGGCCACTGGAAACACCGCGCGTTGAACTGACGATATCATTGGCCGGCCGCAGGCGGGAAAAGGAGAACCCGGTGCCACCACCGCTCTTGTGAATCATAGCGGTATTCTTGACCGCTTCGAAAATACTCTCCATCGAGTCCTCGATGGGCAAGACGAAACAGGCCGAGAGTTGCTGGAACTCGCGGCCCGCGTTCATCAGTGTCGGCGAATTCGGCATAAACTCCAGCCGTGCCATCATTTGATGGAACGTCTGTTCCCACTGCTGGACATCGTCTTCGGAGCCATATTTGAGCTCAGCCGACGCGATGTTTTGCGCGACGCGGGCGAACAAATCTTCTGGTGTCTCAACAGGTTTCCCGTCTACGTCCTTCTTCAAGTAGCGGCGTTCCAGAACGGTGATCGCATTGTCAGTGAGCTGCAAAGACTGGCTTGATGTCCGCGCCACGTTTGGTGTTCTCCTTCCCTATCGACGCTTAGAAACACCTAGACACGCTATACGCCGGCAACGTTGACTATGTCCAACTTTATGCATGGGAACCTGAAAGGGTTTACACTATAGTCTCGACTTCCAGCGGAGTCAAGATGCTATTTTGGAACACCTGAGGTCCCTCCAAAGCACGGCTGATCAAGCTCCCGCAGGTATTCATCTTCGACACCCGGAGAGCACTTCCTGCCAGTCTTTGATGCTCTTTCTGCCGCCCGTGAATATGCCCCATGAGGGGCCGCTAAGGATAGATCTGGATGGCCTCGTCGTAATGCTCGGGGAGCAACTGCCGCAGATTCAGGCCCTGTTTGCGGGGGGAGAAGTACTCATCGCGGCCATCTAGAACATATATACCATGAAGCTCGTTTCTTTCCGGATAGCCGCAGTAGACGAGAAATGTTGTTTCGTCAATGCCAACGTGCGACTGGTTGATCGTCAGCTTGAGGTGCTTGCTCCGGGCGCCTTTGAGCTCCCACCGGGAGCCGTCCCGAACCCGCTTCAGATCGTTGTTGCCCTGGCCCCGGGTGAAGTATCTGCCCGCCTGCAGGTGGCTCTCGATGCACACGGCGGCCAGGTTGGAGATCGTGTGCCCACGCAGCTTATCCTGCTGCATGGCGGCGCGCCACTGCGCGGCGATACGCTCGCGGAACAGCGGATCGCGCAGGCGCTTGCCGGCGTCCCGGTCTCCCAGCTTGCCCAGCTCCGCATCCAGTAGGCCGAAGAACATCTCAGCGGGATCGAGCGCATCAAACCGCACGCTCTGGGTGAACACGTCGAGGAATCTGCCGATGAAGCGCAGGTCATCAAAGCCGCGCTGAATGCCGGTGGTCAGCTCGCGCCTCTCACCCTCAGTCAGACGCAGCATCGGTCTCCTCCGCTCGGGCCGCCAGGTGATCGCGCAATCGCCTCACGGCCGTCCGGAAGTATTGGTCATCAATCTCAAAACCGATGAAGCCCAGCTCCAGGTCGGCCGCCGCCAGCGCCGCGCTGCCCAGCCCGAGAAAGGGGTCGCAGGCCAGGCGCACACGGTCCCGCCCGTGGAGCTTGAGACACATCTCGGCCAGTTGCGGCGGGAAGGTCGCCGGGTGCGGTCGTTCCTTGGCGCGCGACTGGATGGTCGCATACGGAATGAACCAGCAATTGCCGCGACAGCGCAGGCCCTTGCGGGCCGCCTTCCAGCGCCCAATGTTTGACTTGTCCTCATACGGAACTCCCAGCGCCAGGCGATCCAGCTTGACCTTTCCCGTCTTGGTGAAGTGGAAGATGTACTCCTGGCACTCGTTGACGAACCGCGGGCTATTGATCGGTTTGTAGTGACCCACGGTGAGGTCGCGTTTGAGAGGGTGATCGCGGCCCACGGCCTCCTTATTGATCGTGATGGACTTGATCCAGTGCAGGACGTTTTGCAGCAGGTAGTGTTCGCGGAGCGCGCCCGCCACCTCAAAGGGCACCCAGGGGTCCGAAGGCTTGCCGCCCAGGTTTAGGAACAGCGAGCCGTCCGGGGCCAGCCGTGACTTGGCGATAGCCGCCCACTCGGCAATCCAGGCCAGATACTGCTCGCGCGGCTGCTTGTCATCGTACTTGGTGTACTCGATCCCGAGATTGTACGGTGGCGAAGTGATGATCACGTCGAGGCTCTCGGGCTCGACGAGGTCCCGAAGCCCCTGGAAGCAATCGCCGAGGACGAGTTTCAGTTCTGCGTCGCCGGCTTGGACCGTTGAGATTGTGTACTTAGAGCCTGAACGCGGCACAGGAGC
>JALGUG010000279.1 GCA_029820995.1 Candidatus Zipacnadia bacterium
CTCGCTCCTGGCGCACTGCCTGGTCTGGGCCGCGCGCAAGGAGAGCAACGTCCAGATCACGCGCCTCGCGCCCGACAAGCCGGCATACGCCCGCGGCCGAACGGCTAACGCGGCGCTGGTCCTCCAGGTCCAGAACGGCGCCGCTGCCGGCCCCGCCCAGGCCTGGCTGCGCCTGCAGGATGCCTGCGGACACGTCTCCCTCGAAGAGGACCGCCCCCTCGATCTCCCCGCCGGCGCGGGCGAGCTGCGCCTGGCGCTGCCCGAGAACCTCATCGGCGGCCTGCACCTGGCCGACGTGGTGCTCAAGCGTGGCGGTAAGACGCTCGACTGGGCCTCGACGGCCCTGCACGTCACCCCCGAGGTCGAGATCGCTCAGCTCGAAGTGCCGGACGACGTGTTCGCCTCCGGCCGGACGCTCGAGGCCACGGCCACGCTCGCCGGCACGCCGCCCCCGGGCGCAAAGGTCCGCGGCGAGCTGATTGACCGCCTCGGCCGCCTGATGGCGCGCGTCGAGCTGCCCGCCGGCCGGACCGTTCACCTCGCCTTGCCGGTCCAGGACCCGCTGACCACGCTTGCCACGGTCCGCTGCACGGTCGTCGCCGGCGACCAGGTCATCGCCCGGGCCGAGGCCGACGCGCTCCTGCTGCCCGACAGCTTCCGCCGTCGCCAGTGGGACGAGACCGAGCAGATCCTCTGGGGCACCCCCGGCGGCGCCTATGCCCGCGAGTACCTCATTCAGCCCTTCGCCAGGGTCCTGAAGGACATCGGCATCACCGCCTGCCTGACCTTCACCCAGTGGCTCCATCGCGAGGAGCAGGAGGGCACCTTCCGCGCCGGCTTCAAGCTCATGCCCTACGGCTTCGCGCCCTACGAGCTGCGCCTCAGCCGCGTCGAAAAGGGCAAGCTCACCTTCCAGCAGCAGCGCGACGAGTACGTGAAGACCAAGGATAAGAAGTACCTCGAACGACCCTATTGCCTCAACAGCGACTTCTCCGAACTGACCAAGACCCGCACGGCCAACTCGACCGCGACCTGCGCCCGCTTCGCTCCCATCGGCTACTGCGTCGGCGACGAGCTCGGCACGACGTACTACACCACCCCGTACGACTACGACTTCTCCCCCGAGGCCCTGGCCGCGTTCCGCCAATGGCTCAAGCAGCAGTATGGCGATCTGGCCAAGCTCAACGCCGAGTGGGAGACCACCTTCGCCTCCTGGCAGCAGGTCATGCCCCTGACCGCCCTGGAGGTCAAGGGGCGCCGCAACTACGCCCCCTGGGCCGATCATCGCTCCTTCATGGAATGGAGCTACGCCGACTTCTTCCGCCGTTTGAAGGCGGAGCTACGCAAGGGCGACCCCGAGGCCCGCATCGGCATCTCCGGCACGCAGGCCGCGGAGGCCTACGGCGGCTACGATTGGTGGCGCCTGGCGCACGCGCTCGACTTCTTGCAGGCCTACACCCACCAGACCACCGGCGAAATGCAGCGCTCCTTCGGCATCAAGCTCCGCGCGCCCTGGTACGGCTACGCCGGCGTCAATCCGGGCCTGTCCTACGCCCAATGGCATCGCCTGCTCAATTCCGCCCGCGGCGGCAGCTACTTCGTCATCAGCTACATCGTCCGGCCCGACTGGACCCTGACGCAAAGCACCGCCGACTGCAAGCAGTGGGTCCAGGAGGCCCGCTCCGGCGCCGCAAAGCTCCTGCTCAACGCCGATTCCCGACCCGCCGACATCGCAGTCCACTACTCCCATCCCAGCATCCACGGCGCCTATATCACCGGCGCCGACGATCTGTTCCGTAACAACCGCAACGGCTGGGTCCAGTGCCTCAATGACCTGGGCTATCAAATTGACTACTACGCCTATGCCCAGATCGAAGCGGGCATTCTGGCCCTGCGCAAGCCCCGGGTCCTCTTGCTGCCCTACTCTATTGCGCTCTCGGCCCAAGAGGCGCAAGCCATTGAGCAGTACGTCCGCCAGGGCGGCTTCCTCATCGCCGACGGCCGCACCGGCCTGATGGACGAGCACTGCCGCACGCTGCCGCAGGGCCGGCTCGATAAGCTCCTCGGCCTCGAGCGCGACAAGGTCGAGCCCGCCCCTCGCCGCCGGGAGGGTGAGGCCGTCTTCGGCGACCTCAAGTTCATGACCTACGCCGTCGAGCCCACTATCAAGCTCTCCGGCGGCAAGACGCTCGGCACGCTGGAGCAGATTCCGCTCTGCCAGGTCCGCCAGGTCGGACGCGGGACCGTCGTCTTCCTCAATATGTTCCTCGGCGACTATGAGCGCCGCCGCAAACTGGAGGTCGAGGCGCCGGTACAGCAGCTTGTCGCGCGGGTCCTGCGGCAGGGCGGCGTCACGCCTCCTTACCCCTTCCAGGTCGAGGGCGGCAAGTATGTCTACCTGGCGCCCTACCGCACCGGCAAGAGCACGTACCTGGGCGTCTTGCGAGCGCCCGAGGAGAACGACGCCACCGTCACGCTGCACCTCCCCGGCAAGCCGCACGTCTATGCGCTGTTGAGCGGCCGCTACCTGGGCCATTCCTC
The DNA here is from genome assembly GCA_029820995.1 of Candidatus Zipacnadia bacterium. Classification (GTDB taxonomy): domain Bacteria; phylum Armatimonadota; class Zipacnadia; order JALGUG01; family JALGUG01; genus JALGUG01. The sequence goes on from JALGUG010000279.1 coordinate 2,542, forward strand.
CGAAGCCCGCCTCCGGCTCGGCCCGGGCCGCGCCGAGGTGCTCTGTCTCCTACCGTACCGCGCCACCGGCTTGCGCGTCACGGCTCCCAAGCAGGCGCAACGTGGCGGCGAGGTCAAGTACGGGGCCAAGCTGCTCGTCGCCGGCGGGAAGCCCGATCTGCACGTCTTCCGGGTGGCAGTCTCAGCGCCCGACGGCCAAGCGATGGACCACTACGGTGCCACGTTGCTCGCGCCCGGCGGCCAAGCCCAGGGCAGCTTCCGCCTCGCCCTCAACGACCCGCCCGGCAAGTGGACCATCACCGTCACCGACGCCCTCACCCGCGCCCACAGCCGGGCGACGGTCACGTGCCGCTAGCGCTGGGCCGCAGAAGTCCCACTCGGATGTTCCGCTTGCCGAGGGAGGCCGTCGTCAGGAGGCGCCGCACTACTGAGCGTCTGCGCACTCACAACCCTTGTACGACCCCCTTCAGGCGCGACTGTCGTTGCTCTGAGGTTATGAAACCGCCTCCACTCCAGTTTATGCACGGAGATGCCCGCAATGACTGCCGCTCTCGCACTGACCACCCTTGTTCTCATCCCCGGCTCCTGGGCGCAGGCTGAACCCGACTTCCCGCCCGGTCACGTCAACATCGCCTGCGCCGCCCGGATCACGCCCCGGCCGGCGCTCGCGCGCAACAATGTCGTCCCCCTGGCCGACGGGAATCCCGCTCGCGGCACCTCCTACGAGGTCGGCACCTCCGGCCACGGGCAGGTCACGTTCGCCTGGGACCAGCCGCGCCGCATCTCCGGCGTCCGCCTGTTCCAAACCTCGCCGGTCTACGTGATGACCGATCTCGTCGTCGAAGGCGACGCGCAGGGCACCGGCGACTTCACGCTCCAGCTCGGTGAAGCACACCAGACCCCGATCAAGCACTGGATCGAGATCGCGTGGAACACTGCGACCCTGCGAGCCTTGCGCGTGCGCTGCACGCAGGGCGAATCGAAGGGCCGCCGGGCACACCCTTGCTGGGGCGAAATCGAAATCATCGGCGAGCCGCTCGATACCGACTTCGAGGCCGCCACGAAACGAGGACTGCCTGTGACTCACATCCCCAAGGCGCTCCCCGTGCGCCAGGAGACCACGCTGCGAGCCGGTGGAGCCATGCCCGTCATTCTGGCCCCTCAAGATGCACGGTACGAGCCCGCCGCCGGGGCCCTGGCCGACGGCCTCGGCAAGCTGCTCGGCGAGGCCCCGCGCATCGTTCACGACCTGGAGGCCGCCGCCCCCGGCACGCACACCGTCCTATGCCTGGGCAACATGCTGAACAACCCGCTCCTCACGCGGCTGTACTTCAACCGCTATACCTATGAAGACGCCGCCTTTCCGGGCCAAGGCGGGTACACGCTCCACACTGTCTACGAGCCTTATCCCTGGCCGCGCGGACACGATGTGATCGTCATCGGCAGCAGTGACGCCGCAGCCGCCCAAGCGGGCGCCGCCGCACTCCTCGAACTCCTGCAGGGCGCCGGCCCCGACGTCAGCCTCCCCTATACCATGAGGATCGAGCCCAGCCGCTTGCTGAGCGAACCGGCGCGGCAGAAAGTCCAGCAGGAGCGCCCCAAGCCTTCCTTCACCGACTTCCGCCGGCACGCCGAGCTGTACCTCAAGAGCGGCGAGCCGGCCTACGCTCGCCGCGCCATTGCCGCCCTCGATGTCATGGTCGGCATCTACGAGAAGACCCCCGACCGCCAGATCCCCTGGCCGGAGGAGACGACCAGCGGCGCCATCTTCGCCACCTGGGACGCCTTCGACGAGTGCCCCCTGATTGATCCCGCTAGGCGCACCGCCTATGTGAATGCCTTCCTCCGCCTGTGGCGCAGCCTTCCCCGCCGCGTCTCCGGCTACGCCGCCCTTGGGCACAACGACACCGTCTCCTGGAACCACACCACCTTCCCCCTCCTGGGCCTCTACTTCGGCGGCCGCTACTTTCACCGCCTCTACCGCCTCGCCGACGCCCAGGAGCCCCTCGCCAAGGCCCGCGCCTGCTTCACAGCCCAGGCGAAGTCCTGGAAGCCCCAGGAGGACGCGGACGGCTATCTCACGCTCACCATGGACCACGCCATTACGTACAGTCTCGCCGAGTGGGACCTCTCCTTCTTCGAATCAGGCCTGGTAAACCGCTACGCCGACTATGTGGCCGCCGTCTGCGATTCGCGCGGCCTCCCCTCCGGCTTCGGCGATTCCGGCTTCTCCACCCGCCCGACCATGATCCTGAAGGCTCTGCCGCTCGCCTTCTGGTGGACCAAAGACCCCGGCTACCTCTGGCTGCTGAACCTCGCTGCCGGCGGCGCCTGGGAGAACCCCTTCTGGCGCCACGTCACGCCCCAGCCGCCCCGGCGGCTGACCGGCCTGAACGTCTTCCCGCTGGACGCCCAACTGTACCGGTACACTCAGACCAAGCCCTACTACAACGAGGCCCTCCAGCCCGCGGACGTGCCGCCGGAACAGGCCTTCGACAAGATCAGCTTCCGCTCAAGCTGGGACCCGAACGCTCAGTACCTCCTGCTGGACGGCTTCGCCCGCGGCAAGCACTTACACTATGACGGCAATGCAATTATCGAGTTCGTCCAGGACGGCGAGCGCTGGCTGATTGACCATGACTATCTCGTCCGCAACACGACGGAGCACAACATGCTCTCGGTGCTGCGGGATGGCCGCTGCGACGTCCTCGAGCCCAGCCTGGCGGGCCTGCGACGCTCCGCCGACCTGCCGCGGCTGGCCTTCACGGAGACGTACGTCCCCGACTACAATGGCCTTGACTGGACGCGCCGCATCCTGTGGCGCAAAGGTGAGTACTTCATCGTGGCGGATGAGGTCCAGGCGCGCGAAGCGGGCGAATATGACCTGGAGTTGACCTGGAAAACCATTGACCTGGGCCAGGAGAAGGTGGCCCACGGGCGTGACTTCATCGCTTCCCGCAGCAGCGTGGGCCTCAGCCGGGACCTGGCCACCGTGGACGACCCGCAGGCCGCAGGTGGGCGAGCGGTGGTCCTCAGCCGGCCGGCCTCGCGCCTGGCCTTCCGGGCCGAGCTTCCCGCCGGTGAATACGCCGTGAAGATCATCGCCTACGGCGTGGACGGCAGCAGTGACTCGCTCTGGCTCTCCGCCGACGGCGGCGAGAAGATCGCCTTCCACGTCCCCCAGGGCAAATACGGCTCCTCGAGCACCAAGTTCGATCTCACCGGGACCACGCCGCCTCATCTTCAGCCGCGCACAGGGCCAGCCGCTTGTGATCGCCGCCGCGACCGCCGAGCCGCCACGCGAACAGGACCTCCGCCGGGCCGAACGACGAGCCCTCTACATCCGCTCGGCCCACCCTGTGGCTTGTCGCACCACGGCCCCCGAGCGCATCGGCATCACCGTCCCCGTGCGCCTCCTGCACCAGCGCCAACACGAGAAGTTGGCCTCGGGCGACCGGGCCCGCTTCGCCTCTCTGCTCTGCGTAACTAACAAGCGCCGACCCGAGCCGTACGATCTGCGTCCGCTCGGCAAGGGCCTTTACGCCGTCTCAGGGCCGGAAGCCGCCCTTTGCGCCTTCGGTCCCGCTGTAGTCCAGGGCCTCAACGTTCAAGCGAAAGCCTGCCTTCTCACGCCGACCGATCTTCAGGCCGCGGGCTGCCGACGCCTGGAGGCCGCCGGCCTCAAGCTGGCCCTCGGCCAGCCCGCGGACCTCAGCCTGAGCCTGCGAACCGGCGAGGGAGAGCTGCGGCTCAGCGAACCCGCCGAGGTGCTGGAGGCACGCCCGACCCTCAACCTCCCACCGCAGCTTCCGGCAGGGCGCCACCCGTTCCAACTGCAGAACTACCGGCCCGACGCCGACTGGCCCACCCAACTCGACCGCCTGGTGAGCGCCGTGAAGCCGCCCTCCGCTGCCGGTACGGTGCAGGCTCCGCCCGACCAGCCGAAGTGGCGTCTCGCGCTCGGCAAGCCCGGTAAGGTGCGCAAAGTCTGGGTCGCCGATCTCGACCGGGACGGCGCAGACGAGCTGCTCGTCGCGCACGACAACTCCGTTTCCTGCGTCGGCGGCAACGGCAGGCTGCGCTGGCGCTTCGACACCGAGGGCCCCACGCGCGATGTCAGCACCGCACGCCTCCCGGACGGCCTGCGTGTGCTGGTCTCCAGCGCCGACACCTATCTGTACATCCTCCAGCCCAACGGCGACCTCGCGCGCAAGCGCCAGATGACCGGAATCTACTTCAGTCAGGATTACGGGGAGCGCCCCTGGGGCGTCTGGTGCAGCCGCGGCGTGGACCTCGACGGCGACGGCAGCGACGAAATCGTCTCCGCCCTGGCCAACTTCGAGCTAGTCGCGCTCGATCACAACCTGCAGGAGCTCTGGGGCTACTTCACCGTCGCGCACGGCTGCACCGACATCAAGATCCGCGATCTTGACGGCGACGGCCGGCCCGAGATCATCGCCGCCGACAAGTATGGCTCCATCCATGCCTTGACCCGCGAGGGCCGGGTGCTCTTCCGCTCCTACTCCTCCATCGGCGATGTCCAATTCGACCTCGCCGCCCTCACCGACGACGGCCCGCTCGGCGCGGTCTTCGGCTCCTCCACCGGTGACCTCATCGCCACCACCGGCCGGCAGACCCTCTGGCGCTTCGACAACTTCGGCTATCCGGTAAATCGCATCCTCTGCCGGGACCTCACCGGCGACGGCCGACCCGAGGTGCTCCTCGCATCCGGCACGGGGTATCTGTACGCGCTCGACGCCGGGGGCAAACTGCTGTGGCGCGACCGCCTGGGGTTCTCGGTCAACGATGTGCTCGTGGTACAATCACAAGGGGCCGCACGGATAGTCTATGCTGACGAAGACGGACTGGTACGCCTCGCCGATGCCGCGGGCAAACCTCTGCGCACCATCCGAACCCGCGCACCGGCCCGCTGGCTCGCGCAGTTGGACGACACGCTCTGCGTCCTCACGGGCGCAGGCGAGGTG
>JALGUG010000280.1 GCA_029820995.1 Candidatus Zipacnadia bacterium
CGCCCATCTGCGCTGCATCTACTACAGCGGCCGATGGTCGGCCTTCCGCCGCCGATGGCTCCACAAATCCGCGAGGACCGCATGAAACCTTACCTACACTTCCGGTCCACACCCGACGGGTCCTCCTCGACATCCTCCCAGGAAAACAGGCTCTGCTGTGGTATACTAGCCATTGGCGACCTTCGTGCTGTGTTCTTCCTCGCATTATACCATCACGCTCCAAGGTCGCCTTTCCCATGGCCCGGGGGCAATTTTCCGTCCGAGGGCCTTCCCCTGGAGATAACTTCCCAAGCTCCATCCGTCGAGTGGGGCAAAGAGATTTTTCACCACCGCCCAAGACATTTGCCCCCATCAACCTACGACGCAATTGCCTCGTTGCGGGTCGAGACGAGGGCCTGGCGACCATTGGGAAACACTGCGGGGCTGGCTGCCAAGGGCTTGAGGACCCCACGCGACAGGCCGTGGCCGCCAGGGGTTGATCTTGGCATTAGCGAAAGGTAGACTCGTGCCCGGTCTGGGGCGGTCGGCCCGCAAGCAGGGAGGCACCCGGGGCCGCTGCCCGCCCGAGTTGAAGGTGCTTGGCATCGGAGGCCGTGCGTTGCCAGTCGTCTTCGCACCTGTCTTTTTCCCTGTGACCCGACCTTTCGCGACCGGCAGGCGCCCGGAGCGTGCAGGCCCGATCGGGCGCGTGGCATGGAGGAACGCGATCACCGGGTCTGACGCCTTCCACTGTCCATACTTGGCGCCTTCCGCCGGAGGGGCAACGTTTTCTGTTTCGGGCTCCACTGACAGGGTTGCTGAGGAGGCCCATCGCGGGCGGACACGGGCGCGCAAGCAGGTTGGCCGCCGGAGATCCTGTTCGCACCGCGATGACCTTGGGTGGCACGCTGGTGGCACTCGAAGAAGTGGTCGGTCCGTTCGCGCACGCGAAAAAATCAATGACTGCCGGCCGGGGGTGCTGCTAGATGGAAGGCCGGCGCGGGCGTGGAGTTGTCGGGGGGAAATGAGGCTCCTGGGAGCCGCTGACGGCTCGGCCTGACGCAGAACGAGGAGGAACGAGAATGGCGAAAAAGCAGGCGGAAAAGCAACCGAGGAAGCAGGCGAGCACGCCAGCGAAGACCGTCGATCCCCTGTGGTTCTTTGAGCGAATCGTGAAGAAGGGGACGGATGGCCGGCCGGAGGTCGACCATGTGTACCTGGCCGCGGTCTTCGAAGTCTGGGGCGAGAAGCTACGGAGTGCAGACAAGGCTCTATGGGCCGTGCTGAGACTTTTGGAGAACACAACGGACGCCTTGCTGACCTATTACCGCGCGGTGCAGCGGCCAGACCAGGCAGACCCTGCCGTCGTGGATCGCGAGCTTCCCTGGGTGTCCGAGGGCATGTACGGCGTGGCGACGGCCATCGCGCCGAAGGTGTTGAGCAGGTGCCCTAATCTGGGGCTACCTGCCCGAGCGGCAGATGACCCCGAACGTAGTTTGAGGGAGGTATGGACGTGGTTCAGCAGCGCGCGAAGCGCGCTGCAGACCAGGTGGAAGCAGGAAAAACAGCTGACAGCACTCCAAAGGCGAGTCACGCAGCTGGAAGCTAAGATGATGACCCAGATGCCAGAGGCCGGGGAGGCAGGTGAGGACCTCAGAGCCGAGGAAACAGCGGTTTATTACCGGGGCGAGCGATTGCCGTTGAGGGCAGGGCTTGCAACTGACGTGATGAGGAAACTGGTGTCCAAGAAAGGCAGGGTAGTTGGATTCGAGGAACTCGACCCTAAGAGCTATACGTGTGAAGCTTCGGAAGAGCTGCGCCAAGCAATCAGGAATGCGCGGAAAGCGCTGAAGACGGCGGGGGCGCCGTATGAGATCGAAAACGTGAAGGGATGGGGCTATATGCTGAAGCGGACGGAGACGGTCTGTAACTGATCGGTAACGGTCGCTTCACACGCGATTCACACTTTTTTCAAACTCAGCCTGCGCCTGCCGTAAGCCCTGCATTCAGATCGGGCCAGGGCTTCACACTTTTATCACACTTTTATCACAGACATGCTGGCGGTGCGCTCGTATATTGAGAGACAGAGTTATGACAGGAGACCAGCAATGACGACTAGAGTGAGATCGCCGGAAACGATCGAGGCGGAGATGCTCCGCCTGCGCCTCCGGCTCAGGGAGCTCAGGGCGGAGCGGCGATTGGCGCTCCTTCGGCGTGAGCGGCAGGAGGCGGAGCGAAAGGAGAAGGAGGGCAGCGATGGCGACTGAGACGAATCCTCTCGATGCTTGCCAACTCATCAACGTGCGGAAGCTTTCGCGCCTGATGGGCATCAGCGAGCGGACGTGCTGGCGGCTCTCGGCCCTGGCGGAGGCGGGTCAGGGTAATTTCCCGAAGCCTGTGCGGCTGAGCGCGCGGTCCGTCCGCTGGCGGCTGGCCGATGTGCGGCGATACGTGGAGACGTTGGCGGAGGCGGAGAGCGATGAGCGCAGTAGCAACGGCCTCGGCAGTCGGGCGGCTACTCTCTCGGCTCGATGGCGTCAAGCCCGCGGGCGACGGTAAATGGGTGGCCCGCTGCCCGTGCCATCCTGACACCAAGCCGAGTTTGGGCGTCACCGTCGGCAAGGATGGCAGGCTCCTGCTCTTTTGCCACGCGGGCTGCAAGACTGAGGACTTGCTCGCGGCCATCGGGCTTGAGATGAAGGACTTGTTTGCGTCGCCGCCGCGCCGCAAGGGCAAGCCGAAACCGCGGGTCGTCGCGGAAACCGCTTGGGAAATCGTTGACACCAACGGCACCGTCGTGGCCGTTCATCATCGGCAAGACCTTGACGACGGCTCCAAGCGGATGTGGTGGACGCGGAATGGGCGACGTGGCTTGGGCGGCATTCGGGTAGCCGACCTCCCGCTTTACAATTTGCCGCGACTGTTGGAAGCGCCCCACGGCTCGCCGTGCGTCGTGTGCGAGGGGGAGCGGGCGTGCGACAGTCTCCGCGAGCGCGGCATCCTGGCCGTCGGCACGTGCTGCGGGGCGGCGGTGCTGCCGTCGGATGCCACGTTGCGACCGTTAGTTGGTCATCGTGTGCTTCTGTGGTCGGACAGCGACCCGCCAGGACGCGAGCATATGCGGCGGATTGGCGCGGCGCTGCGGCGCCTGGGCTGCCAGGATATTCGATGGGTGGAATGGAGCAACGGCAAGCCAGGTGCCGACGCGGCGGACTTCGACGGCGATGACGATGCCCTCCGCGCGCTTCTCGATGGGGCGGTGCTCTTCGATGAAGTCGCCGACCAGGAAGGCGACCTGGCAAGCGACGGTGATAGTCACCCCCTCGATGCCCTCCCGCCCGACAAGCGGAAAGAGGCCGAGAAGGCCCTGGCCGAGCCGACGGATGCGGCCAACGCGCAATTGTTGGCTTTGGCCTACGGCGACCTTCTCCGTTTCGATCACCCCCGTGACCGTTGGCTTCTTTGGCGAGGGCATTGGTGGAATGAAGATCAGGACGGCGAAGTTGTGCGGTTGGCGATGGACATCGCTCGCTACCGTTTCCATTGGGCGTGGAGCCTGCCGCAAGACCAGCAAAAGAGCGCTGTCGGGTGGGCGTTACGGTCGCGCCAGCACGCCCACCTTCGGGCCACTGTCGAGCTGGCGAAGGTTCTTCCGCCGATTGCCGACGCGGGCGAGTGGGATACCGCCCCCCATCTTCTGGGCGTTGCCAACGGGGTCGTGGACTTGCGAACGGGCGAGCTTTTGTCGGGTCGGCCCGATCAGCGAATCACCCGCCACATTGACTTGCCCTATGATCGGGAGACCCGCTGCCCCAGGTGGGAACGGCTCGTTCTCGAGGTCGCCGACGGGCGAGAAGATCTTGCGGAGTATCTTCGGCTAGCCGCCGGATACTCCACCACGGGCGAGACGCGGGAGCAATGCCTTTTCGTTCTTCACGGCCCGGGCGGCACGGGGAAAAGCACTTTCCTGGGGATGCTCGTTCAGATTCTCGGCCCCTACGCTCGCGCGGCTTCGCTGGACGCTTTCACCGACCCGCCCGGACACTCCGAAAGCCTCGCCCAGCTGGCCGGCAAACGGCTCGTAACTGCCCTTGAGATTCGGGAGGGGGTACGCCTCAACGAGCAAAGACTAAAGGTCCTGGCCCACGGCAATGATCGTGTTGCGGCGTCGTTCAAATACGGTCACGAGTTTGAGTTTACGCCCATCTGCAAGGTCTGGCTCTCCTTCAATCACAAGCCTCGCATTCGGGACGACTCGACGGGGCTTTGGCGGTCCGTTCGCCTTGTGCCCTTCACTCGCGTCTTCTCGCCTAACCAGGAGCTTGATCTTGCTGACAAGCTTCGCAGCGAGAGCGCGGGCATCTTGGCGTGGCTGGTTCGGGCCGCGCGGGACTGGTATCGAGACGGCCTGCCGCAGGTTTCGGTTGTCAAGACGGCCACGGAGGCGTGGCGGCGAGAAGAAGACCTGCTCCAAGAGTGGCTTGACGACTGCACAGTGGAAGGCGACCGTTGCGTGGCTCCAGTGGCGGACCTTTGGCGATCATACCTTGCATGGACCGAGCAAGAGCATGTGCCGCAGCGGGAGCGGCTCGGTCGGCGTGCGTTCTGCAATCGCCTTACGGCCCGCTTCGGGCCCGCGAAGGGGACCACAATCGCAGGGAGACGTGTCCGTGTTTACGAAGGTCTCGGCTTGCTCCACAGCGGGGCCACTACGTAACTACGTAGTGACCCCCCGTTTCAGAAACTTTTCCATGTGCGCGCGCACATGGGGAACTTTTCCAAAAGGGGGGTCGCTACGTAGTTACGTAGTTTCCAGACTGCCAGGACGTGCCAGACCTTGCCACCTGTCCCGGAGCCTGCATCTGGCGTGTTTTGCAGGGGTGAATCATGAGCGAACCTGCACGTGACGAAAGAGGCCGCTGGCGGCCAGGCTACAGTGGCAACCCACGTGGGCGCCCACCTAAGGGGCAGGCCCTATCCGAGCATCTTCGCAATGTCCTTGCCGAAGAAGTCGAGACCGTCGGCGGGTGCCGCGTGACCCGCGCCAGGCTACTGGCCAAGGCCCTGGTGGAGCGGGCTACGGCGGGCGACATGCGGGCCGCGAGACTTGTGCTTGAGCACGTTGACGGCAAGCCCGCGCCAAAGCGTGAGACCCAGGACCAGGACCATGAGACCCACGGCCAGGACCACGAGGCCAACGGCCACGAGGCCGGGGCCAACGTGGAAGACAAGGAAGCGCTCGATGAATGGATCAAGAACCTTCAGTTTAGCCAGGAAGACATCGAGCGCCTGATGCGTGGTGAGTGAAAAAAAGAGATGAAGGCGATGGACCAAGCAACGAAGTAGCCGGCCGGCCGGCGGAGCGATGCCGCCCTCCCGTCGCTCGTCGGCGGGCCGGCCCCCGCGCGCGGGCGGCGGCTGCGGCGGTTGGTAAAGAAAAATCGCCAGGCTGATTGTTCCCGCCGCCCTCAACCGCCGCCCGGCCTGGGAAGGACCCAATCGCTTGCCGCCGACGCACATCCGGCCCGAGGCGAGGCAAGGCGAGGCAAGGCATGGTATGCGGTCGGGCGTGGGTCGGGACATCCCGCAGGGCCAACGGACTTGGCCCCTGGGGCGATTGACGGCGGCGAGAGGAGAGCGTGATGGGGCTGATGAAGACGTTGGCAACGAAGAAGGCGCATCGCGGCGGCGGCGGGTGGTGGCCCGACCTTGACACGCGGTGGCTGCGCGAGGTCGTGACGGAGGGGTGCCAGGACCAGGCCGTGGCGCCGG
>JALGUG010000281.1 GCA_029820995.1 Candidatus Zipacnadia bacterium
GCGAAGGATGGCGCCGCGCCGAACGCGAAGGAGCAATAGCTCAACGCCAACCTGGCTCATGGGGAGGTCGGTGCTGATGCCGGTCCGCGAATTCGGCGAACGCGAGCTGGAGCTGCTCAAGCAGGTGCTGGATTCGGGCAAGCTGTCGGTGCTGGGCGGGGGCGAGCTGACGCCGCGCTTCGAGCGGGAGTTCGCAGCGGCCCTTGGGGCGAAGTACGCGGTCGCGATGAACTCGGCGATGTCGGTGTTGCACAGCAGTGTGGTTGCGGCGGGGGCCGGAGCAGGCGATGAGGTGCTCTGCGACCCCGTGTGCGTGTTCGGGGCGGTGGCGACGATGTACAACAACGCGGTTCCGGTGTTCGTGGACATCAAGCGCGAGACCTGGAACATGGACCCGGACCTGATCGAGGAGAAGGTGACGGAGCGCACGAAGGCGCTGATCGTGACGCACGTGTGGGGTCTGCCGGCGGAGATGGACCGGATCGTGCAGGTGGCGCACCGACACAACTTGACGGTCATCGAGGACTGCGCCCACTCGCTGTTTGCGACGTACAAGGGTAAGTGTACGGGCACGTGGGGCGACATCGGCTCGTTCAGCTTTCAAATGAGCAAGCAGCTTGCGCTGGGCGACGGGGGGATGGCGGTGACGGATCGCGAGGACCTGCGGGACGAGCTTAATCTGTTCGCGGGCGCCCCGACCTTCGGAAGCATAGCCCACGGGCTGCACTGGAACTACCGCATGACCGAGCAGACGGCGGCGATCGGGATCGGCCAGCTCGAGCGGGCGCGGGGCTATATCGAGGGGCTGATCGAGGTGGCGGAGCTTTACGACCAAGCAGTGCGCGATTTCCCGTTCGTGACGCTGCAGCGCGGGCCCGCGGAGGCGGTACACACCTTTCACCTCTGGGGGGCGACCTTTCACGGCGAATCAATTGATGACCTCAAAGCCGCGCTCCAGGAAGCGGGCGCCAATGTCGGCGTGGGATACACCAACATGCCGGCGTACAAGCATCCACTGCTCCAGGAGCGGCTGGGCTACGGCCGCGGTTGCCCGCTGGACTGTCCGCTATATGGGGGCGGGCACAATCGCTATCCGGACGATCTATGCCCCAACGCGGAGTACGTGCTGCCGCGCATTCTGATGACGGGCACATTCGGGCCGCGCGACACTCACGCGGCGAACGCCGAGAAGCTGCACGAGGCGTTGCACAGACTTGCCTGAGGCAGGAGGGCTGGGCCATGTTTGCGACAATGCGTTGTCTCGCCTGTACGTTGTCTCTCCTGGCGGCTCCGGTGCTGGCCGCCACGTTGACGGCCGGAGACCTGAAGCTGACGCTCGACGGCCGGAATCGCGTGACGGGCTTTGCGGTGGGCAAGCAGAACGTCCTCAGCACGCCGACGGCGTTGGCGTCGCTGTGCGATGTGACCAAGGCGCCGCAGTTCGTTCCGGGCCGGGTGACGGGCGGCGACCTGGCGACCGGGCTGCGGCTGGATTTCGGCGCGGCGCAGGCGGAGGCGGTTCTGCGGGTGAGGCAGAGCCCGCGGGCGCTGCATTTCGCGTGCGAGCTGCAGGGAGCCGAGCTGCCGGCCCGGGGGATGCTGCTGCGGTTTGCCTTCCCGGTGAAGGCGCGGGGCTGGCGGTGGCATGACGACATGCAGACGGCGCGGGAGATTGACGACCACTCGTTCTACGAGAACGTGCGCGGCCTGCGGGCCTGGGCCGACATGCCCGAGTGGGCCGACCAGCCGGCGTTGCGGATGGGCTACTCCAACCGGAACTTCGCCACGGTGCTCACCGGCCCGGTCGGCGTGTGCCTGGCTGTGCCGCTCGACCAGCCACGGATTTTCCGCACGGCCTATGACGCCGCGGCCCAGCAGCTCCAGATCATCTTCGATTTCGCATTGTGCGCGGAGACTAGACCGCCGCGGCAGGCGTCGTTCGCCTTCGACCTGTACTCGTGCGATCCGTCGTGGGGGTTTCGCAGCGCGCTGCAGCGGTACTACGCGCTGTACCCGGAGATGTTTCGCAACTACATCGAGGAGCCGGGGCAATGGATGGCCTTCTCGCGGCTGTCGGGCATTGACAACGCCAACGAGTTCTACTTTGGCTTGCAGGAGGGTGCGCCGGAGCCCGAGTACGACGACAAGATCGGGGTGCTCTCGACGACGTACTTCACGCACGCGGGGATGGGCGCAAATCTGCCGCCGCCGTACGACCCGGAGAAGGACCCCCTGCCGCCATACGAGGAGCAGGTAAAGGCGATGGAGGCGGCCTTCAAGCGCCGGACCGGGATGGACAACGTGTTTCACCAGGTGGGGCTGTTCAACGTCCAGGGCCGGCTCGACGTGCGGAAGTGGCGCGTCTATGCCCACCTGATTGCGCAGTTCAACCTGGACCCGGAGCTGCCCTATGGGGCCTGGTATCTCAAACGGGCCCCGCAGCAGATCAAGTCCATCAAGCAGAGGACGGGCGGCGACCTGGACGGGTTCTACTACGACGGCCTCACGGCGGGCATCAACTATCGCCCGGACCACTTCAAGTACTCGGAGGCGCCGCCGCTGTGGGACCCGAAGGCGAAGAAGCCGCTGCTGAATAACTTCTTCTCGTCGTGCGAGTTCTCGCGGGCGGCGGCGGAGCTGCTCCGGCCGCAGGGCAAGATCACGATGATGAACGGGGCGCTGGGCGCGAGCTTCTACATTGCGCCGTGGCTGGACGTGTTCGGGGCGGAAACCGGGCTGCGGATCTCCCGCGAGAACTTCAACTACATCCGCACGGTCACGTACCACAAGCCCTTCCTCACGCTGTTGAAGGGCAACTACGAGCAGAAGATCGGCCACGCGGAAATGGAGCTGTTCATGAAGCGCTGCCTGGCGTATGGCGTGTTCCCGGGGTTCTTTGACTGGCCGCCCAGCGGCCTGGGGCCCGGCGGGCGGTACTGGGATCACCCGGAGTATTACGAGCGTGACCGGGACCTGTTCCGCAAATACCAGCCGCTGTGCCGCACGCTGGCGCTGGCGGGCTGGGAGCCGGTGACCTATGCGCGCAGTTCCGAGACGAGCGTGTTCATCGAGCGCTTTGGGCCGACGCCGGAGGGTTTGCTGTGGTTCACGCTGCTCAACGAGGCGAGCGAGCCCCGGAGCACCAAGCTGACCTTTGATGCCCGGGCGCTCAAGCTGGACCCGCAGGCGACCCGCGCAATGGATGTGCTGACGGGGGCCGCCGTGCCGCTCAGCGCCGGTGGAAACGGGATGTCGGCCGAGGTGGAGGTGCCCGCCGAAGGAGTGATGGCCCTGCAACTGGCCGTGCCGAACGCGGCCGCCGCCTGGCGCCTGGAGCAGGCTGTGGAGACAGTCGCACGCGGGGCACGAATGAGGGAGGTGGACCGCGAGAAGCCGCCGATCGCAGTTCAGTGGCGCCCGAGGGGACGAACCTACGAACGGGAGCAGCACGGCGACCGGAACCTGCTGGTGTTCGCCGGTGACGGGAAGAGCGCGCAGAGCTGCTCGCAGTGGGCGATGCTGTTCCAGCAGCGGCCGGCGCCCGTCACACTGCGGGTGCGGGCCTCAGGTGAGAATCTGTCCGGTCGGGCCCAGGAGAACCTGGGCGTACGCTGCCGGATCGCCTGGGTCACGCCGAGCTACAGCCACTACGAGTGGCGGTTCTTTGACCTGCCCGAGGGGACGTATGAGGCGCGTGACTTCGAGTTCCGGATCGAGTCCGAGCATCCGCTGCGGGCGATCTACGTGGAGCCGAAGATCGGCGCCAAAGTCAAGGGGAAGCTGCGGCTGGCGTCCATTACGTTGGCCGACGCGCAGCATGACGACTATGTTGTTGATCCGAGCTTCAGCGAATGGTACGAGCCGGTGCCGCAAGACATGCAGGATCGCCTGGCGTCCGAGACGGAGGGGCTACGCCAGTCGCTGGAGGAGGCGCGGTCTTTGGCCGCCCGAGGGGATCCCCAGACGCGTCAGGCACTGTTCGACTGCTTCGGCAAGTGCAGCGCGGTACGAGAGTGGATCCACAAACGGAAGGCGGAGAACGGCTGCCGACGGGCGCTGAGGGACCTGGAGACGGTCGAGCGGCACCTCGGCTTCGCAGCGATGTCGGCGCTGAAGGTGCCGCCGCTGAAGGTCTCGGGCCCCTCGCAAGGGGCGCCGGGGGACGTGGTTCGACTCAGCTTCGCAGCCCCTCGCGTCTCGGGGCTGGATGTGAGGACGGAGCTGCAAGGGCCTGCAGGGGTTGCAGTGAAGCCGACAGCCGACGGGGCGGCCGTGACGCTTCCGCCGACGGCTGAGCCGGGCACGACGGTGGAGATCACGGGCTTGGCTCATCTCGGGCCGCCCGGGCGAGCGGCGACCATTCGCGTCACCCATCAAGTGCAGATTGTGGCGCCGCTGGAGCTCTCAGTAGCGAGCCAAGGTTTCAGCGCGGAGCAGGCGCAGTGCCGGCTGAGCGTGATGCTGCACAATAACCGCGTGCGGCCCAGCGTAGCGCAGCTAGCCGTTCACGCGCCGGAAGGATGGCAGGTGAAGGCGCCGGCGGAATTGCGCATCCCGGCGAGCGACGGCGCGCAGGGGGAGATCGTGCTGACCGGGACGACCCAGGCATCCGCGGGGCCCGTGGAGGTGACCGTCAGAGCAAAGGCAGCGCAGGACACCGCACAAGCCGGAATCACTTTGCTGTACATCCCGCCCAAGGCCAACCTGCTGCGGAACCCCGGATTTGAGCAAGACAAGAAGGCATGGGGCTTCACCGAGGGCGCGCCCGAGATTGATACCAGTGTGGCGCATTCGGGTCAGGCCTCGGCGCGGCTCACCAACAAGAACGCCGGCGGCCGGAGCGGCGTTAGCCAGTCCGTGACACTCAATCAGAAGACGCCGACCCCCATTCTGGTGCGCGCCTGCAGCAAAGGCGAGAAGGTCAGCGGAGCGCGCGACCGGGGGTATTCGCTGTACGTGGACATCTACTACATGGACGGCACGCCCCTGTATGGGCAGACCTTCGACTTCGAGACGGGAAGCACCGATTGGCAGTTGGGCGAGTTGTACATTGAGCCCGCCAAGCCGATTCGCAATGTGAACGTTTACCTACTGCTGCGCGGGAAGAGCGGGACGGCGTGGTTCGACGACATTGCCGTGATGGAGGACCCGCGGCGGCGGGGCAATATTGCTCGCGAGGCGCAGGCCTCCGTGGACAGCAGCTACTCGGGGTATGATGCGACGCCCGTCAACGATGGAATCGTTCGCGCCGAGGGGCTGCACTGGACGAAGGAGGCGTGGGCCTCCGCCGAGGACCAGAAGGAGCACTGGATTGAGCTGAAGTTTGACCGGCCGCGCCAGGTCGCGCGGGCGACGATCTACTGGTCGCTGGACGCCGGGATCCCGCGGACGTCTCGGGAGGTTAGGCTGCAGGCGTGGCAGGAAGGCAAGTGGGCGACCATCGCGACAGCGAAGCCCACGGAGCCGGTGCCGCAGACGACGATGCGGCTAACCAAGCCGGTCACGGCGGTGCGGTTCCGGCTATTGCAGCCCAAGGGCGCGGGCCCCGAGGGGCGGCCGCATCTGATGTGGGTGCGCGAGGTGGAGCTATTCGGCGCTTCGTAGTCCGTGCCGTTGGAGGCGGCCTGCCGTCGGAGGGGCCGGATGGGGCAGGGGCCCCATCCGGCCCGGCAAGTGTAATGGGCCGGATACGCACGACCGCTGCGCAGTCGCTTCGTAGTCCGGCCCCTCCAAGTGGGA
>JALGUG010000282.1 GCA_029820995.1 Candidatus Zipacnadia bacterium
TCCGCCCCCGGCTATCGCGAGGCCCGTGCCACAGTGTCGCACCACTATCCCCTCGACCGTCACGTGACTGGCGCCTGATAGCTTGAGCGCGGTCCCCCTATTGTCGTTGCTGGGCGACGAATTCCCCTGCAGGACCACCGTCCCGGGCTGCTCCGCCTTGATCAGGATCGGGCTCTCCGCAGTCCCGGGTTTCCCCTCAATCGTGATGGTGTCGCCCCCGTAGTCTCCGGGGGCGATTACCACGGTATCTCCGGGCTCGACCTTGCTCGCCGCTGCCTGGATGCTCTTCAGCGGCCGCTCAGCGGTGCCGGGGTTGGTGTCCGCGGCGTCGGCGTGGTTCGTGCTGACGTGGTAGATCGCCGCCTCAGCCGCTTGGGGAGGCATCGCGCCGCAGAGCGATAGGGCCGGTGCCAGCAACAGTGGCGTGCCGATCAACTGCATCCTTGCCGTCACCATCAGCTTTTCCGTCCTACTACTGTCGAGAAGCTGAATGAAAACGCTCGGTATCGATGCGATCTGTCGTGAAGAGCGTCGCGTCCGTCCCCCCAGTGAGCGCCTCGGCTCTGCCGACATCTCGCGGCGCAGGAGCATGTCCCGGATCTAGTTGATAGTTGCGGCGGCTCTCTTGGGTTCGGTAGTTATGCGACCATCTCCTGCTGATCGGTTTCGTGTCGGTCCAATGCGGCCTTCAACGTCCACAGCTCCTGATAGCCGAGGACTTTGCGGAAGCTCTTCTCGGTCTCGATGTCGGCGCCAGCCGCCCACCGCAAGACCATGCTCCCGTTCTTCCAGTTGGTCACCCGCCGGGTCCTAATCCGCACCCCGGACGTCCGACTCTCCACGATGTTGGTCGTGGCCAAGCACCGTCTCAGCTTCGGCGGCAGTCCCAGCCGGTTGATGGTGAAGGCGTCGTCGAGCCCTTCGAGCAAGCTGGCGGCCGCGGATCGGTGCTCGGTCCGCAGCCATCGCGCGTGCTGCTTCAGCTTCGACATCCCATCATCAGCCTCCAACTTGTACGCCGCTTTCATCACCGACTTCACCTGATCCTTGAATTCCTCCGGCAGGTGGCCTACCACGTTCTCGACCTTGTGATTGCGACAACGCTGGACCGGGTTGTCCGAGCCGAACACCATGTCGAGTGCTTTGCGCAGAGCTCTCGATCCGCCGATCACGAACAGCCGGCGGCGACTCGGATCGAGGCCGCGCTCGACGAGATCCTCCAACAACTGCTTGACCCCGATCGTGTTCGCGGACGCTCCTTCGGCCAAACCCTGGTCATGCTTCTTCCCGTCGGAATCGACTCCTACGGCCACGATGACGTGGTGTCCGCCGAATTGCTCGCCATCAACGTAGATGACCAACAGGTCCAGATCATCGAAACGCCGCTCGCACAGACCACGGAGCCGCTGGGCGCTGGCGGCAACGAACTCGCGGCTTACACTCGACTTGCCGACCCCGCAGCTATCGGCCATCTCTGGGATGACCGCCTCGTAGTTGCGCGTACTCACACGCCCCGCATCAGGATCGAACTGAGGTTCTCACTCAGCGATGAGTCGCTCTGCATCGCCTCGTAAGCGGGAACCGCAACCTCCGCGCCTCAGCCGCCGGCCTTCTTCCGAAGCCGAAGCTTCTTCACGCGCACCTTCTGCGTCGACAGGCACACCGTCCCTGACTGCTTCCCATGGCGCCGAACTTCCCCGCCTGCCTGGCCCTGATGTCGGGGGCCTTCGACCCCGACCGCCGACAGCTTCAGCACGGCTTCCAGGCTCCCGCGCATACTCAGGTTCCAGGGCCGGCAGGAGGTCGGTGCAGGCCTTGTCCTCGGCGGCGGGTACCGTAGCGCTCAGTCGCGTGGCTCCGGCGTTGGTCGCACACCGCGAGGCGGCGGCGGTCCAGAGCCCGGGAGGCCGCACGGCAGCAGGCGGCAGTGACGTACCACTGGGAGTAGCAGGGGGAAGGAGCGGGAGCAGAGCATCGCTCCCGCTCCGCGAACTCCGGGAGCGTCGGTTCGTGCGCAGGTAGAGACGGCTCGGGCTCCCGCCTGAGTCCTGTGCTGGTGTCGACCGGGCGCCGTCCGCTGGCGCCTGAGGTGGTTGAGAGGTGGGTCTGGGATACGTTCAGATCGGGCGTGGAACTGACCGCCGTTCTGAGCATCGCGGAGCGGCTCCCGCGACTTGCGGGCCGTTGTGGGAGCGGACGTGCTGCGGAGGATTCAGGAACTAAGGGTCTTCGTCCTCGTGTGCGGGAGAGGGAGGTGGACGCTGATACAGGAGCTGGTCCTGTGTGGCGTGGGTCGCCTCGGAGGTCTGGTCGTGGTGGACGGGGATCACATGAGCTGCACAACCTGGACGGGATCTTCCTCCCTGAGCAGAGCGTCGATCTGCCGAAGGCAAAGGCGGTCGCGCAGATGAGGGTGGTCGACTTCGCGACGGTAGTCCAGCCGGGGCACGACTGGGCGTGGCTCTTACAGGACGGTCTTCTGCCCGCTGGTGCGGGAGTTCGTCGAGGGCGACGAGGAGTGCCGGGAGTGCCTGTTCTGGGACGGCGAGCAGTGTACTGCGGAGGCCCGCTCACGCAGACGAGGCGCCGGGAGAGTCCGGGAGCCGAAGCGGCTGCGAATGAGAAGGGGACGAGGTCTGAGCGTCTCCCCCGTTGGGGACAAGTGGCCCCAGGGGCAGGCGGCACAGGACGCGCCAGTCGTCGGGCAGGAGCGTCCCGAGACAGGCAAGCTTGGGGTCCCCCACTGCGAAGAGCCGGATCCGCCTCCAAAGCCGGACGACACGGACTAGGACCACGAACCCTTCGAGGAAGACATCCCGGAGTGGCTCGACCTGCTGGCCGAGGGGCAGGGGTAAGGTGATGGTCGCGCTACCGACCGCAAGGCCTATATACCCCTCGTGCGAACAGATGCGTATGGGAGCGCGCGAGGCCCTTCAGTTGCTCCAGGTGCTGCGGCGACACGATGCCGCAAGCAGGCGGACGGTTCGGGAATACGTACTTCCGGCACTGTACGCTGGGGCGGAACTCACGCTCGACAGCGATGAGTACGCCGCGGCCGAGGATGCCCTGTACGACGAGCTGGCCGCAGACGGGTCGAACGGCGAAGATCGGCTCAGTGCTGAAGCGACGCTCTACCTCGGCGAGCTTCAGCCGGACCCGTGGGACGGCCTGGAGGTCCCCGACGCCAGAGTGCAGGCTTCATCCCGGCTCACCGGAACCCGGGCCGGCCAGGCCGCCGGGATCCGAGCAACAGCGCGAGCAAGCCTGAATGGTGACGCTGTCTCATCGGCATATTCGGTGTGGCGACTGACTAAGACACAAAGCGCGCCAGGCGAATGATCTGACGGTGTCTCTTGTGACCGCCGTGGATCGCTTTCAGCATGTGGAGTTCGCATCGGTGAACCTGCCTGGTTTCCGCAACCGCATTGTGCCGCTCAGCGAGCTGCCGTCCCTTGTGAGGACGTACGGCGACAGCCTACGCCTCCTGCGCCTTCCCAACACGAGGCATTCGGGCTGCGGTCTCTGGAAGGTGCCGCTGTTGTTGCGCGAGCTGTTCACCTGCAAGCCCGCTGAGCTTCGAGCCACCGCGACGGGACCCAGAAGGCCCAACGCCGGCGACGCAACGGGGCTGCTGCCCCTGTACCAGGTGGCGCCCGTAACTGCGACGAGGGACGTGTATGCCGAGTGTCAAGAGGCAGTCGTGGGCGAAGGTCAGCGGGCGCTGCCCGGTGTATCGCCGTTTCCAAGAACAGACGAAACGACTCCGCAAGTGAAACAATGACACCGATGGCCGAAGGCGGGCATAGGTAAGGAATCATCTCAGTGTTGGCGGTGGACGGATCAGACGAGCAAGCGGCAATTGGGCGCGAGGGAGGAAACTGATGTCGAACGCGGTGGCCCTGGCAGTCAGGAGCGGAGACATCGCGCAGCTAGTCGCGGTGATGACCAGCCGGCTGGCTCCGGAGAGGCGCACCCGCTTCCAGACGACCTCCCTGCACGAGCACTTGTCGTGATGTTGGCGGCCTTGACCTCTTCGCCGCGGCCGTCCAGGAACCGCAGGAACTGTCTGAAGTCGGATTGGTACGAGCTGACCGTCAGCGGGCTACACCCTCGTTCATGCTCTAGATACGCGAGAAACTCGGCCGCCGCGTCATGCAGCTTCATCGCCTTATACCCCCTGCTCGATTGTAAGAGTTATGGGCGTGCTTAAGGCAGAAGCGTCCGGTGCAGAGCGCGCATGATGTTGGGG
The DNA here is from genome assembly GCA_029820995.1 of Candidatus Zipacnadia bacterium. Lineage (GTDB taxonomy): Bacteria > Armatimonadota > Zipacnadia > JALGUG01 > JALGUG01 > JALGUG01. Next base: position 4,250 of record JALGUG010000282.1, read on the forward strand.
TTATCGGCGCGGTTTGGGACAGTGGGCGATCTTACGGGGTCAAAGCCGGACGGAGAGTGGGCCGATAAGCCGAATTATCTGGTCATATCGGGGGAAAAGCGTCCGGACAAACGGCTTGCCCTGCATGTGGACTGACCACGGAAGCCTGGTACTGCGGCAAACTGGATTGCCTCCTCGGTCTGGAATCGACCTTCCTTTGCAGCGGAGCCGTAGTAAGCAAACGGCGGACATGGGGCACTTGTTAAGTAACCATGCCGACGGTCAGTCTAATCCAAATGCAGGCGGCTACATGTATTTGCTCGGCGGCCATGAAATACAAGACGGGGCTAACACAGACCTTACCTATTTGGAGGATCCCCCCCAAAATGCTATACTAAATTGGCTAATGCCTCGCGCGACATAGGGCTGCGCCTTGCCCAACAGGAAGCACTGTCCACCACGGATGCGCTCATCGTGTGACGAACTGAAATGATGTCTCGCGATCATCCGGGGATCATGAGCAGGCGCCTAGGATGACGAGCCAGCTCAGGCACATAATGCAGTCACAGTATACGCAAGGTCGGACTGGAAATCAAGTCCTTTGGTAGTCGTCCACCATGGACTGATGAAGTGCAGGAGCATTGATGCCACAGCCGGACCACGAGCCAGGAGAAAGGCGTGCCGTCGGGGCGTGTTCGCGTGATCGGACACGGTTGTACTGCCCTCTCATGGCCGGCAGGGAGCTTGGGGTCTGCGACGGGCTGATCCGGTTTGGCAAGGAAGGCTTCGTGATCGGAGTCGTCGAGAGGCCACGCGGGAAACCGGTTCATCCGCCTGCCTCGATCAGCGCTGAACAAAGGCAGATTCTGGAGCAACTCTACGGCCTGACAGAGCTGTCGTCTGATGAAGCGCGGCGGGTGCCGCTCCGGAATGAGAACCAGCGCCGCAGGGAAGCGTTCGAAGCCAGGGTCCGGCGAGCGATAGAGGCAGCCTGCCAACGTCACGGCCGGTGGCCGAGCATCCGAGAGGTCCAGGCGGTGCTGGTTCAGTTTGGCTTTCCAGCAGGTCGGAAAGAGAAGATCGGTGGCTATCTGCGGTCACTCAAGAGGTCACAGGAGACGCAGCCTGTGGGCCGAGAGACACGGCGAGGCAATGGAGCCGGGCCAACGATGAGCGATGAATGAAAGATGAAGGAGCCGGCGGCGAGGCACGCACAGGGGCAAGAGTGGCGGCGGATCTTTGGGGCGGAGGGGCGACGGCTGCGCTACGCTTGGCTCGTGCCGAGCGCGCCACGGTCAAGAGGCGGTTTCGTAATCCCAAAGGCAGAGGGCGGTTCGCGCCTGAAGGCGCTCCCACACGGTTCTGAAACAGCTCCAAGTGGGTGCCGATCAGACGGACTGGACCGAGCCGGGAAACCAGGCCAAAACAAGCGGGTTTGGGTCTGGCGTGAACTGAGCGCAGGACAGCTCGGGCGCGAGGCTGCTGGAGCGCCACGGGCAGCATACGGCA